>CACGHD010000010.1 GCA_902572825.1 uncultured Prochlorococcus sp. | reverse complement strand
ACTAATGCCTCTACTTTAAGAGTTGGGATTGTAATAGCAAGATTTAATGATTTAATTACAAATAAAATTCTATCTGGTTGTCTTGATTGTTTAAAAAGACATGGTTTAGATACTTCTGAATTAAGCAATCAAGTAGATGTAGTTTGGGTTCCTGGTTCATTCGAATTACCAATAGCTGCTAAAACTCTCATGAAAAAAAAGAGTTATGACGTTGTAATTGCTCTTGGGGCTGTGATCCGTGGTGAAACTTCCCACTATGATGTAGTTATATCTGAGGCTAGCAAAGGGATTTCACAAGTTTCAAATGAAAATAATGTTCCAATTATTTTTGGAGTTTTAACTACTGATACTATGCAGCAGGCTTTAGAAAGAGCAGGCATTAAAAATAATCTTGGTTGGAATTATGCTTTACAAGCAATTGAGATGGGATCCTTGATTAAAAATTTAAATTAATTGAAAAAATTTAATTATTTTTATCATTGATCCCTTCTTTGAGATAAAATAAAAAAGTTATGCGGATGTAGCTCAGTGGTAGAGCATCTCCTTGCCAAGGAGAATGTCGAGAGTTCGAATCTCTTCATCCGCTTTTAATGTTTGTATCCCTTAAAGTATTAGTAATAATCATCTCGTAATGACAAGAGTAATTTCTATTGAGGATTTAAAGGGATTATTTACTAAGCCTTATGGTACGGAAGCGCCAACAAAACAAAAATGGGCTGAATTTTATAATGAGAATGTTATTTTTAGAGACCCAACTCAGGAAACAGAGGGCTTAGATTCTTATGTTAAAGCTCAAGAAAAGCTTGTTAAAAGGTGTGATGATGTTTTTTTAGAAACTCATGCAATTTCCATAACTGGGGATTGTGGATTTGTTGAATGGACAATGGGTTTAAAAATTATGGGTAAAGAATTTATTTATCCTGGTACTACTCGTTTATTATTTGGTGAAAATGGATTAATCAAAGAGCACAGAGATTACTTTGATTTTTGCGGACCAACTTTTGGACCAGTTCCTATTTTAGGACCTTTTATAAGATGGCTTTATAGTAAATTTGTATCTTGATTTTGTTTATCTAGAAACAAAGTGCTTTATATTTCACGAATCAATAAATTTTGAGAAGTAACTTCTTTAAAATCAAATTGAGAATAAAATAATTTTTTATTTGTTGTCATTAAATATAATTTTTTTTGTATTTTTAATTTCTTTTGAAGATAAAAGATTATTTACAATTAATGTGCCAAAACCTTTGCCTTGATGATTTTGATCTATAACGATATCCCATAGTACTCCGCGGTAAATCCCATCGGTTAAAGCTCTGCCAAAACCAACTATTTCCTTACCAACCCAAAGACTGATTACGACATCACTGTTAGCGAGACATTTTTTTAGATCATTAATTGTTCTATTTTTTGCCCAGAAAGCATTGGTATCTAGTAATTTTTGTAGCTTAATTAATCCATTTGTTGGTTTAAGATTAGGACCTAATCCAAAAACCCTTAACCCTAAAGCTCCTTTGCCATGTTTGATGAGAGATATTTCTTTCATTTATTAAAAAGATTTTTGAAAAGTGATGTCAGCTAGGTTATTTTTGTGACTTCAATCTAAATACCTTAATCGATCGTTTCTATAAAATAAAGAGATAATAGTTTTCTTCATTCTGTTGTAACGCACTAATTTATAATGTTTGTAATAAGATAAATTTTTGAAGGACTTTGACTTATGCTAAAACTTTTGTTGGGAGATCCGAATACACGAAAGTTAAAGCGCTATCAACCAATAGTGGAAGAGATAAATTTTTTAGAAGAAGAAATTTCTCAATTGACTGATGATGAACTGAGAAAAGAAACTCAAAATCTTAAATCAAATATTTCAGCAGAATTAGATTTAAAAAAACAAAAAGAACTCCTAGAAGAATTTCTTCCTAAAGCCTTTGGAATTGTAAGAGAAGCAAGTAAACGTGTTCTTGATATGAGACATTTTGATGTTCAGTTAATAGGCGGGATGGTTTTAAATGAGTGTCAAATTGCTGAGATGAAGACTGGAGAGGGAAAAACTCTTGTCGCAACATTACCTTGTTTTCTAAATGCTCTTACTGGAAAAGGTGTTCATGTTGTTACTGTAAATGATTATTTAGCTAGAAGAGATGCAGAGTGGATGGGACAAGTTCATCGTTTTTTAGGTTTATCCGTTGGTTTGATTCAGCAAGATATGAATCCAGTTGAGAGGAAGAAAAATTATGATTGTGATATAACTTATGCCACAAATTCAGAATTGGGATTTGATTATTTAAGAGATAATATGGCTACTGATATTGATGAGGTAGTTCAAAGAAAATTTAATTATTGCGTAATTGATGAGGTGGATTCAATATTAATTGATGAAGCAAGAACGCCTCTAATAATTTCTGGCCAAGTTGAAAGACCACAAGAAAAATATCAAAAAGCTGCAGAATTATCTTTGGCATTGGTCAAAGCAAAAGAATTAAGTAAAGATGGTATTGATCCAGAAGGGGATTATGAAGTTGATGAAAAACAGAGAAGTTGCATATTAACTGATCAGGGTTTTGCAAAATGTGAAGAGTATTTGGGAGTTAACGATTTATATAATCCTCAAGATCCTTGGGCGCATTATATAACTAACGCTTTAAAAGCTAAAGAATTATTTATTAAAGATGTAAATTATATTATTAAGAACGATGAGGCTGTCATAGTGGATGAATTTACTGGTAGGGTAATGCCAGGAAGACGTTGGAGTGATGGACAACATCAGGCAATAGAAGCAAAAGAAAGTCTTAAAATTCAGCCTGAGACTCAAACATTAGCATCCATAACTTATCAGAACTTTTTCCTTTTATATCCTGGTTTAGCAGGAATGACGGGAACCGCAAAAACGGAGGAGGTTGAATTTGAAAAAACTTACAAATTAGAATCAACAGTTATACCTACAAATCAAATAAGAAAGAGGCAAGATTGGTCTGATCAAGTATTTAAGACAGAGATTGGTAAATGGAAAGCAGTTGCTAAAGAAACTGCGCAAATTCATAGAGAAGGTAGACCTGTTTTAGTTGGTACGACAAGTGTTGAAAAAAGTGAATTATTAAGTTCACTTTTATCTGAAGAAAAAATCCCACATAATTTGTTAAATGCTAAGCCAGAGAACGTTGAACGTGAGGCCGAAATTGTTGCTCAGGCAGGAAGAGCAGGTGCTGTTACTATTGCGACTAATATGGCTGGAAGGGGAACAGATATAATTCTTGGTGGTAATAGTGACTATATGGCAAGGCTTAAATTAAAAGAAATTTTAATTCCTTTGTTAGTCAAGCCTGATAATGAGCATAAGCCACCAATCCCTAAACAAAGAAGTTCAAAATCTAAAGGTGGCTTTTCTAAAAAAACTGGTACAAATTTGAAAAAGAACAGTTCAAATTTTTCAACTAGTCTTTTCCCTTGTAAGCTTGATGAAGCATTTGAAAAGAAACTCTCTCTTTTATCTGATGAACTTGTAAAAAAATGGGGAGAAAGACAACTTTCTGTCTTGGAGCTTGATGACAGAATAGCTACAGCTGCAGAAAAAGCACCAACTGATGATGACTCGATAAAGCTTTTAAGAGAATCTTTGTCTGATGTAAAAAAAGAAT
This sequence comes from uncultured Prochlorococcus sp., assembly GCA_902572825.1. Lineage (GTDB taxonomy): Bacteria > Cyanobacteriota > Cyanobacteriia > PCC-6307 > Cyanobiaceae > Prochlorococcus_A. The sequence continues at coordinate 44,707 of CACGHD010000010.1, read as the reverse complement.
ATGAAAAAGTTTTGATTCATGAAGAAAAAAAAGTAAGAGAAGCAGGTGGTTTACATGTCATTGGTACTGAGAGACATGAATCAAGAAGAGTGGATAATCAACTCAGAGGAAGAGCAGGAAGACAAGGTGATCTTGGAAGTACAAGATTCTTTTTATCTTTAGATGATAATTTATTAAGGATTTTTGGAGGTGATCGAGTAGCAAATCTAATGAATGCTTTTAGGGTTGATGAAGATATGCCTATTGAGTCAGGAATGCTTACTAGGTCTCTAGAAAGTGCTCAAAAGAAAGTTGAAACCTACTATTACGATATTAGAAAACAAGTATTTGAATACGACGAGGTAATGAATAATCAAAGAAAAGCAGTTTATGGCGAAAGACTAAGAGTATTGAAAGGAATTGATTTAAAGAGACAAGTAATAGGATATGGAGAAAGGACAATGATTGAAATTGTAGATGCTTATATTAATCCTGATCTTCCTCCTGAAGAATGGAATATTGATCAATTAATTTCTAAAGTCAAAGAATTTATATATTTATTAGATGATCTTAAATCTGATGATATTAACTTACTGTCAATAGAAGAATTAAAAAACTATCTTCAAGAGCAATTGCGAATAGCTTATGATTTAAAGGAATCACAAATAGAAAAGATTCGTTCAGGTTTGATGAGAGAAGCTGAAAGATTTTTCATTTTGCAGCAAATCGATAATTTATGGCGAGAACATCTTCAATCCATGGATTCCTTGAGGGAATCAGTCGGATTGAGAGGTTATGGTCAAAAAGATCCATTAATCGAATATAAAAACGAAGGATATGATATGTTTCTTGAAATGATGACAAATATGAGACGAAATGTTATTTATTCAATGTTTATGTTTCAACCTAAAACTGACGTTAATGAAAAAAATTAAATAAATATTTAATCATCTCCAAGAAATTCAAAAATTTCTTTGTCTTTAAGATTTTGAGAATCACCGAGTTTAGAAATATCAATTGATTCTGAGTTTGCTAAACATTGTAGGGTTTTTTGTAATTTAAGAATTTCATTTTCAAGAGAGTCTATCCTATCCATTAAATTTTTTATCACATTAGCTTCTGCATCTGGTAAGGCAGAGTGAGCTAGCGGATTTACTTTGACGCCACTTTGATGCACTACCCTGCCAGGGACTCCAACAACAGTACTGTTCCCCTCTACATTTCGAACAACTACTGAACCCGCTCCGATACGTGTATTAGATCCTACTGTGATGGATCCAAGAATTTTTGCTCCTGCCCCAACTACAACATTTTCCATTAAGGTTGGGTGTCTTTTGCCATGGCTTTTACCAGTACCTCCTAATGTAACTCCCTGATATAGAAGACAATTATTTCCTATCTCAGCTGTTTCTCCAATTACAACTCCCATTCCATGATCTATGAAAACCCTTTTACCAATTTTTGCCCCAGGATGGATTTCAATACCTGTTACTAACCTATTAAGATGACTCATTAAGCGGGGTACCAAGGGAATCTTGAATTGCCATAATTTATGCGTAAACCTATGAATAACTATTGATTGAAAGCCCGGGTAGCAAAGAAATATTTCTATTATTCCTCTAGCGGCAGGATCTCTCTCTCTAATAATTTCTATATCTGATTTAAAAGTTTTTAGCATCTTATTCTAATTAATAACTCCTATTTCTTTTTTTAATTGATTTATTGTTTCAATACTTAAATAATTTCTAGCGCATATTATTTGAGGTAATCTCATTAGCTGAGAACGATTTTTTAATAATGCGTTTTCTACAACTGATAAACTAGGTCCATCACAAACTATATGATTAGAAGCCTTTAAAAGTGATAGTAATCTACTGTTATTGTCTGAGATTGCAGTCATAAGAATTAATTCACTTCCTCTCATACTGTGTATTATAATTTCTGCTGCCCTTAATAAACCAGGACTTATACTAACAATACCTACGCAACTCCCAGCATTTAATTCCTTTAGAAATTTCAATTCCTTTTGGAAATCGCTTAAGTCAACTGCAATAGCTCGAACCCCATGTTGTTTAGCAACTTTTTCTAGAGGCTGTAAAAAATATCTACTTGTGACAATAGTACCACTATTTGAATTACTCAAAACTTTTTCTAATTCTTCCATAGGAACAACTTCTACTGGAACATTAACTGTTGTAGAAAGGTCTTCTGCTATTAACATAGAAGCGCCAATATCCTCTCTGGGAGTACTGACTATGATTCTTGATCCACACTTAATTCGCCAATCAATTTCATTGGTCAATAGATCTCTTGTTTCTTGTAAACTGCATCCTAGATTTATCAAGTTGTCAATAACCTTTTTCGCTTCTTGATCAGGTGGTTTACTTAATTTATCTTTTGAGTAAAAAGATTTTTTAAATTCTCTTTTATTAAGATTATCTCTTACATAGATACCTGATCCAGCTATTGCTTCAACAACCCCATCTATTTCCAGTTGTCTGTATACTTTGCTTATAGTATTTCGATGAAGTCCAGTCTGCATTGCAAGTTGCCTTGTACTTGGAAGTCTGTGACCTGGAGGATAATGTCTTGCAGCAATTGCAAAACATATTTGATTGTATAGTTGTGTAGATGCTGGGATATCACTTTCTTGTTGAATATGGAATCTCACTTTAAAAAAATCCTGACTAATTTATTTTTTGATATAGTGACACTCTAACATTTGTCATATCTTTTGATAAAAAATTATCCTCCATCATCTTTTTTAACAAGCGGAGTTTTACGAGGGCTTAAAAACATAATCATGTTTCTTCCTTCTCTTTTTGGTTTTTGTTGAACTTCTGATTGCTCTTCTAAGTCATTAGCCATTCTTAAAAGAAGAGTCTCAGCTAAATTTGAGTGTTGAATTTCTCTTCCCCTAAAAATTACGGTGCATTTTACCTTATCTCCCGATTTTAGAAATTTAGTAGCTTGACCAATCCGAACGTCATAATCATGCTTGTCAATTTTGTACCTCATTTTTACTTCTTTAACTTCTGTTTGATGAGATTTTTTCCTTGCTTCTTTAGCTTTTTTTTCTTGTTCAAATTTATATTTCCCATAGTCCATGATTCTACAAACAGGAGGATTTGCTTTTTCGCTCACCAAAACTAAATCAAGTTCTCTTTGAGAGGCTATTTCTAATGCTTTTAATCTATCTATGACGCCTAATTGTTTTCCATCTGAATCAACGACTCTCAATTGAGGGTATTTTATTCTTTCATTTATGTTTGGTAGCTCTCTAACTGGAGCTCGTCGGTCAAAGCGTGGGCGTGGGGGCATTCAGTTAATTAAATAAATTGATTGGATGATGAACAAAATCTATTTTTATAAAGTTACCTTAAAAAAGACTCTATCTTAATTATTGCATCTTTTAGCGGGTTTTTGTTATTAAGCCAAAGAGGATTATTTTTATTACGAAACCAAGTTTTTTGTCTTTTGGCAAATTGGATTGTTTTTGTCGCAGTCAACTCAATCGCTTTTTCAATTGTTGAATTGTTATTTAAAACATCTCTAGCTTCTCGATAACCAATTGTTTCTAATATAGGCAAATCTAATCCGTATTTAGAGATAAGGTGGTTCGTCTCTTCAATAATTCCAGATAAAAACATATTTTTTGTTCTTTGAAAAATTCTTTCTTTTAAATTAACTCTGTCTAATCCAAGCTCTAAGATTTTCCAGTTAGGTGGTTTCTGAACTTTCAGAGTTGACATAGGCTTACCTGTAACGTAGAAGACTTCTAAAGCTCTTATTGTTCGAATGTGGTCAGCAAAATTGATTTTTTTTGTTGATAATGGGTCACAATTTTTTAACAGGTCCCAACATTTTTCCTGACCAAGTTCTTCTAATTGTTTTCTTAAATTATTTTGAGGAGGGACATCTGGTACGAAGAAACCTTTTGTTATTGAGTTCATATACAAACCACTTCCTCCAACAAGAAAAGGTAAATTGTCTTGTTTAATTTCTCCTTTAATAGATTTCTGAGCAATTTCTTGAAATTGTTTTACATTAATTGGATTGATTGGCTCTTCAATATCTATTAAAAAATGCTTTATTTTTTTTTGTTGGATTTTAGATGGCTTGGCTGTTCCAATATCCATGGACTTATATATTTGCCTTGAATCGATATTGTGTATATTAGTTTTAAAATATTCTGCAATTTCAATAGCTAATTCTGTTTTGCCACTTGCAGTAGGCCCAATTAAAATTATTACATGTGGTGGATCTGAAGACATATGAATTTCTGAAGAAAAAAATATTAGCTATATAATTAAAGTAATTAATTTTTTCATTGATTTCCGAGCCTTTACCTTATTGCGGTGGTAAGTTTAATGAAAGACCTTTTAAAAATAACTTTTAAAAGTTTAGTATTTTTTTTATATTAAATGAGTGAGGACAAAAGATCTAATAAAATCTCGAATGATTATGGGGCGGAACAGATTCAGGTTTTAGAGGGTTTAGAACCAGTTCGTAAACGCCCTGGAATGTATATAGGTTCAACAGGACCTAGGGGATTACACCATTTAGTATATGAGGTAGTTGATAATTCGGTTGATGAAGCACTTGCAGGACATTGTGATCATATAGAAATAGTTCTTCGATCAGATGGTTCTGCTTTGATTTCTGATAATGGACGAGGTATTCCAACAGATATTCATCCAAGAACAGGGAAAAGTGCCCTAGAAACTGTTCTAACTGTTCTTCATGCAGGAGGTAAATTTGGAAGTGGTGGTTATAAAGTTTCAGGGGGTTTGCATGGAGTAGGAATATCTGTAGTAAATGCTCTTAGCGAATGGGTTAATGTGACTGTTTATAGGGATGGAAGCGAATTTAATCAAAGATTTGAAAAAGGTATATCTAAGGGTGAATTGGAAACTAAAAAGCAGACTGGCAAATCATCTCAGAAAGGAACAACTATTTGCTTTAAACCTGACAAAACGATTTTTACTGGAGGAATTGAATTCGAATATGCTCTTCTTTCGTCCAGATTAAGGGAACTAGCTTATCTTAATGGCGGAGTAAAAATTGTTTTTAGAGATGAAAGAAATCAATTATCAGATGGTTCTTTTAAAGAAGAAATTTACTTGTATCAAGGAGGTATTAAAGAATATGTTGAATACATGAATGCTGAAAAAGAGTCTATTCACCCTGAAATAATTTATGTTGACTCTCAGAAAGAAAATGTCTATGTAGAAGCAGCTTTGCAATGGTGTTCAGATGTATATTCAGATAATATTTTAGGATTTGCAAATAATATCAGAACTATTGATGGAGGAACTCATATTGAAGGACTAAAAACAGTTCTGACAAGAACTTTCAATAATCTTGCAAAAAAGAGAGGTAAAAGAAAAGATATTGAAAAAAATTTAGCTGGCGAAAATATTAGAGAGGGTTTGACTGTTGTTTTATCAGTAAAAGTTCCAGATCCCGAATTTGAAGGACAAACAAAAACAAAATTAGGAAATACTGAAGTACGAGGAATTGTTGATTCTCTTATTGGGGAGGCTCTCACAAAATATATGGAATTCAATCCTGGAATTTTGGACTTGATTCTTGAAAAAGCAATTCAATCATTTAATGCAGCAGAAGCTGCGAGAAGGGCTAGAGAATTAGTAAGAAGAAAAAGTGTTCTCGAAAGTTCTACATTACCTGGAAAATTGGCAGATTGTAGTTCTAGAGATCCATCAGAATCAGAAATTTATATAGTAGAGGGAGATTCAGCTGGTGGCTCTGCAAAACAAGGTCGAGATAGAAATTTTCAGGCTATTTTGCCTCTCAGGGGTAAAATTCTTAATATTGAAAAAACTGATGATACTAAAATATATAAAAATACAGAAATACAGTCATTAATAACAGCACTAGGATTAGGAATAAAAGGAGAGGAGTTCGACGAAAGCTCTTTGAGATATCATAGAGTTGTAATTATGACGGATGCGGATGTTGACGGTGCTCATATAAGAACTTTATTGCTGACATTTTTTTACAGATACCAAAGAGAACTTGTTGAGAAAGGTTTTATATACATTGCATGTCCCCCTCTTTATAAAGTTGAAAGAGGAAAGAATCATAATTACTGTTATAACGAGAATCAATTAAAGGATACAATTCAAGGTTTTGGAGAAAATGCTAATTATAATATCCAAAGATTTAAGGGATTAGGTGAGATGATGCCAAAACAATTATGGGATACAACTATGAATCCTCAAACGAGGATGATGAAAAGGGTTGAAATCGAAGATGCACTTGAAGCTGACAGAATATTTAATATATTAATGGGAGATAAAGTTGCACCAAGAAGAGAATTTATTGAAACTCATAGTAGTAACTTAGATATGGCAACTTTAGACATATGATTAATCATGTTCTCAAGAATTTTTGTTTAATTACTTTTGCATTAATTGCTCCAATTACATTACCTGCTGGTGGGATTCAAAAAAGTTTAAATCAAAATAAGTTTCCTAAAAACACAAATGAAATTATATTGTGTTCCAAAACTTCTCTTTATTCTTGTCCAGAAATTTATGCTAAGGAATTATTAGTTCTCGATATAGGTACAACTTTATCAATATTACGTAATTGGAAAGTCAGCAAAAGTGAAACTTGGGTTAGGGTTGAATTAGCTTCTAATAAATTTTTAGATGATCCCAATAGGATTTTAAAAGGCTGGATAAAAATGTAAATTTTGAATTTTAGTTCAATAAGTATAATTTTAATCGGCAGCACTCTTGGATTAACACTGAGAATATTTATACAAAATAATTTTAAAAAAAGTATTGGTTTTGATATTCAGAATATTTCAATAGTAAATTTTTTATCATCTTTTATTTTAGGAATTTTAGTAGCTTTAAATTTTATGAAGAACGAAATTTTAGTTTTATTTTACAGCGGTTTTTTAGGATGTTTTAGTACATTTTCCTCCTTTATATATCAACTATTTATTTTATTTAAAAAGAGAAAATTCCTAAGATTATTTTTTCACTATATTGAAGTGATAATTTTTTCATTCCTTTTTTTTTATTTGGGTTATTTTTTATTCAGTTTTTAAAGTGAAAATAAATAATTTTATTTATATTTTTTTAGCTGCTTACCTAGCTACTTTTTTAAGATTAACTATAAATAATAATTTTTTTATTTCAATAATTGGATCATTTTTAGTGGGTTTTTTTGTCAGTAAAAGATTAAGTTATTCAAATGAAAAAATTTTATTGAGTGGTTTTTTTTCTTGCTTTACATCCTTTAGCGGATTTATATATTTTTTGTACAAAATTTTAAATCAGGGGGATTGGATAAAATTTATAATTTTTTTTAATTTAATCATTATCGTAAATTTATTCACAATGCTTTTCGGGTTCTGGATATGTAGAAAAATTACTTAGATTTCATATAATAGTGTTGTTACTTTGATAAGGGATTATATTTATGAAAGAAAATAATCTTGAAACAGTTACTTCGTTAGCGTCAGATTTAAGTACAAGAGAAAATATTACTATTCAACTTGAGGAATTGCTCATCGCGGGAAATTATGATGAGGCAAAGTTACTTTTAGAGCCTTCCCAACCTGTTGATATTGCAGATGCTATTGGAAGCCTTCCACTAATATTGCAGGCATTAGCATTTCGATTATTAAAGAAAAATGAGGCAATTGAGGTTTATGAATATTTAGATCCAGTAGTTCAACAAACTTTATTGGAAAGACTGCGATCAGGAGAGGTTTTAGAAATCGTTGAAAAAATGTCTCCTGATGATAGAGTTCAACTCTTTGATGAATTACCTGCAAAAGTTGTACGAAAATTTTTGTCTGCTCTTAGTCCTGGAGAAAGGAAAGTAACAGCTGAATTGCTTGGATATGAGCCTGAAACTGCCGGAAGATTAATGACAACTGAATTTATAGACCTTAAAGAGATGCAAACAGCAGCTGAAGCTCTTTCTTTAGTTAGAAAAAGAGCCCCATTTACTGAAACTATCTATAGCTTATATGTAACAGATAGCGAAAGACACTTAACTGGTATCCTCTCTTTAAGAGATCTTGTAACTGCTGATCCTTCTAAGCCAATTGGTGACGTTATGACAAGAGATGTAGTTAATATCTCTACTAATACGAATCAAGAAGAGGTTGCGAGAGCAATACAAAGATATGATTTTTTAGCTCTGCCAGTCGTTGATAAAGAAAAAAGACTTGTTGGGATAGTAACTGTTGATGATTTAATTGATGTCATAGAACAAGAAGCAACAAGAGACATTTATGCAGCGGGGGCAGTGCAACCTGGAGATGAAGATGATTATTTTCAAAGTAGTTTGTTTACGATTGCCCGAAGAAGAATTTTATGGTTATTAATTTTGGTTTTAGCAAATGGTTTAACGACAAAAGTTATAGCCATGAATGATCAAATATTAAAAGAAATAGTTTTATTAGCTGCATTTATTCCACTACTTATAGGTACTGGGGGAAATGTTGGTGCTCAAAGTTCAACTGTTGTCATTAGAGGTTTAAGTACTCAAAAATTGAAGTCTCTTGGTGCTATTAGGGCAGTAGTTAAGGAAGCAATAACAGGGGCTCTTTTAGGTGTTTTCATGATGCTTGTAGTATTCCCTTTTGCTTGGTGGCAGGGAGAAGGGCCTTTAATAGCCTCTGCCGTGGGAATAAGTTTGATATCCATAACAACTTTAGCTGCTACAACTGGAGCGATTCTCCCTTTGTTGTTTGACAAAATGAAATTGGATCCAGCCCTAATGTCTTCCCCTTTTATTACAACCGTAACTGATATTGCCGGTGTATTTATTTATCTCAGTACAGCAAAATGGCTATTAAATTCATCATTGGCTTAAATTGACTAGGTATTTATTCTCATTTTTGTAAAAATGTGGATTTTTATGTTTAACTTTACAATTCTTAATGGTATTGTTTACAAAACAACATTTAATCTTCATGTCTTCTGAAACAATAAGTGAAAATAAACTAACTTCTATTGCAAGTCTAAAACCAAGTAATGATGTAGATTTAGTTCGATCATACTTGAGGGATATAGGAAGAGTTCCATTACTATCGCACGAGCAAGAAATTACTCTAGGTCGACAAGTTCAAGAGTACATGCAAGTTGAAAGAGCAGAATTGGAAATTAACGAATTAACAGGAGATAAACCCAGTATTGATGAATTATCAACCAAATTAAACTTGTCTACTTCCGTAATAAAAAAAAGATTGAGAGCTGGACAGAGAGCAAAAGAAAGAATGGTTGCAGCAAATTTAAGATTGGTAGTAAGCGTTGCAAAAAAATATACAAAAAGAAATATGGAACTTTTAGATTTAATTCAGGAGGGAACCATAGGACTTGTTAGAGGAGTTGAAAAATTTGATCCAGCCAGAGGCTACAAATTTTCAACATATGCATATTGGTGGATTAGGCAAGGTATTACGAGAGCAATAGCTGAAAAGAGTCGGGCGATTAGATTGCCTATCCACATAACCGAAATGTTGAATAAGTTAAAAAAGGGTCAAAGAGAGCTTAGTCAAGAAATGTCTAGGACTCCCACTGTAAGTGAACTTGCGAAATATGTAGAGCTTCCAGAAGAAGACGTTAAAGATTTAATGTGCAAAGCTGGGCAGCCAGTTAGTCTTGAAACCAAAGTAGGTGATGGTGAAGATACTGTTTTACTAGATTTACTTGCAGGGGGCGAGGATTTGCCAGACGAACAAATTGAGATGGATTGTATGAGGGGTGATCTGCATTCTCTTTTACATCAATTACCTGATCTGCAATGTAGAGTTTTAAGAATGAGATACGGAATGGATGGTGACGAGCCAATGTCTCTTACAGGTATAGGAAGGGTCCTAGGAATAAGTAGAGATCGAGTAAGAAACCTAGAACGTGATGGTTTAAGAGGCTTGAGAAGACTTAGTGAAAATGTAGAAGCTTACTTTGTTTCTTGAATAAATTCATTTATTAACTCATTAGTTTTTTCAGGTTCTTCATCATGAGGACAATGACCAGCCCCATGAATAATATCTAATCTTTTAATATTCTTGAATTTTTTCTTCCACTCTCTTGCTTCATTTAACGATTCCCAAGGATCTTTTTCTCCCCAAATCAATTGGATAGGAGCATTAACTTTATCGAAAAGATCAGTAGCAAGATAGTCATCAAATAAGTTAATAAAACCACGAAATGCTTCTTTAGAGTTTTTTCTTTGAGAGGGTTTGTAAAGTATTTCAATTAATTCTTCATCGATATTTTTTCCTGAAGGGTAGGCCTGTTCAATTATTTTCTTTATAACTTTTGGATTAGCAGCCCTTGTAAAAAGCGTATTACTAATTACTCTTTGCCTGACTATCGTTTTAAGTGCGGGTCTAAGTAGATTCATTAAGATATCGCTTTGTTTTAATCGTTTATCATCCATAGTTCTTTGTGCGCAATCAATCAAAATGACACCTTTGCAATTATCTTTGAGGATTTCTGCAGCTTTTAATGCAATAACCCCACCAATTGAATTTCCTACCAAGTAAACAGGAGATTTTATTACATCTGCACAAAATGTTGATATTTGATTACCCCATAAGTCAAATGAATATTTAATTGAGTTTTTTTTATCAGGTTCGTAATTTAATAAAGCACTAGGCTGACTGCTATTTCCAAATCCTAATAAGTCAATTGCGAAGCAGTTAGAAAATTTACCTAGAAAATCTTGATTGTGTCTCCAGTGGTTTTTTGATGCCCCAAATCCATGAACTAATAAAATTGTAATATTTTTTTCAGAATTAGATTCTTTTGATAAAGACCAAGAAATTTCCCAATTTCTCCACTTCCAAATTTCAGATTTATTTAAAAACACGATGCAAATAATTTTAATTAAACTTTAATTCAAAAAAAAATTATTCGTTTTTAATAAATTATTCTTAGTGAAGAAAAAGCGTTTATTTTATGAAAAGGAAAAAGGTCATATGCATTGGAGAGGCCTTAATAGATAGAATCAGAAATAAATCAAATCAAGGATTTACAGATTTTTTGGGAGGTGCGCCGGCTAATGTTGCTTGTGCATTAAGAAAATTAAAAATAGATTCAATATTTATAGGAAGTTTGGGTAGTGATGATTATGGAAAAAAATTTATTAAGCAATTTAGTGAATTGGAAGTTAATTTAGATTTCTTGCAATTAGATAATGATTCATCTACTCGCGTGGTTAATGTAGATAGAGATCAATTTGGAGATCGTTTTTTTTCAGGCTTTGAGGAAAGTTCTCATTCATGCTTTGCAGACGAAGTTCTAAGCAAGAAATTGATCGAAAAAGAAATTTTAAATTTGGAGAAAACTTTTCTAGAAACAAAATATTTGGTTACAGGAACGATCTTATTATCATCTCCAATATCAGCAGAGACTATTTTTTTTCTTTTTGAACAGGCTAAAAAATTGGAAGTCAAAGTAGTTATTGATTTGAATTGGAGAGAAGTTTTTTGGGATTATTCAAGTTATTCATCAAAAATTAGCAAAGATCAAAGAGTTAACATAATTAAAAATTTTTTAAATCATGCTCATGTTTTAAAACTTGCAAAGGAAGAAGCGACTTTGTTTTTTGAACATGAAAATCCTTACCTTATATCTCAACAATTTTTAAAACAACCAGATGTAATAATCACAGATGGTAAAAATCCTGTTTCATGGTATATCAATGGGTTCCAGGGAATTACCGAAACCCCTACTTCAGAAAAAATTGTTGATACAACTGGGGCAGGCGATGCTTTTCTGGCTGGCTTAATTTCAAAATTAATTTCTTCTGGCTATCCTTCAAATAAACTAGAGATAGAAGATTGCGTTAAGTTTGCAGGTGTTTGTGGATTATTAACTTGTCTTGGTGAAGGCGCTATCGAGCAACAGCCATATTATGAAAAGGTTAATAAATTTTTAGGATTTTTTATCAAATAGTTTCTTCCATAATTTTTTGCGTAACTAATTTCTATTTTCCAGAAATTATCAATAACTGGTTCAATTAATTCTGGCCATTCAATAACTAAAATGGCCTGTCTTTGTATTGCCTCCTCTTCTTCTGAATAAAAAACTTCTCTTGCTGAAGAAACATTATCTAACCTATATAAATCAAGGTGAATTAGTGGTATTTTTCCGGAGTTATAGTGATGCGATAAAGCAAATGTAGGGCTTGTAATATCCTCAGAGATTGATAAGCCTTTAGCAATCCCTTGAACAAATGAAGTTTTCCCAGCTCCAATTGGACCCTGTAATAAAACAATTGATTGGGGATTCAATTTGTGTGACAGTTTTTTTCCTAAATTTAAAGTCTCTTTTAAATTCTCAATAAACACAAAATTATACAAAAATCATTTATAGTTTAATAGAAAAAGTATTTACTAAATATGGTTATCGCAAATTCACTTCAGACCTCTACACCTAATTACGTAATTGCTGACATTTCTTTATCAGATTTTGGGCGTAAAGAAATTAAAATTGCTGAAACAGAAATGCCAGGATTAATGTCGCTTAGAGATAAATATCAATCTGAAAAGCCACTAAAAGGTGCAAAAATAGCTGGAAGCCTCCATATGACTATTCAGACAGCAGTATTAATAGAAACTCTTGTTGATCTTGGTGCAGAAGTGAAATGGGCTTCGTGCAATATTTTTTCAACACAAGATCATGCGGCTGCAGCTATTGCTGATCAAGGAATTGCTGTATATGCAAAAAAAGGTGAGACTCTTGATGAGTATTGGCAATATACACACTATATTCTTGATTGGGACTCCGACTCTCCGAATATGATTCTTGATGACGGGGGAGATGCAACTGGCTTATTGATACTTGGCAGTAAAGCAGAAAATGATTTATCTGTTTTAGATAATCCTGTTAATGAAGAAGAAATTGCATTATTCAAATCTATAAAATCTAAGCTAGAAAATGATAGTAACTTTTATTCTAGAATTAAGAGTAATATTATTGGTGTTACTGAAGAAACTACAACAGGAGTTGCAAGACTTTATCAACTGCAAAAGCAAAATGCTCTACCTTTCCCCGCTATTAACGTTAATGATTCAGTAACTAAGAGCAAATTTGATAATCTATATGGCTGCCGAGAATCTCTTGTTGACAGCATAAAGCGTGCTACTGACGTGATGATTGCTGGGAAGGTTGCTTTAGTCATGGGTTTTGGAGATGTAGGTAAAGGCTCAGCACAGTCGTTAAGAGGACTTGGTGCAATTGTAAAAGTTGCTGAAGTTGATCCAATTTGTGCTCTTCAAGCGGCAATGGAAGGCTTTAGTGTTGTTACATTAGAAGATGTTGTAGAGGATATAGATATATTTGTTACGGCAACTGGGAACTATAAGGTAATAACAAACGAAAATCTTGTCAAGATGAAAGATGAGGCCATAGTTTGTAATATTGGCCATTTCGATAACGAAATTGATGTGGCTTCATTAAAAGATTATCCATGGGAAAATATTAAGCCGCAGGTTGATCACATAACTTTACCGAGTGGCAATAAAATAATCCTTTTAGCTGAAGGTAGATTAGTTAACTTGGGTTGTGCCACTGGACATCCAAGTTTTGTTATGAGTAATTCTTTTACTAATCAAGTACTAGCTCAAATTGAACTTTTCAATAAGTCTGAAAATTATGCTAAGGAGGTTTATGTTTTACCAAAACATTTAGATGAGATGGTGGCTAGATTACATCTTGATAAAATTGGTGCAAAATTAACAAGATTAACTAAGGAACAAGCTGATTATATTAACGTTTCTGTTGAGGGACCTTATAAACCAGAGCTTTATAGATATTAAGTTTGAGTCTAATTTTTGTAAATTTTCTCACTTCAATCCCAGATTACATTAGTTTGGCTGTTGAAAAGAATTCAATAATTGCATACCTCACTATTTGTCTGGCTATGTTTTTAGAAAATATAATACCTCCAATACCCTCGGAAATTATTATGCCCTTGGGAGGGTTTTTTGTTTATCAACAAAAATTAAATTTCTATATTTTAGTTTTTTGGGGATTACTTGGAACTATTTTAGGATCATTGCCTTGGTATTATTTAGGAAGATTAGTAAATGAAAAAAGACTTTCAAATTTTCTAGATAAACAAGGAAAATATCTGGGTATTTCTTCCAATGATTTAAGTAAAAGTAAAAGGTGGTTTGATAAGTACGGGGTCTCTTTAGTTTTTTGGGGCCGATTAGTACCAGGCATAAGAACTTTGATTTCAGTTCCCGCTGGCATAGAACTTATGCCATTAAGAAAATTTTTGATTTGGACTACATTTGGGAGCTTGATATGGGTAGCATTGCTCACTTATGCAGGTTATTTATTTGGCGAAAATTATTCAATCATTGAAACTTACTTAGATCAAATCAAATATGTTGTAAAGCCAATTTTAATTTTAATTTTCTTATATTTTTTTATAAGAATACTTATTAGATTTTTTAAACAAAATTGAGCTTAAAAGGGGATTTCACTAGAGTTACTACTACTAGAATATTGGTTATTTTCAGACTCTTTTCGAGAACTTAGTAAATTTAACCTGTCTACCCTAACAACTGGCTTGTATCTATCTTCCCCAGTATTTTTATCTTTCCAACTATCAATTTTAAAGCTTCCTGTGATTCCAATTAAAGATCCTTTTTTAACGTAATCTGCTGCTATTTGGGCCTGTTTGCCCCATATTTCTAAATTAAACCAGTCAGGCTCCTCATCTCTACTTCTTCGGTTCACTGCAAGAGTGAAGTTAGCTACGATACTTCCAGATTCAAAATATCTGACATCAGGTTCTCTACCGGCTCTACCAACAAGGTTAATAGTGTTAATTTCCATAATTTTTTTCTTTTTATACTACTCATATTTTTAGGTTCTGCTCAAAGTTATGCGTGCTATTCATAACTAAACAAGAGAATTATGAAAGCTTAACAAAAAATAGATATATTATTTATAAAAAAGAATTTCTATTGTGATTTTTAACAGATTTAAATTTTCTAGAGATATTGGTATAGATTTGGGGACGGCCAACACCCTTATACACGTATCAGGTAAGGGCGTTGTTTTACAAGAGCCTTCTGTAGTAGCTATGGATTTAGAGGAAGGGATTCCATTGGCTGTTGGTAAAGAAGCAAAGTTAATGCTAGGAAGAACGCCAGGCAATATTAGAGCCGTAAGACCGCTTAGAGATGGTGTTATTGCAGATTTTGATGCTGCGGAGCAAATGATTAAAACATTTATTCAAAAATGTAACGAAGGCAAGGGTATAGTTGCTCCAAGAATAGTTATTGGTATTCCAAGTGGAGTTACAAGTGTCGAGCGAAGAGCAGTTAGAGAAGCTGGATTGGCAGGAGCTAGAGAAGTTCACTTGATAGATGAACCTGTTGCAGCAGCAATAGGTGCATCATTACCAGTAACTGAGCCGATTGGCACTATGATTGTTGATATTGGTGGTGGAACTACTGAGGTTGCAGTATTAAGTTTGGGTGGAACTGTATTAAGCGAATCTGTACGAATAGCTGGCGACGAAATAAGTGAATCAATTGCCTTATACCTTAAAAAAGTTCATAATTTAGTTGTTGGAGAGAGAACTGCAGAAGATATTAAGATCAAGATTGGTTCTGCATTCCCAGATGATGAATTTGATAAAACTACTTTAGAGGTGAGAGGTTTACATCTTTTATCTGGTCTTCCTAGGTCAGTCACTTTATCTTCAGGAGAAATTAGAGAAGCTATGGCTGAAACACTGAGCAAAATAGTTGATGCTGTAAAAAGAACTTTAGAGCGAACTCCTCCTGAACTTGCCGCAGATATTGTTGATAGAGGAATTATGCTTGCAGGTGGTGGAGCTTTAGTTAGAGGCATTAATGATTTATTGAGTGATGAAACAGGAATTTTTACTCACATAGCAGAAAATCCCCTGCTTTGTGTAGTTAATGGATGTGGGGAGGTTCTTGATGATTTTAAAAAACTTAAAAGAGTTGTTGATACTCCAGACTTTATAAGGAACGCGATAAGAGACTAATAGTATGTTAAATATCCGACGAATTTCTTCTGGTCGTTGGTGGCATAAAAAGAAAATTTGGATATTTTTTGGAATTTTTTTATTTTTAGTCTTTGTAAGGATTTCAAAAGGATCTTTATATAAAGATTTTTTTTACTTTATTTCTAGGCCTTTTTGGCCTGGTCAATTTCAAAAAGAAGTTATTCTTAAGAGCACCAATCAAGAATCTTTAATAAGATTAAATCTTCTGAACAAGGATAATATAAGATTGCGGGAAATCTTATCTCTTCAACAATCATCCAACAATGATAATATTTCAGCAGCAGTTATTTCGAGAAAAACAGGAGGTTGGTGGAGACAAATAACTTTAAACAAAGGTTCAAATCATGGAGTAGAAATTGGTAGTACTGTCACTGGTCCAGGAGGATTATTAGGAAGAGTAAACAATACTTCTTTTTTTACTTCGTCAGTAACATTATTAACTTCTCCAGAAAGTAAATTAGGTGTATGGGTTGATAGAAGTCAAATTAATGGATTACTGGTTGGTTCAGGAGATGATCATCCTAGTTTAATACTTTATTCAAAAAAGGCTGATATAAAGGTCGGGGATTTTGTATCATCTTCTCCTGCTAGTTCTTTATTACCTCCAAATATCCCCATTGGGATTGTCAAATCTATAGATGAGACATCTCAATCAAAAAAAACGGCAAAAATTTCACTTTTAGCAAAACCTCACTTAATTGATTGGGTGCAAATTTTGAAATTAAATATTTAATGAATAAATTTTTTACCAAAAAATTATCCATTATAGTTTTTATTTTTATCCCAATTATTTTTTTGTGGCATCCAAACTGGCTTGGATTTTTAGGTGTTCAGCCTTATTGGCCGTTATTTTGGTTATTGCCTTGGGCAATGATTAATGGCTCAATTAATGGATTAGTTTTTGGTTTGTTTTTAGGTCTAATATTGGACTCTCTAACTTTAGATAATAATTTTTCTCAAATTCCAGGCCTAATTTTTTGTGGATTTTTATTTGGGAGGATTAAATCACATAGTGATATTTTGGTGGGACATTTTAGGTATGGTTTGATTTGTTCTTTTGGAAGTTTTTTATGCGGTACTCTTTATCTTGCACAAATTTTGTTTAGAAATTTCTCAGATGGTAATTTTTTAATGTTTATTCCCGGCGTTAAAAATATCTTAGCTGAAGTTTTTTTGACAGGTTTGTTCGCTCCCTTTATTTGCTCCCAACTTATAAGGATGTTTAAATTTTCAAGAAGAAACTAACGATAATAAATTTCGTCAAGAAGTAAAAAGTGCTTTAAAAAATTTATATCTTCAAATTATTTAAAATTTTTTAAACCTATGGAATATCTCTATGAGGGTTCGTAATGTTATATTTTTAATTGTTAGAATAAATATTCATTGCAATAGTTCTTTGCTTTGAAATGTCGGAAAATCTTTTTTAACTATGTCAAAAGCAAGAATTTTAGTTGTTGATGATGAACCAGCAGTTTTGAAGGTATTAGTAACGAGGCTTCAACTAGCTGGATATCAAGTTTATTCAGCCACTAACGGCGAAGAAGCTCTTGAATCTTTCCATAGGGATTCCCCTGACTTAATAGTTCTTGATGTTATGCTTCCAAAAATGGATGGATTCGCTGTTTGTAGAAGAATTAGAGCTGAGTCAGTAGTACCAATAATATTCTTAACCGCTCTAGAAGCCATTTCAGAAAGAGTTGCTGGTTTGGATTTAGGAGCTGATGATTACTTATCTAAACCATTTAGCCCAAAAGAGTTAGAGGCCAGAATAGCTACAATTTTGAGAAGAATGGGCCCAACTGTATCTGTTACTGAAACCAAAGAAGTTCCTTCAGGAAAAGGAGTTATGAAATTTGGAAGTTTAGTTGTTGATACTAATCGCAGACAAGTTTCTCGAGCTGGAGATAGAATTAGTCTAACTTATACTGAATTTAGTCTCCTAGAGTTATTATTTGACGAACCTGGTAAGGTTGTTCCTCGAGCAGAAATTTTGGAACAGCTGTGGGGGTATCCTCCTCGTAGGGCGGCAGATTTAAGAGTTGTAGATGTATATGTTGCAAGACTAAGAGGTAAATTAGAACCAGATCCAAGAAATCCAGAATTAATATTAACTGTTAGAGGGATTGGTTACGCATCTCAGAGAGTTGGCGAAACAGCAACATCTTTGGCAAGTTAAGCAATAGTCTGATAATTTTATTAAATACAACAAATATATTA
Organism: uncultured Prochlorococcus sp.; assembly: GCA_902572825.1. Classification (GTDB taxonomy): domain Bacteria; phylum Cyanobacteriota; class Cyanobacteriia; order PCC-6307; family Cyanobiaceae; genus Prochlorococcus_A. Next base: position 26,455 of record CACGHD010000010.1, on the reverse strand, counting down.
AAATAAATTTTGTCTGAAATAAAAGAAGCGCGCTTACAAAAAGCTAGTTCACTCGTTAAAAAAGGATTTGCTTCTTACGCACAGAGTTTTAAGGTATCACATACTACCAGTTTTCTTATTCAAAAATTTGATTATCTAGAAAATGGTCAAGAGGAAGACTTCAATGTTTCTATTGCTGGTAGAGTTCTGGCAAAAAGGGTAATGGGTAAAATTGCCTTTTTCACAATAAGCGATCAAGAAGGTCAGATCCAGCTTTATCTAGATAAAAGGATTATTAATTTCAATTTAGAAAAACAAAAATTACTTTCTTTTGAAGATCTCAAGGAAATAGTAGATATTGGTGATTGGATAGGCGTCTATGGAACTATTAAAAAAACTAATAAAGGTGAGCTTTCAATTAAAGTAGAAAAATGGGAAATGTTATCCAAATCATTACAACCTCTCCCAGATAAATGGCATGGATTGACTGATATTGAAAAAAGATATAGACAACGTTATTTAGATTTAATAGTAAATCCTCACTCTAAAAATGTATTTAAAACCAGAGCGAAATGTATAAGTTTTATAAGAAAATGGCTAGATAATAGAAATTTTTTAGAGATAGAGACTCCAATTCTGCAATCTGAAGCTGGTGGTGCTGAAGCAAGACCATTTATAACTCATCACAATACATTAGATATTCCATTGTATTTAAGAATAGCTACAGAATTACATTTAAAAAGAATGGTTGTTGGAGGTTTTGAGAAAGTATATGAATTGGGAAGAATCTTCCGTAACGAGGGGATAAGTACAAGGCATAATCCAGAATTCACCTCAGTTGAAATTTATGAAGCTTATTCTGATTATGTAGATATGATGAATTTAACTGAAGAATTGATTAAAGCTATCGTAGCTGATGCATGTGGGTCTTTAATTATAAATTATCAAAATAAAGAAATTGATTTTTCTAAGCCTTGGTCAAGAATATCCATGAAAGCAATTGTTAAAAAATATACAGGTATTGATTTTGATTCTTTCAGTGGAGACTTTCTAGCAGCAAAACAAGCCGTTAAAAATATCAATGTTGATTGTTCTAATAAAGTAAATACTATGGGAAGACTTTTAAATGAAGTCTTCGAGCAAAAAGTAGAATCAAAACTTATAGAACCCACTTTTGTTATTGATTATCCTGTTGAAATTTCTCCTTTAGCTAGGCCTCATCTTGATAATAAAGAAATAGTTCAGAGATTTGAATTATTCATTGTTGGTCGAGAACTGGCAAATGCGTTTAGTGAGTTGATAGATCCAGTTGATCAAAGAGAAAGAATGCAATTACAGCAATCTCTAAGAGATGAAGGAGATCTTGAGGCTCACTGTATAGATGACGATTTTTTGAATGCTTTAGAGATTGGCATGCCGCCTACGGGAGGATTAGGTATAGGCATTGATAGGCTAATTATGTTAATTACTAATAGCGCATCGATAAGAGATGTAATTCCTTTCCCATTATTAAAACCAGAAATAACTTCCAAAAAAAGTGAAAAATTACCCTCGAATGAAGTAAAATAGTTAAATCAATCCAATACGAAATTTTTTAAATGAGTGGTGAACGTGTTGGTTTCCGTTTCAAACACGCGGATGCAGTAGTAAAAAGAAATCCTCAAGGCCGATCAAGAAGAGGATGGGTTATTGAACCAGTAGAGCAAACTACAAGTAGAGGTACAAAAATGCCTGCATACAAAATTCGTTGGAGAGATAGCGAGAGGCCAGAAACTGTATTGCAGCATATGCTAATTGCAGATCCAGATCCTTCCCCACCTCCAAGTTCAGTAAGTTTAGATTGATAGTTTTAATAATTATGAATAATATTTTTATCTTTTTAATGCAGAGTTGATTTCTTTTTTTATACTTTTTTGTTTTTCGTCTTGACGTTTGTCATGTAATTTTTTCCCTTTCCCGACTCCTAAAGTTATTTTTATCCATGAACCTTTTAAATATAGAGATAATGGAACAATAGTCATTCCTTTTTTTTCAGTATTAGATTTCATTTTTATTATTTCTTTTTTATGTAATAGCAACTTTCTATTTCTTAATGGATCATGATTAAAGAAAGATCCCACATTTTTATGTGGTGAAATGTGAACATTTAATAATAAGATTTCACCATCTCTGAATGAACAGTATCCGTCTCTTAAATTTGCTTTTCCGTTTCTAATGGACTTTACTTCTGTCCCTAAAAGCTCAATTCCAGCTTCGATTGTCTCAGTTATTGCATATTGAAATTTTGCATATCTATTCTCAGCTAGAAGTTTAAAATTATTTGCTTTATTAGTATTTCTTTTTACTTTTTTGGAATTTTTTGCCATTTTAGTTGTAAAAAATCTTTCTACTCAGAACAATTGCAATTAACCTTTCATTATGGCAATAATATCTTCTAATATAGGTGATAATGACTTTTCTCTTCGTAAAAAAGAGCTTAGGTTAGTTGATTCAAAAATTATTCCAGAAGAAAAGAGAAATAATAATCTGAACTTGGCCAGACCTCTTACTTTAAAGGAATTTATTGGCCAAGAACAACTTAAATCTTCTTTAAGAATAGCTATAGATGCTTCAATTTTTAGAAAAGAACCTTTGGAACATACTCTTTTATATGGACAACCTGGTCTAGGTAAGACGACTCTTGCTTTTTTGATAGCCCATGAATTGAATACAAAATGTAAGATTGCGACTGCACCAGCAATTGAAAGACCAAGAGATATTGTAGGTTTACTTCTTGGATTAAAAGAAGGTGAAGTTTTATTTATCGATGAGATACATCGCTTAAATAGATTAACTGAAGAGTTGTTGTATTCTGCAATGGAAGATTTTAGACTCGACTTAACTATGGGAGCTAATAAAGGAACCCGTTGCAGAACAATTAATCTTCCTAGGTTTACTCTGATTGGCGCGACAACTAAATTAGCCTCAATAAGTTCACCTCTAAGAGATAGATTTGGTATATCTCAGAAAATTGAATTTTATACTTATGATGAATTAAAACATATTATTCTTAATTTCTCTCGATTAATAAATCTCAATTTAGATGATGAAGCATCTTATGATTTAGCAAAGATATCTCGAGGGACTCCAAGAATTGCTTTAAGATTATTAAGACGAGTAAGAGATTATGCTCAAGTTGTTATGAAAACCAATACTATTTCCGTGAATTTAATAAAAAAAGCCTTAAATTCTTACCAAATAGACGACAAAGGATTGGATTCTTTAGATAGACATTATTTATCTTTTATTAACCAAAACAATAATATTCCAATTGGCCTTGATTCAATTGCAGCAGGCTTGGGTGATGATTCTTCAATGTTAGAATTTGTAGTTGAGCCATATCTTATTAAAATTGGCTTCCTCACCAGAACTCCTCGAGGAAGATTGCTTACTGCTTTAGGAAAAAAGTACATTGATTCAAAAAATGATAACTTTTAGAAAAGTTAAGGTTTGTTTTTTATTGATTTTTATTTTTTTGTATATTTTTTATTTTGAACCATGCTATTCATTATCTTTGAGAGGGGATTTGTTTAAAGATGCATTAGATCTAAGTTCAGGCGGAAAATTTAATCTCGCTTTACAAGAATGGAATCAATATCTCGATTCTTATCCTGATGATGCTGCAGGTTTTAGCAATAGAGGTAACGTAAGACTGGTTATGGGAGATATTAAGGGATCAATAGATGACCAAAATAAGGCAATAAGTTTAAATCCTAGTGAAATAGATCCCTACATCAACAGGGGGATCGCAGAGGAAGCATTGGGTTTATGGTCGCAAGCGAAAAAAGATTATATGTTTGTTATTTCTCAAGATAGTCAAAACTTCTCTGCATTATATAATTTGGCTAATGTAGAAGGATCTACTGCACACTGGGATAAAGCAAGAGATTTGTTTTCAAAAGCTGCTTTATATAATCCTGGGTTTGCCATGGCTAGGTCAAGTGTGGCGTTAGCAGATTTCCAGTTGGGGAATATTGATGAATCTGAAAAAGAATTAAAAAAATTAATAAGACGTTATCCAACTTTTGCAGATGCTAGGGCAGCTTTAACAGCTTTGAATTGGTCTAAGGGTGAATTTGGGAAAGCAGAGAGCAATTGGATAGCGGTAACTGAATTAGACCCTAGATATGGTGATGAAGAATGGCTAAAAAAAATAAGAAGATGGCCTCCACAACCAATTCAAGATTTAATGAACTTTGTCGATTTAAAATAAGTAATGAATAGAGATCAATTTCAAAAAAAAATTGATTCATTTAATGATGAATTAATTAATTTAAGAAGACATATCCATGCTCATCCAGAATTAAGTGGACTTGAAAATCAAACGGCGATCTTGATCAGTGGTTTTTTAAAAAATATTGGTTGGAATGTTAAAGAATCTGTAGGCAGGACTGGAGTTATAGCTGATTTTGGGCCCGTAGAAAACGGTATTATAGGTTTAAGAGTGGATATGGATGCTTTGCCAATATTTGAGGAAACTAAATTAAGTTTTTCTTCAAAAGTAGATGGTGTTATGCATGCCTGTGGTCACGATTTGCATATCTCAATTGGATTGGGTGTGGCAAAAATTATTAAGGATTTAAAACTGAATTTTGGGACTCGGATAATTTTTCAGCCAGCTGAAGAAATTGCAAGTGGAGCTAGATGGATGATTAAGGATGGTGCAACTAATGGTTTAACCAGTATTTTAGGAGTTCATGTATACCCCGATTTATCCGTAGGGACTATTGGCATTAAAGAGGGAAGTTTAACTGCAGCAGCTGGAGAACTGAATGTTGAGATTCAAGGAAAATCAGGCCATGGTGCTCGACCTCATGAAGGAGTTGATGCTATTTGGGTGGCCTCTAAAGTTGTCTCGGGAATTCAAGAGTCAATAACACGGAAGTTAGACCCTTTAGATCCTGTAGTAATAACTTTTGGGAAAATAAATGGTGGCAATGCATTCAATGTTCTTGCAGAAAAGGTTAATTTAATTGGTACAGTTAGATGCACTAATCGTAAAGTATTTACGAATATTGGTAATTGGCTTAATGAAAATATCACTTCTTTAGCTAATGGTTGCGGAGCTGAAGCAAAAGTAAGATTTAGAGAAATCACTAAGGCAGTAAATAATAATTCTGAAATTAATAGAGTACTTAGAGATTCGGGAATTAAGGTTTTGGGTCAAGAAAATGTTATCGAATTACAAAAACCATCCTTAGGAGCGGAGGATTTTGCTGAATTCTTAAATGATATTCCAGGAGCTATGTTTAGGCTTGGCGTTTCTAGTTCAAAAGGATGTGCTCCCCTTCATAGTTCTACATTTGATCCCGATGAAAGAGCCATTGCTATTGGAATTAAAGTGATAACAGAATCCATAGTAAAATTAAACAATGAAAAAATTAATACTTTTGGTAGATGAAAACTAATAAAAGATTTATTTTATCTTTTGTGGCTCCTTTCATGATCCTTATATCTTCTATGGGATTGATATTTAGGAATGATTCTAGAAAGATTTTTTATTTGCCTATTGGCTTAATGGGTATCGTAATTATTTTGGAGCGGGTTATTAGCAGAAAATTGGATAGAAAAGATATTTTAAAAAAGATAAAGTCTTATCAAAAAAGTTAAATAAACTATTTTATTTATTTTCACACAATATGAGATGACTATTTTTTAGAAAAGAGCTATTAATAAGATTAATACTAGGGGTGCTAAAAAATTTAACTTAGCTGAGATCATACCCTTTGAACCTGAATCATTAATTTTAATGCAGGGAAGTGGAAATTTGATCAAACTTTAGTAATAACACTTTTTAAAATTAGGAAATTATGAGAAGTTCTTGGATTAAGCCTCGCCTTGGGAAAGACAACGTAACTCAGATGAACTTTGCGAGAAACGGATACATCACCGAAGAAATGGATTTTGTTGCTAAAAAAGAGAATCTACCTCCTTCTTTAATAATGGAGGAAGTGGCAAGAGGAAGATTAATTATTCCAGCTAACATTAATCATTTGAATCTTGAGCCAATGTCTATAGGCATTGCTTCTCGATGCAAAGTTAATGCCAATATTGGTGCTTCTCCTAATGCAAGTGATATTAATGAAGAAGTAGAAAAGCTCAAACTAGCTGTAAAATATGGTGCTGATACGGTTATGGATCTTTCTACTGGAGGAGTAAATTTAGATGAAGTGCGGCAAGCAATTATTCACGAATCTCCTGTTCCTATAGGAACTGTTCCTGTTTATCAAGCTTTAGAAAGTGTACATGGTTCAATCGATAGACTAACAGAAGACGATTTTCTTCATATTATTGAAAAACATTGCCAGCAGGGAGTAGATTATCAAACTATTCATGCTGGTCTATTAATAGAGCATTTACCAAAAGTTAAAGGAAGAATCACTGGAATTGTCAGTAGAGGGGGAGGTATTTTAGCTCAATGGATGCTACATCATTTTAAGCAAAATCCCCTTTATACAAGGTTTGATGATATCTGCGAGATTTTTAAGAAATATGATTGTACTTTTTCTCTAGGAGATTCGCTAAGGCCTGGATGTTTGCATGATGCTTCTGATGATGCTCAACTAGCTGAATTGAAGACCTTAGGTGAGCTTACTCGAAGAGCATGGGAGCATAATGTTCAAGTAATGGTTGAAGGTCCTGGTCATGTGCCTATGGACCAAATTGAGTTTAATGTGAGAAAGCAAATGGAAGAATGTTCAGAAGCCCCTTTCTATGTACTTGGTCCATTAGTTACAGATATTTCTCCTGGTTATGACCATATTTCAAGTGCTATTGGGGCTGCTATGGCAGGATGGTATGGAACGTCTATGTTATGTTACGTAACCCCAAAAGAACATCTAGGTCTCCCAAATGCAGAAGATGTACGTGAAGGATTAATTGCTTATAAAATAGCTGCTCACGCTGCTGATATAGCAAGACATAGAGCTGGTGCCCGAGATAGAGATGATGAACTTAGTCATGCAAGGTATAACTTCGACTGGAATAAACAATTCGAACTTTCTTTAGATCCAGAAAGGGCAAAGCAGTACCATGATGAGACACTACCTGAAGAAATCTTTAAAAAAGCTGAGTTTTGTTCAATGTGTGGCCCAAAACATTGTCCAATGAATTCAAAGATTTCAGATGAATCTCTTGATAAGTTAAAAGATAAACTTGAAGAATGTAGCACTTCAGCTTAGTTATCAATTATTACTAGTTATAGAATTTCCTTCGTCTTATTAACTACGTTTTCGACTGTAAATCCAAAATTTTTCATACATTCTCCACCTGGTGCTGATGCACCAAACCTATCCATAGTAATACAAATTCCATCAAAACCTGTATATTTATGCCAACCAAATGAATGGGCAGCTTCTACCACAACTCTCTTTTTAACACTATCTGGTAAAACACTTTCTTTGTAAGATTCTTCTTGCTCTTCGAAAAGTTCTACACATGGCATAGAGACAACTCTAACTTTTTTACCTAAGCTTGAAATTTCCTTACTTGCTTCAATGCAAAGATTCAGTTCGCTTCCAGTACCAATAAATATTAGATCTGGTGTTCCTTCGCAATCGGAAACTGTATATCCTCCTAGGGCAACTTTGTCGATTGAGGTGTTTTCTTGATTTGGCATGCCTTGTCTACTTAAACAAAGAGCAGAAGGTCTTTTTCGATTTTGAATAGCAAGCTTATAAGCACCACTTGTCTCATTTCCATCTCCTGGTCTGAAAACTAGCATGTTAGGCATAGCTCGAAGAGAAGGGATAGTTTCAATAGGTTGATGTGTTGGGCCGTCTTCTCCTACACCAATTGAATCATGGGTTAATACATAGATCACTCCTAGTTCGCTTAGAGCCGAAAGTCTCATTGAACCTCTCATATAATCAGCGAAAACAAGGAAGGTTCCACCATAAGGAATAAGACCACTATTGTGATAGGCGATTCCATTAAGTACAGCTGCCATTGCATGCTCTCGCACACCAAAGTGCAAATATCTTTTTTCAGGACTATGAGGCTGGAATGATCCGGATTCTCCCTTTATATCTGTGTAGTTAGAGTGAGTTAAATCTGCTGAACCACCAATTAATTCGGGTAGGTTAGGACCTAGAGCACCCAGACATATTTGCGAATGCTTTCTGGTCGCTAAACCTTTATCTTCTGGTGTATAAGAAGGGAGATCTGAGTCCCAATTCTCAGGTAATTGTCCTTTTAACATTCTGTTTAACTCGGCCCCTTCAGAAGGATATTTGATTTGATATTCTTCAAATTTAGAATCCCATTCTTTCTCTAAGCTTTCGCCTTTGACTATTGATTTTCTAAAATGCGCATATACTTCATCTGGTATTTCAAATGGAGGATATTCCCAATTTAGAAACTCTCTAGTTAACGCAGCTTCTTCTTCTCCAACAGCTGCTCCATGAATTCCAGCAGTATCTGATTTATTGGGAGATCCATAACCTATTGTTGTAGAAATTTTTATAATTGAAGGTTTGTCTGTGATTAATTTTGCTTTTTCGATAGCTTCAGTTATTCCTTTAACATCATGATTTCCGTCTTCGACATGTTGTACATGCCATCCATAAGCTTCGTATCTTTTTAGTACATCTTCAGTAAAAGAAACATCGGTTCGCCCATCAATTGTAATTTGATTATCGTCATAGAGTGCAATTAATTTTCCAAGCTTAAGGTGACCAGCTAGTGAGCAGGCCTCTGATGCGATACCTTCTTGATTACACCCGTCACCCATTATTACGTAAGTATAGTGATCAACGATATTGCAATCAGGCTTATTAAATTTGGCTGCCAAGTGAGTTTCAGCTATTGCTAAACCTACAGCATTTGAAATTCCAGCTCCAAGAGGACCAGCTGTAACCTCAACACCTTCAGTTTCGAATGTTTCTGGATGTCCAGGTGTCTTTGATCCCCATTGCCTAAATTCTTTAATATCATCTATGGCAACTGATTTATATCCTGTTAAATGAAGTAAGGAATATAACAGCATACAGCCATGACCAGCTGATAATACAAAACGGTCTCTATTAAACCATTTTGGGTTATTAGGGTTGTGATTAAGTATGTTTTGCCATAATGCATAACCCATTGGAGCACATCCCATTGGCAATCCAGGATGTCCACTATTAGATTTATTTACTGCATCTACAGCAAGCATTCTTATACTATTTACACAAAGTGATTCTAATGAAACAGATGCAGCGACCATTGTTTTAAAATAAGTTAAGTTGGAAATACAGGATTGGTTGACTTTAATTCATTTTGCTGAAAGCAAGACAAACATTGTGACCACCAAAGCCGAAAGAATTAGAAAGAGTAACTCTTACTTGAGCTTCTCTTGCATTATTTGGTACATAATCAAGATCACATTCAGGATCTGGATTGACGTAGTTAATTGTAGGAGGGATAAAATTATGTGTCAAAGAAAGTATACAAGCTACAGCTTCTATACCTCCTGAGCCTCCTAGGAGATGACCAGTCATCGACTTAGTAGAGCTTACAGGAATGAGGTAAGATCTGTCTCTAAAAATAGATTTAATTGCAGAAGTTTCATTTTTATCATTAGCTGATGTACTTGTTCCATGAGCATTTATGTAATCAACATTCTCAAGGCTAAGAGAAGCGTCTTCAATTGCTAATTTGATTGCTTCGGCGCCTCCAACCCCACCTGGAGACGGAGCAGTAATATGATGAGCATCACATGTTGTTCCGTATCCCACTATTTCTGCGTAAATTCTAGCATTCCTTTTTTGTGCATTTTCTAAAGTTTCTAAAACAAGAATTCCAGATCCCTCTCCAATAACAAATCCATCTCTTTCAGCATCAAAAGGTCTGCTAGCAGTTTGAGGGCTTTCATTTCTGGAGGAAAGAGCTTTGGCACTGGCAAAACCAGCTACTCCGAGAGGCGTAATACTTGCTTCTGCTCCCCCACAGATCATTGCATCTGCTTTTCCGAGTTGGAGTAATCTAAAAGAATCACCAATTGCATTTGAACCGGCAGCGCAAGCGGTGGATACAGAGGAACTTGGTCCTTTTGCACCCAAAGCGATTGCAGCCAACCCAGTGGCCATGTTTGGAATCATCATTGGGACTGTAAATGGACTTACTCTTTTAGGTCCTTTATGACTCAATATTTGAGCTTGACTTTCCATAGTTAGTAAGCCTCCAACACCAGAACCAATAATCACTCCAATTCTTGATGCATTAGCTTCAGTGATTTCAAGTCCAGAATCGTTAAAGGCTTGCTTTGCAGCAATAACTCCAAACTGGGAAAAACGATCCCACCTTTTGGATTCTTTAGCTTCAATAAAATTTTCAGATTTAAGATTCTTTACTTCTGCAGCAAATTTGCAGGGATGTTGTTCAGGATCAAAGAGAGTAATATCTGAGACCCCATTGGTACCTTTTTGAAGACCGACTAAATATTCATCAATGTTATTGCCAATTGGAGTTACTGCTCCGATACCAGTAATAACTACTCGATGGAAATTTGGCATTCTTTATTAACCTTTTTTTTCTTCGATAAATTTTACTGCATCGCCAACAGTTGCAATTCCTTCAGCTGCTTCATCTGGAATTTCAATATCAAAGGCTTCTTCCAAAGCCATAACGAGTTCAACAGTATCTAGAGAATCTGCACCTAAATCATTTTGGAAATTTGAATCTGACTTTACTTCTCCAGCTTCAACACTTAATTGTTCTGAAACAATAGAACAGACTTTTTCGAGGATTTCTTGTGACATAGTTTATGGAAATTACTAATTATCTATATGATTTTATGCCCTAGAGTTAACAAGAGTGAAGCATATCTTAATTTTTTTAATTTCTTTGTAAGACAATAGTATTATAAAACGAGGTTCAAAAGACAATTTTACATGTCACACGCAGTTAAAATTTATGACACTTGCATTGGTTGTACCCAATGTGTAAGGGCTTGCCCACTTGATGTTTTAGAGATGGTTCCTTGGGACGGCTGTAAAGCTGGCCAAATAGCTTCATCTCCTAGAACAGAAGATTGTGTAGGTTGCAAAAGATGTGAAACAGCATGCCCAACAGACTTCTTAAGTATTCGTGTTTATTTAGGAGATGAGACTTCTAGGAGTATGGGTTTAGCATATTAATTTTTTATTGTGCAGTTTTAAGAGAGTCCATTTTTTAGAAATTACGCATTTTATTTCAATATAATTGAAAAAAAAATTCGTATGTGTGGAATAGTTGCTGTAACTGGATATAAAAAAGCTTTACCATTATTAATAAATGGTTTAGAAAAACTGGAATACAGAGGTTATGATTCTGCAGGTATTGCAATAATAAATTCCGAAACAAATACTATTTCTTGTAATAAAGCAAAAGGAAAACTCAAAAATTTAAAAAGTAGTCTTAATGATAATAATATTACTGGAACTGTGGGAATAGGTCATACAAGATGGGCAACTCATGGAAAGCCCGAGGTTAAAAATGCACATCCTCATATAGATAGTTCAGGAAATATAGCAGTTGTTCAAAATGGTATTATTGAAAATTTTCAAGAATTAAAAAATAAATTAGAGGAAGAGGGCATTATCTTTAATTCTGATACAGATACCGAGGTAATTCCTCATCTAATTCAAAGAGAGTTAAATACATTAAGTAAACTTAACCTTGAGAATAATGGTTCAACATTATTAGTTGCTGTGAGAAATGTAATATCTGATTTAGAAGGATCTTATGCTTTAGCGGTTTTATGGTCTGGCGCTCCAACCTCTTTAGTAGTTGCGAGAAGACAAGCGCCTTTGATTATTGGTTTGGGTGAAGGAGAATTTATTTGTGCTAGTGATACTCCTGCCATTGCAAACTTTACGAATATTATTTTGCCTATGGAGGATGAAGAAATAGCTTTGTTGACTCCGCTTGGAATTGAAATATATGACTCAAACAACGAAAGACAATATCGAAATCCAGTGTCTTTAAAGGTCTCAGAGCAAATAATGGATAAAATGAATTTCAAACACTATATGTTAAAAGAGATATATGATCAGCCACAGACTGCAAAAAACTGGCTGGAAAATTATTTAATTAAGGACTTAGATGATGGTCAATATCAAATCAACTATCCATTTGATACAGAGTTTTTTGAATCAATAGAAAGAATTGAAATTATTGCTTGTGGCACAAGTAAACATGCTGCAATGGTGGGCAATTTTTTATTAGAACAATTCTCAGGTATCCCTACAAATGTTTTTTATGCAAGCGAATTTCGATATTCACCTCCTCCACTATTGCCAAATACATTAACTATTGGAGTCACTCAATCTGGAGAAACTGCTGATACAATTGCGGCTATCGATATGGAAATTAAAAGACGTTCTTCAATTAAAGATAAAAAATTTAAACCTAATCTTATCGCAATAACAAATAGAAAAGAGAGTTCCATAGGAAGGCAGGTTTCAAATATAATTGATATCTGTGCAGGAATAGAAGTTGGAGTCGCAGCAACAAAAACTTTTTTTGCTCAATTACTTTCTTTTTATGGATTAGCTATAAAATTTGCTCAAATAAAAGGTAATCAAAGTCCTGACGAAATAGGTAAATTAATAAACGAACTTATAAAACTTCCGCCATTACTGGAAGATCTCTTAGAAAAACATAATAAATCCTCAGAAAAGCTAGCGCATGACTTTTTTAATATAAAAGATGTTATTTTTTTAGGAAGAGGAATAAATTATCCAATTGCTCTTGAAGGGGCTTTAAAACTTAAAGAAATTAGTTATATTCATGCAGCTGGATATCCTGCTGGAGAAATGAAACATGGTCCAATAGCTTTATTAGACAAAAAAGTACCTGTAATTTCTATTGCCTCCCCTGGTGAGGTTTTTGACAAAGTTATCAGTAATGCTCAAGAAGCAAAAGCTAGAGATTCATATTTGATTGGGATTGCTCCTGAATGTAATGGAACTGAAATTTTTGATTATTTAATGAAAGTTCCTTCCTCTAATGAATTGATATCACCTCTACTTAATATATTGCCTTTACAATTATTGAGTTACCATATCGCAGCTCATAGGGGACTTGACGTGGATCAACCAAGAAATTTAGCTAAAAGTGTAACTGTAGAATAATTAGTTTCTTATAAATTTTTAATTTTTTAATTTACAGCTCTAAAAGTCCATTTGGAGGATTGATAATTAGAAAATTATTTTTTATATCTACTAATGGTACTATTTCTTTTACGAATGGTATGAGAACTTTTTTTTGATTTTTAAATAGTTCAATAACAAGTAAATTATTTTTCTCATTTTCTAAATTGATAACTTTACCAATTGTTTTTAATTCACCATTTTCTAAAGTCTTGACCTCGATATTTAAAAGTTCTAATAAGTGGAATTCTTCTTTTTTTAATTTGGGTAGTGCGTCAGTTTTTACAAGAATTTTGAATTTTTTCAGTTGCTCTGCATGATTTCTTGTATTTATTCCTTGTAACTTAACTATGAATGTTTCTTTACCAGGCTGTTTGAAACCAGATATTAGTTCTATTTTTGAAGGAGGTTCATTTTCTTTTTGCAGCCATCTCACTCCCGGTTTTAAAAATCTTTCTTCAAAATCACTTAAAGATTTAACCTTTACCTGTCCATTAATTCCATGACATGATGTTATCAATCCAACAGTCAACCATTCATTTTTATTTATCATATATTGTATTAGAAAGAGTGCTTTATGGAATTATCTACTAAACCCATACTCCCCGGTTCTTTTGTTGTTGTAAAAGACAATAACTCTATATATAGAGGATATAAGGGGTTTGTACAAAGAGTTACCAAAAAAAGAGCAGCAGTATTATTTGAAGGAGGTAATTGGGATAAACTCATAACTTTTCAGCTAACCAATTTAGAAATAGTTTAAAAATTAGATTTTACCTATAGTTATAAATTTTTCTATCAAAACTCTAGCTGCATTTGTTTCTGCTTGTTTATGGGACTTTCCGAATGCAGATGATTCTTTTAATCCTTCAATAAATATATCGCAAGAAAATCTTTTAAGATCTCCATTTTTTTTTGAGACTTCCATTATTTTATAGACTGGTAAATCGAAACCTTTACTTTGACACCACTCTTGCAATACTGTTTTAGATTTAAATTTATATGGAGCTTTTAAAAATTTTTCTGAATCTTCTTCCCAAATATCATCTAACCAAAGGTTTACTTCCTGAATTGAATTAAAGCACTTATAAACAGCACCGATTAGAGCTTCTGTAGCCTCACCAATAATAGTATTTTTTGAATTTTTATCACCAAGAGCTTTAGGTCCTTTAATTATTAATTTGTCTATTTCAATTTCCTCCCCTAATTTAGTTAGCCATTCATCACTTACAATTTGTGCTCTTAGCTCTGATCTTTCTCCTACACTCATTTGAGGATATTTTTTTTCAATAAAATTAGAAGCAGCTAATCTGAGTACTGCATCTCCGAAAAATTCTAGTTTTTCATAATTTATTATTTTGTCCTCCGAGGAATGGATAAATGCTTGGTTAAAATCTTGAATAACTGAAATATTTTGAGTTTCTATTATTTCAGAAAATCTTTTTGATTTAATATTTAAAGACTTTAAAAAAGTAGTTATTTCATTAATTCTCTTTGTGTTAATTATATTTGTCATCTGATTTGAATAATCAAAACAATAAGAAAGCAGGTCATAAGCCGGGTTCTGTTCATCTTAATTAAGATGGGCAATCATCTATCTAGGACTGGAATTACTTCACAGTCTCAAGCGGCGCTTCAAAGTAGATTGTGTAATGGTCATAAATCTACTAAGCCTTGCTCCCAGCCGGGGTTTACCTAGCCAACACTTCTCAATGTTGCTGGTGCGCTCTTACCACACCATTGCACCCTTGCCATACATAACGTATTAGGCGGTATGTTTCTGTGGCACTATCCTCACGGTTGCCCGCACTGGGAATTACCCAGCAAGCCTGACCATTTGGGAGCCCGGACTTTCCTCAAGAAAGTTTTATTTTGTTTCCAAAATAAAACTTTCTCGCGATTGCCTCTCCTGCTTTCATTTAGCATAGTCCTTAATACTCCAAAAATCATCTATTGGGGCTGTAGCTCAGCAGGATAGAGCAACGGTTTCCTAAACCGTAGGTCGTGGGTTCGACTCCCGCCAGTCCCGTAAAAATAAAAAAACTATATGTAGTATATGTGCAAACTTGCTACTCTCTAGCTAGCGTATAGTTAGTAATAAATCTTCTATGGCTAAGTTGCATGATATGCGTTTAAAGCTTTTAATTCAACAAGAGCATGAGCGTATTTCTAAATCTCAACCTAATGATTTAGATCTTTCAATAGTTCAAGCAAGGTGCCTGTGCTGGCTTGCTCTATTGGCGGAAGCTCACGAAGATCAAGCAAATGATGCTGAAAAAAGAGGCGATGCCGAGCAAGCAATGGGGTGGTTTGCCGATTCTATGAGATTAAGAGATGTTATTAATTTGGTTACCAGTATTGAGATACCCTTACCAGACAGTCCAGATTCCCTCGATGAAAATGACGAATTATTGGATGGTCCTACAATTTTGCCCAAATAGTGAGATGATATAAAAAGAGTTATATTTTCTTTTGGCTGAAGAACCATGTCAATGCTCTGATTGTCAGAGATTTTATAAAGAGCATGATCGTCTGATTAGGGAATTTCCTACTTTTAAGCAGCAACAAGAATTAAATTGGGCATCTATTCAATCTTTCAGAACTCTTTGCACAAAAATTACTGATGAGTTGCAGAGAGAATTATCTGAAAGAGAATCAACTGAAGATATCAGTCTAGAAGAAAAACATATTTCTGATACAGAAATTACTGAAGCTTTAGATGAACTAGAAAATGTTAATGCATATCTATATTCAATTGAAGCATTAATGGAAAGAATATTTGATACAAAAATTTCTAACAAAATTGAATCTAAATTTAAAGAAATTGCAAATGAATTAGCCCCTGACCCATTAAATATGGATCGATTACTTTTGAATAGATTATTTCATCAAACTCCAGATTCACCTGATAAGAAAAATCTTAATTAGTTAACTCTTCGACATCGCAAGTAATTTCAACTGGCATTGGAGAAACTTTCCAAATAGATTTGCAGTACTCTCTAATAGATCGATCAGAAGAAAAATATCCTGATCTAGCAGTATTTAATAATGCCATTTTATTCCAAGCTTTTTTGTTGTTCCAGCATTCACTGACTACATCCTGTTTGTTTAGGTAGTCTTCAAAGTCAGCCATAACAAAAAATGGATCATGTCCGGTCAAGCTATTTAATAAAGGTTTAAATAATTCCTTATCCCCATTGCTAAAGTGGCCTATTTCAATGAGGCGTATAACCTCTTTAAGTTCAGGACATTGCTCAATAAAAGATTTTGGGGAATAATTATTATTTTTTAAATCCATAATTTCGCTTTCAGTTTTACCAAAAAGGAAGAAATTCTCTTTTTTCACAAGATCTCTTAATTCAACATTAGCTCCATCTAAGGTTCCAATAGTTAACGCTCCATTCATCGCAAATTTCATATTTCCAGTACCAGATGCTTCTTTTCCAGCAGTTGAAATTTGTTCTGAAAGATCCGTTGCAGGATAAACTATTTCGCCAAGTTTAACGTTATAGTCTGGTAGAAAAACAACTCTTAATAGACCATCCATATCTGGATCAGAATTGACTACGTCAGCAATACCATTTATAAATCGAATCATAAGCTTTGCCATAAAGTAGCCTGGTGCAGCTTTACCTCCAAATATTATTGTTCTCGGGACTTCATATTTGTTGGTACCATTTTTGATTCTTAAATATTGAGCAATTATTTGAAGAGCGTTTAGATGTTGCCTTTTATATTGATGTATTCTTTTAACTTGAACATCAAATAAACTTGATGGGTCTACAAGTATTCCAGTTTTTGAATGGATAAAACTAGCTAATTTTCTTTTACCATTTAGTTTAGTTTCCTCAAATTTTTCTAAAAAATTGTTGTCATCTTTTTTTTCTTCTAATCTTTTAAGAAGTTCCATATTTGTTATCCAATTTGGACCAACTTCTTCTTCCAGAAGGTTAGATAATGAAGGATTAGATAAGGCAACCCATCTTCTTGGAGTAACCCCATTAGTTACATTTGTAAATTTCTCAGGCCATAATGCTGCAAATTCAGGCAGAAGTTGTCTTTTTATTAGATCTGAGTGAAGTGCTGCAACACCATTTACATGATGGGCTCCAATTGTAGCCAAGTGGGCCATCCGAACTGATTTAGAGCCTTCTTCATCAATTATGGATAGTTTTTGAAGGATCTTGTCATCTCCAGGATAACGTAGTCTTAATTGCTGTAGAAATCTCCAATTAATTTCATAAATAATTTCTAGATGACGAGGAAGAAGATCGTTAAATAAACCTAAATCCCATTTCTCTAAAGCTTCTGGTAGTAATGTATGGTTGGTATAAGCAACTGATGAAGTTGTTATATTCCAAGCTTTATCCCAGCCGATTTGATATTGGTCAATAAGAAGTCGCATTAATTCTGCAACTGCAATAGCAGGGTGGGTATCATTTAGTTGGACTGTCCAATGCTTGGGGAATTCTGTTATTGATATTGATCTTTTTTCAAGGCTTCTCAACATATCTTGAAGAGAACAACTTACGAAAAAGTGTTGTTGTTTAAGTCTTAATCTTCTACCTTCGTCAGTTCCATCATTCGGATATAGAACTTTTGAAAGAGTTTCAGATGCAACTTTTTCTTCTACTGCACCATAATAATCACCAATATTGAATGCATAAAAGTCAAAACTTTCAGTTGCATCAGCTCTCCATAATCTTAATCTGTCACATGTATTTACTCTGTATCCTAAAACTGGAACATCATGAGGTACTCCAATAGCATGTTCAGAGGGAATCCATCTTGATCTGTAGTTTCCTTTATCATCTCTATAACTTTCAGTTCTGCCTCCAAAACCAACGAAACATGATTCATCTGGTTGTGGAAGTTCCCATGGCCATCCACCTTTTAACCATTTGTCAGTTACTTCAACTTGCCATCCATCCCTAATTAACTGATTGAATATTCCAAATTCATATCTAATACCATAACCAACTGCTGGAACTTGTAGAGATGCTAATGATTCCATATAACAAGCTGCAAGTCTGCCAAGTCCACCATTTCCTAATCCAGGCTCTTCTTCAACTTCAAGAATTGTTGACAATGATTCAATGCCAAATCTTTTTAAAGCATCTTCAGCCTCTTGAGTTATTCCAAGATTTAGAAGATTATTACTTAATTGAGGGCCTATTAAAAATTCTGCTGATAAGTAGGCTACTGTTTTTTGTGGTTTTTTTCTTATGACTTCTTGGCTGGCTAAATATCTTGTCATTAGCCTATCTTTAACTGCATAACTTAAAGCCATGTACAAGTCGTGAGGACTTGCAGAAGTAGCTAACTTTCCAAGTGTATAAAATAGATGGGCTGTCATTCCTTGAAAAACAGCATCAGAATCCATGCCAGCTTTCTCAGGATCTAAGTAGCAGCCTGGAGTAGGCAAGCGTAGATCGAAGGGTTCGTTGGAATTCATTGGATTAGCCATATAACAGACAATAGCCATTTTTTGGAAAATTTCTTTGTTGTACCTTCAGATCCACACTTGTTGAGTATTTTTGCTTTTTTCTTACATATTTCTTAAAGTGGGCCCTCAATAAACTATCTTCCAATTAGGTAGTTTATTTTTTTACACTTAAATGTACTCTTTACTTGCTGAATTAAGTGCACATGATTTAGAAGTTGCTGAAACGTTGATCGGAGTTATAAGATTTTTATTGATCTTTTTAGCCGCAAGAGCATTAGCAGAAGTATTAGTAAGACTAAGTTTGCCAACGATTGTAGGTGAGCTTCTTGCAGGAGTTGTGATAGGAGCATCAGGATTTCATTTATTGATACCGCCCTCAGCTGGAACTGAATTAAATGAGGGACTTGTAAATGTTATTAGTTCATTAGCGTCAATCCCTCCAGAAGCAGTACCAGATGTTTATTTCGAAAGCTTTCCCTCCCTCCAAGCAGTAGCAACACTTGGTTTATATGCACTTTTATTTTTAACAGGTTTAGAAAGTGAGTTAGAGGAATTGGTAGCTGTCGGTGCTCAGGCTTTTACTGTTGCTATGGCTGGCGTAATTTTACCATTTGCGTTTGGAACTCTTGGATTAATGTTTATTTTCCAAGTAGATCTAATTCCAGCAGTTTTTGCTGGAGCATCTATGACAGCCACAAGTATAGGAATTACTGCAAGTGTTTTCGGTGAATTAGGATATTTGAAAACTAGAGAAGGACAGATTGTTATTGGTGCAGCAGTTTTAGACGATATTTTGGGAATTGTTATTTTGGCAGTTGTAGTCGCCCTTGCAGCTGGAGGTACTTTAGAAATTGCACCTATTGTTAAATTAGTTGCAGCAGCTGTAGTGTTTGTTATTGCTGCTATTGCATTAAGTAGAACAGCTGCTCCAGGTTTTGATTGGTTGTTAGATAGATTAAAGGCTCCAGGAGCCGTGGTGGTAGCTTCTTTTGTGATACTTGTATTGTGTTGTTTCGTGGCAACAGCCATTGGACTGGAAGCAGCTTTAGGGGCTTTTGCAGCTGGATTGATTCTTAGTAGCTCTAAAAATAATCATGCAATACAACAATCTGTTTTACCTTTAGTTTCCTTATTCGCAACTATTTTCTTTGTATTAGTTGGAGCTGGAATGGATTTATCTGTTATCAATCCACTTGATCCAACAAGCAGATCAGCTCTTGTAGTTGCAGGATTTTTATTAGTTGTTGCGATTATTGGAAAAATTGCAGCAGGATGGGTATTTTCAAGTGATAAACCTACAAATAGATTAGTCGTAGGCTTGGGTATGATGCCTAGAGGAGAGGTTGGTTTAATTTTTCTTGGGCTAGGAACAAGCGCTAAGTTATTAACTCCTTCTCTTGAAGCAGCTATTTTATTAATGGTTATAGGAACTACATTTCTTGCACCTGTACTCTTAAGAATTGTTCTAAAAGATAAGCCCCCAAATGATGGCAATAAAATTTCAGATGATGTTGCGGCTGATCCTGTGGGTCTTCTTTAGGAAATAAGTTTATTAGAATCAGTCAAGATAAAATTTTCAATTAATGGAAAAGTCAGCTCTGATAGACAGTGATGTAAATTATAACTGGAATTTTTTAAGTTACCCAATTCATACAGTTTCCGCTAAGCCCGAGCAAACTTCAAAAGAATGCGCAATTTTATTAATTCATGGTTTCGGTGCTTCTACGGATCATTGGAGATTTAATATTCCTGTTTTGAGTACAAAATACGAAGTTCATGCTATAGATTTACTCGGTTTTGGAAAAAGTCCTAAGCCTCAAGACGTCGAATACTCAGGATCTTTATGGAAAGATCAGGTTGTCGCTTATGTAAAAGAGAAAATAAAAAAACCTACAATTGTTGTTGGAAATTCATTAGGTGGTTATGCCGCATTAGCAGCTGGTGCAGAATTAAATGAGCTAAATGCTGGAGTGATCTTACTTAATGCTGCTGGATATTTTAGTGAAGAAAAAACTATCAAAAAGAATATGTTGCAAACTTCAATTGAAACAGTTGCCGGCATATTTTTGAAAAATATTGTTCTTCAACGTTTGATTTTTGAGAATATGAGAAATCCAAAAAATATTAAAAAAACTTTGAATCAAGTTTATGTTGATAAAAAAAATGTTGATGATTTTTTAGTTGATTCAATAAGAAATCCTTCTCTAGATTTCGGAGCTTTTAATGTTTTTAGAAGTGTATTTAACCCATCAGGTCCTCAGGGATTGCCGTTGGATAAGCTTTTCGCAAAACTAAATGCACCATTGTTACTTCTTTGGGGAGGGAAAGATCCATGGATGAACACTCCAAAAAAAAGAAATCTATATAAAAAATTTACACCAAAGAATACAAAAGAAATTATTCTTGATGCAGGACATTGTCCTCATGATGAGATTCCTGAATTAGTTAATCAACATATTTTGGATTGGGTTGATTCCCTTTAAGTAATAATCGTGAAACTTGAATCATCTAAAAAGGAGCGAGGAATTTTTGTCTTTCAATTAGATAAAAATAATTACATTAAATTTTGTCCTGAAAGAGGAGGCGTTATTACAAATTGGGTTTCGGATGGTAATGAAATACTTTATTTTGATGAAACAAGATTTATGGACAAGACAAAAAGTATTAGGGGAGGCATTCCAATCTTGTTTCCAATTTGTGGAAATCTGAATACCTTTAATTCAGTATTTGGAAATGATTATTTGCAATTACCACAACATGGTTTCGCTAGGGATTTGCAATGGCAATTCTCCTTCAATGAAAATGAAAATTTTTTATGCTTATTCTTAAATGCATCTAAAAAAACAAAAAAATATTATCCTTTCGATTTCGAACTAAAAATTGAAGTTACCTTAAAAATTAACTCTTTAGAATTTGAAATTACAATCCAAAACAAAACAGACTTTGCTATGCCTATAAATTTCGGTTTGCATCCTTATTTTAATGTTTCAGATTTACAAAATTTAGAGTTTGTTGATAATCCACTTAATTGTCAGGATCAAGCAAGAAATACTATAAGTAATACTTTGGATGAATTAAAAAAAATTAATTTAGGAGTTGATCTACTTATGTATACTTCTGGTAGAATCTCTTTTCGAGATAAAATTTTTAAAAGAGAGGTAACTTTAAATCATCCATATCCTTTTGATTTAGGCGTTATTTGGAGTGACCCTCCAAGAAGAATGATATGTCTCGAACCTTGGACTAGTCCCCGAAATTCCTTTGTTGATGGATTTAGAAACATCATGATTCCTTCAAATTATAGTAAAAGGTTAAATGCCTCAATAGAAATAAAATCTCTTAAGTAATTTTGCAATACTTATGAAATTTGTCGTTATAGATGATGATCCCACAGGTTCTCAAACTGTTCATGATTGCTTATTACTGCTTAAGTGGGACTGCTCAACTTTAGCCAAAGGTTTTCAATCTAAATCTAATTTATTTTTTATTTTGGCTAATACAAGATCACTATCGGAAAATGATGCGAAA
Source organism: uncultured Prochlorococcus sp. (assembly GCA_902572825.1). GTDB lineage: Bacteria > Cyanobacteriota > Cyanobacteriia > PCC-6307 > Cyanobiaceae > Prochlorococcus_A. The sequence goes on along the minus strand of CACGHD010000010.1, from coordinate 4,351 downwards.
TTAACAATAGAGGCAATTTGCAAAAATCTTAAGACTGTAATTACTTCTCAAGCCTATGAAGAAGAAATTATTTTTATAAGTCGAGGAGACTCTACCCTTCGAGGACATAACTATTTAGAGCCAATTGCTCTCAATAGTTGCTTAGGACCTTTTGATGCTACTTTTCATATTCCAGCTTTCATAGAGGGTAAAAGATTAACAATTAATGGATCTCATTTTGTTGATAAAACTCCTATTAGTCAAACAATTTTTGCAACAGATAAAATTTTTGGATATCAGACAAGTAATGTCAAGAATCTTTTATTTCAGCAGAGTAAATCGCAAATAAATTTTGAAGATATTCAAAATCTTTTATTGTCAGATATCGAAATGCTAAATGATAAAGAAAATAATATTGTTTTTAAAACACTTAAGAACTTGAAGAATAATAAACATGTAGTTGTAGATGTAGAAAATTATTCTCAACTAAAAAAATTTTCTTTAGTAATTAAAAAATTAATTAAACAAAAGAAATTCCTTTTTCGAACTGCAGCAAGTTTTATAAGTTCAATTTCTGAAAAAAAAAGTTTCTCTCAGAGTGAAATATTTTTCTCTAATTTAAGAATAAGAAATAAAGAAAAGAATTTTCTTCCAGGACTAATAATTGTTGGATCTTATGTAGAACTTTCAACAATACAATTGAATAATTTATTAGAGATAAATAATTGCAATCCAGTTGAATTAGATGTTTTTGAATTCTTTAAAATTACTTCATCAGATAATAATCAGAAGCCAAGGAATTTGTTTAAAAATAAATGTTTAAAAGAAATTAGATTTTCTTTTGAGAAAGGAAAAACTCCTGTATTGTTTACTTCAAGAAAATTTATGTCTTTAGATTCTTCTGAACTATTTAATTTTTATAATTTACTTGCTTGTTTTATTGCTGAAATAGTCGCAGATTTGAAGTATGAAATAGGATATTTAATTTCAAAAGGTGGAATAACAACAAATTTGATTCTTAGTAAAGGACTTAATGCAGATTATGTTTATCTTGAAGGACAGATTTTAACTGGCATTTCAGTGGTGACTTACAACCTAAAAAATGGCGAAAAACTTCCCATTGTGACTCATCCTGGAAACATTGGAACTGAAGATTCACTCGTTAATATTTGGAAAGTTTTTGAAAATAACAATAATTTTTAAAATTAGAAATTTGAGATAATTTCTTCAGCAAAACTGCTGCAGGACAGGGGTTCTACTTTTGGTTCCATTAAGCGTGCTAGATCATAGGTGACTTTTTTTTGTTCTATTGCCTTGCTTAAACCATTAGTAATTAAGTTAGCTGCCTCATCCCAACCAAAATATTCAAGCATCATAACACCACTAAGAATTACTGAGCCTGGATTAATCTTGTTTAAGCCTGCATGTTTTGGCGCAGTACCGTGCGTAGCTTCGAAAATTGCTGCATTATCTCCAATATTTGCACCAGGAGCCATACCTAGGCCACCAACAATTGCTGCAGCTGCATCAGAAACATAGTCTCCATTGAGATTTAAGGTTGCAAGAATTGAATATTCTTGAGGTCTAGTTTGAATTTGTTGAAAGATACTATCAGCTATTCGATCATCAACAAGAATAAGTTTTCTCCATTTTCCATCTCCATGGGAATTTGATATTGATGCAATAACTTCTTTAATTTCTTCGCAAATGAATGCTTTTTTGTTGTTTGTAAGCTTATCAAAACCCGGTTCAATTTTTCGAGCATTATTTTCAATTGTAATGTCTGGATTTTTTTGAATATTATCTAAAATCCAGCTTTCTCTTTCTGTAATGCAGTCTTCTCTAAATTCATTTACTGCTAATTCATATCCCCAATCTCTAAATGCACCTTCTGTATATTTCATAATATTCCCTTTATGTACAAGAGTCACATGCCTTTTATCTCCTGATAATCTTTTTGCATGTTCAATAGCTTTTCTAATATGTCTTTGGCTACCAGATTTACTCACTGGTTTTATTCCAATACCTGATCCGTTTGGTATAGATCTATTTTTTAAATTTTTACTTTTTGGTATGACAAAGTTATTTAAGTGATTAATTAATTCAAGACAATTATTATCCTCCGCTTCCCATTCAATTCCCATGTAGATATCCTCAGTATTTTCTCTATAAACTATAACGTCTAAATTTTGGGGATTTTTGTGAGGGCTTGGAGTTCCTGAATAATATTTGCATGGTCTAACACAGCTATATAAATCAAAGATTTGCCTTAATGCAACATTAAGAGATCTAATACCTCCACCGATGGGAGTCGTTAAAGGACCTTTGATGGCTACACCAAAGTGTTTGATTGCTTCAATAGTATCTTGCGGTAAATAGTTATACGTTCCATAAAGTTCACAAGCTTCATCGCCTGCATATACTTTAAACCAATTAATTTTTCTTTTATCTTTATAGCTTTTTTTAATCGCTGAATCAAGAACGATTTGAGTAGCAGGCCAAATATCAACTCCAGTACCATCACCCCTAATAAATGGGACAATTGGATTATTAGGAACATTAGGTTTGCCTTGATTAAAAGTTATTATCTCGCCTTCATTAGGTAAAGTTAATTTTTCAAATTTTGGCATAGCATTGAATTAATAAAAGATAACTCATTGAAGTTCCTCGTATTGTAATTTGTGATGAGTTATTTCTCTAAAACCTAGAAATTTATTGTCCAAATGTGAATAGAGAATACTTTATTGATCAGCATTTCAACATCTTTATTAAAAGAAAAAGTAGTTAGTAAGCAAGTTAAAGCAAATTATGTCATTTTCAAAAATATACTCTGCTATTTATGAATGCGAGTTCAAATGTAAGAAATGTTGAAATAGCTAATAAAATTGCTTCTACTGCAGCTTTGTTTCGGAAATATTTTCCAGATGCAAGTGTAAACTTTAGTCCCTGGGACAATTCAAATAATGAATCCATGCAAGATACTATTGATTTTGCCTTTCATTTCCCTGGTTGGAGCCCTCTTATTGAATGTAGAGCAATACTCTTACAATTAAGAATTGAAAATGATAATACTGACAGAGTCCCGAAATTGTTGGGAATAATAATGCGAGGTATGATTGTTCCATCCGAGAGATGGAAAGTGGCTACTATCGGTGCCTGGGAAATGACTGGCACTCATCTACCGCAAAAGGAACAAAAAGATAACCTTTTTTTGGTTTGTAAAGAACTTTATAAGCTATTCTCTACAACATCCTCTGGTAACAAAAATTAGCTGTTTTATGTATTTTCCTTGTAGATTAAATACACTAACAAAAATAATTCAAAATATATGGCAGTCGCTCTTGCAGGACAATTAAGAGAAGGGACAAAAAAATCCCACACTATGGCTGAAAATACTGGCTTTGTTGCTTGTTTTTTAAAAGGAGTTGTTGAAAAAAAATCTTATAGGAAATTAATTAGTGATTTATATTTTGTTTATGAAGCTATGGAAGAAGAAATTGAAAGACTGGTCAATGAGGAACATCCCGTAATAAAACCTATAGGTTTTAAATCGTTATACAGGAAAGAAACTCTTGTAAATGATCTTAAATTTTATTTTGGTGAAAACTGGAAGAATGAAATTAATATTTCTCACTCAGCAAAAGAATACGTTGAAAGAATCCGCGAGGTCGCAAAAAATTCACCAGAGCTATTAGTTGGTCACCACTACACCCGCTATATAGGAGATTTATCTGGAGGGCAAATCTTGAAAAGGATCGCTAAAAAAGCATTAAATTTGCAAGGAAATGATGGTTTAAATTTTTATGAGTTTGAATTAATTTCTGATGAAAAGAAATTCAAGGAAGAATATTCTCTTACTTTGAATCAACTTCCAATAAATCAAAAGACTGCTGATCAAATTATTGATGAAGCTAATCAAGCTTTTACTTACAATATGAAAATGTTTAAGGAGCTTGAAGGTAACTTGATTGCTGTTTTAGGCAAGATTGTATTCAATTACATTACAAAAAAAGTCAGGAAAGGAAGTACTGAGACCTAATATTTATGTTTGATTCATTAGTTGAATTCCTTAAAACCAATATTGATGAATTAAATGGTCATGAAGTACAAATATCTAGCGAATTTAAAGAACATCACAATGAAGACTCAAAATATATTATTAAGAATTGGCTTTTTTCATCTCCCGAATTTAGAAAGTGGCGAATAACAAGATTAGATGGTGGCAAAAAACTGCAAGTGTTTAATACGGTTTCATATCCTAATTTTGATAGTGAAATGCCTATTTTAGGAGCTGATATTTTATGGTTTGGAACTTCTCAAAAGTTATTAGCAATACTTGATTATCAACCTTTAATTCAAGAAGGCAAATATC
>CACGHD010000009.1 GCA_902572825.1 uncultured Prochlorococcus sp. | reverse complement strand
AAGGATATGCGTTTAAAAGGTCATAGGACCTTTAATTACATTCATAAAAATTCCATAACATATCATGGAAAATTAATGACATTTAAAGTTGCAAGATCAAATCCAGGTATTCTCTTAACCCATAAACTCAAAAATACCTCAAATAAATTTAGGGTTGCAATTGCTATTAGTAAGAAAGTTTCAAAAAAAGCTGTAGAAAGAAATAAATTAAGAAGAATCCTGCAAGAGTGGTTATTAACAAACATTCAAAAAATTAATAACCACAAACCTTATTGGTTACTTGTTAACCTTAAATTTGGGGATTTCTGCAATGATAAAAGTAAACTTTTGGAGGAATTTCAAAACTTAATGTTCAAATCTCGTCTAATCAAATGATTAACATGAATGAAGAAATCTTTTATGAAGGTGGGCCCGCAAAAAGTGATTTAATTATAAATCTTTTTGCAGGTATAACTATTCTTGGATTACCATTTACCTTTGCCGCAATAGTTAGAGCATTGTGGTTGAGATATAAAATTACAAACAAAAGAATTTCAATAGATGGAGGTTGGTTTGGTAAAAACAAAACACAAGTATCATTAAGTAATATTGAAGAAATTAGATCTATTCCAAGGGGATTCGGATCATACGGTGATATGGTTCTCATCCTTAATGATGGATCAAAGGTTGAAATGAAATCATTACCCCTTTTTAGAGAAAAGCAAAAATTTATCGAAGAAAATATAAACAAGAGATCACAAATCCCAAATCTCAACGAGGTTGAGGGATTTGCTACTAAGTCCTAAATTAATTAATTACAAAAACCTTATTTTCCTGTAAAATAAAATGTCTAATAAAATTACACTCTTTTTAATATCGTGATAGGGTTCATTTCTGAAAAATTACTTATCCCGATTCTAGATTTTTTCTACGGTTTAGTTCCTAGTTATGGATTAGCGATTGTTGCATTAACAGTCGTAATTAGAATTGCACTTTTCCCTTTAAGCGCTGGCTCCATCAGAAGCGCAAGGAGGATGAAGATTGCACAACCAGTAATGCAAAAAAGACAAGCAGAAATAAAATCTAAGTTTTCAGGTGATCCCAAGAAACAGCAAGAAGAACTTGGAAAATTAATGAATGAGTTTGGTAGTCCCTTAGCAGGTTGCCTTCCTTTAATTGTACAAATGCCCGTTTTGTTCGCATTATTTGCAACTTTAAGAGGATCACCATTCGCTGATGTCCCATACAACATAAATCTCAAGGTAGTTCCACAAGATCAAGTAGCTGCTATTGATCCAAAACCCTACAAATCTCCAAGACACTCTATATTCATTACAGAAAAATCTCATTTTCCTGTAGTAGCCTCAATCCCCAGTGGAACAAAATTAGGAACAGAGGAATCCGTAAAAATAAATTTACAAACAACAAACGGCAATAGCTATTCGGAAGTTTTATCTAAATATGACAATGGATCAAAATTTCTTCCCACTTGGTCCGTTTCTAAAGGATCCGAAAATCTTAAAGTTTCTCAAGACGGTACAGTAACAGCAATTAAACCAGGGGATGCGACAATCGAGGCAAAAATCCCAGGTCTAGCTGCTAAAAGTGGTTTTCTTTTTATTAAAGCTCTTGGACAAGTTGGGTTTTATGTAGATGGGGCAATTAATTGGGATATTGCAGCACTAGTTGGTGCCTTTGGATTAACCCTACTTCTTTCTCAAGTTCTATCAAGTCAAGGGATGCCTGCCAATCCACAGCAATCAACAGCGAACAAAATTACACCAGTAATGATTACTGGAATGTTCCTGTTTTTCCCACTACCAGCAGGAGTTTTACTATATATGGTTGTTGCTAATATATTTCAGGCATTTCAGACTTTTCTGCTTAATAAAGAGGCTCTTCCTGAGAATCTACAAAAAATTTTGGATCAACAATTATTGGCCAAAGATGCAGTAATAACTACTCCTGCTACAAATATCTCAGATAAAAGATTACCTTTTGAACCTAATAGTAAAAAATAGTCTGAAACTTACATAATGAATTCTTGGTGTGGAAATTTAGAATTACTCATAAAATCAAGAACCTCAATAATTTGGATTAGGACTAAAGAAGAGGAAAGATTAGAAAAACTGGTTAACTTCTCTTGTGAAAAATTAAATATAAAAAGATTCGTTCGCTGGGATTGTGTAAGCGGTATAAAAGGATTAATAAATGAAGAAGGTAAATTTTCTAATAATCCTTTAGGAGTACTCAACTGGATTAAAGAACAAAGTTCTGAAGTCTCTATAGTTTTATTATTAAAAGATTTCCACAAATTTTATGATGATCCATCTATTAATAGAACTATTAAAGAACTATCTTCAGCACTAAAGAAAACTAGCCATAATTTAATTATTAGTTCTCATTTATTTCCATCATCAGAAGATCTCGATGAACTAATGACAATTTTAAACTTACCTCTACCTGATCAAAAAGAATTAAGAAATCTAATAAAACAAATTGCTATTAATACCAATTCAAATCTTGAGGAACAAGACTTAAATGAACTTTCTATAGCCTCAAGTGGACTTACCGAAATAAAAGTAAAACAAGTCACTGCAAAGGCCCTTGCTCAAAGAGGGAAATTAAGTAAAGAAGATATCAAAGATATTCTTGAAGAAAAAAAACAAGTTATCGCCAGAAGTGAAATTTTAGAATTTTTCGAAGCTAAATCAAGTCAAGATGATATTGGAGGATTAAATGTTTTAAAAGTTTGGCTTAAACAAAGATACAGGGCTTTTTCTAAAGAAGCTAGAGACTATGGACTACCTATTCCCAAAGGAGTATTACTTGTTGGAGCCCAAGGTACAGGGAAATCACTTACTGCAAAATCAATTTCCAATAGTTGGTCGATGCCGCTGCTTAGGTTAGATGTTGGAAGATTATTTTCTAGTCTTGTGGGTTCAAGCGAGGCAAGAACAAGAGAAACAATATTGAGAGCTGAGGCCATGTCACCTTGTATCCTTTGGATCGATGAAATTGATAAAGGCTTTGGTGGTGATGCTAGAAGTGATGGAGGTACAAGTCAAAGGGTTTTGGCAAGTTTGCTAACTTGGATGGCTGAAAAAGAAACCGCTGTATTTGTAATTGCCACTGCTAATGCTATAGATAAGCTTCCTGGCGAATTATTAAGAAAAGGTAGGTTTGATGAAATATTTTTTCTTGATTTACCAAATTCAGAAGAAAGATTAAGCATTTTGGATTTACACTTAAAAAAGAGAAGACCAAGTTACAGTTTCCCTCTTTCTACAATTATTGATAGAACAGATGGATTCTCAGGCGCAGAACTTGAACAAGCAGTAATAGAGGGTATGCACATTTCATTCTCTGAAAATAGAGAGCTTATGGAGAAAGATTTAATAAAAGCAGTTTCTGAATTAGTTCCCTTATCCAGAACAGCTAAAGAACAAATTGATTTACTTAAAGAATGGTCATCCACAGGAAGAGCTCGTTTTGCATCTTAATTAAATTTTAATTTATTAAAAATAATGAATAAGTTAGGAATCATTAATTTAGTTAATTTTTCACCAAAAATACCTAATAATGATTTTAAATTAACTATCTTAATTAAGGTATAAAAAAAAAGAGTGCTAGATCAAAAATTAATAAGAGAAAATCCAACATTTGTTAAAGAGAATTTATCTTTAAGGGGAAAGGATTACAACATATCCCACATACAAGAATTAGCCGTTAAAAAAAAGGAAATTGATATAGAAGTATCAAATCTTCAATATGAAAGTAAAAAATTAAGTAAATTAATTGGGCAAGAAATTAATAAATCTAAAAACAATAATTCTCTGCAACTAAATAACTTAAAGAAAAAGGGAAACGAATACAGAATTAAGATTTCAGAATTTGAAGAAAAACAAAGAATTTTTGATAAAGAAATAAATAATGAGATTTTGAGTTTACCAAATTTTCCCAGCAAAGATGCACCTATTGGTAAAGATGAAAGTAATAATGTCCAAGTAAAAACTTGGGGAGAGCCTTTAAAAGAAGAGAGCCTTAAATCTCATTGGGAAATCGGCGAAAGTCTTAATCTGTTTGACTTTACAAAATCAACTAAAATATCAAAAAGTCGTTTTATTACACTTATTGGTAATGGTGCCAGATTAGAGAGGGCATTAATAAATTTCATGCTCGACATGCATATTAAAAATGGTTATTTAGAGTTAATGCCTCCAGCCTTAGTAAATTCAGAAAGTCTAACGGGTTCAGGGCAATTACCTAAATTTTCAAATGAAAGTTTTAAGTGTTCGAATGACGATCTATGGCTGTCTCCAACAGCTGAAGTTCCACTAACTGCATTCCATAGAAATGAAATTATTGATAAAAGTCAGTTACCAATAAAATACGTTGCATATAGCCCATGTTTTAGACGAGAAGCAGGAAGTTATGGAAGAGATACCAAAGGTTTAATAAGACTTCATCAATTTAATAAGGTAGAGCTATATTGGTTTTGTGATCCAAGAGAATCTTTAGAAGCTCATCAAAAGATTACTGCTGACGCAGAAAGTATTTTAAAAAAGCTCAATTTACCCTATAGATTAGTAGATATTTGTACTGGAGACTTAGGATTTTCTTCTAGTAGGACTTTTGACCTTGAAGTCTGGCTACCAAGCAGTAAATGTTATAGAGAAATTTCAAGTTGCAGCAATTGTCTAGACTTTCAAGCCCGCAGATCATCAATAAGAACAAAAATTGATAAAAAAAATACATATTTACACACCTTAAATGGAAGTGGTCTAGCTATTGGTAGGACAATGGCTGCGATTCTTGAAAATGGTCAGCAAAACGATGGAAGCGTAAAGATTCCAGAGGCCTTAGTCCCATATTTTGGATCAAATTACTTAAAACTTGCTTAATATAAAAAAATGAATGTTTTAACCTCGATAACAGTTTTAGGATTTCTTATTTTTTTTCATGAGATGGGTCACTTTCTTGCAGCGATTTTGCAAGGAATTTATGTTGATGGATTTTCAATTGGTTTTGGACCCTCAATAATACAAAAAAAATATAAAGATATCACTTATTCACTTAGAGCCTTTCCATTAGGGGGGTTTGTGTCCTTTCCTGATGAAGAGATAAATAATATTGACCCTAAAGATCCAAATCTTTTAAAAAATAGACCGATTATTCAGAGGGTAATCGTAATTTCTGCGGGGGTATTTGCCAACCTAATTCTTGCTTACACTATCCTTATTATCAATGTAACTAATGTAGGGATTCCATTAGATCCCGAACCGGGTATTTTAGTTTTGGCTACCCAACCGGAAAAGGCTGCATCTCTTGCTGGCTTGGAAACTGGAGATAAAATCCTAAAAATAGATGGGACTTCTTTAGGTATTGGTGACCAAGCAGTATCATCTCTGGTCAAAAGAATACAAACCTCGTCAGGAGAATCAATATTAATTCAAATACAAAGGAAAAACTCTTTAAAAGATCTAACTTTAGTTCCTCAAAACATCAATGGTAAGGGCACGATTGGGGCACAGCTTCAACCAAATATAAAAAAAGAAACAAAAAAAATTAAAAATATTAATGAACTTTTTAACTATACAAATAAAGAATTTTCTTCATTGTTAATAAAAACAATACAAGGTTATAAGGGTTTAATTACAAATTTCTCCTCTACTGCTCAGCAATTGAGTGGGCCAGTAAAAATTGTTGAGATTGGTGCACAACTATCAGAACAAGGAGGAACTGGGATTTTACTCTTTGCTGCATTAATTTCAATTAATCTTGCAGTTTTAAATTCACTTCCTTTACCCCTTCTTGATGGAGGTCAACTGGTTTTTACTCTCATTGAGGGTTTAAGAGGTAAACCTGTTCCAATAAATATACAAACTGCAGTAACTCAATCTAGCTTTTTTCTTTTGGTAGGATTAAGTGTTTTATTGATCATTAGGGATACTAGTCAATTATTAATTGTTCAAAAGTTAATTAATCCGTAATTTAATATTTTAATATTGATGCATTAACTGTTAATATGGAATTTATATTTATAATTTTTGTTGATGGCAAAAAAATCAATGATTGCTAGAGAAGTAAAACGCAAAAAACTTGTAAAAAAATATGCTGCGAAGAGAAAATCTTTATTAGATCAATTTAATAGTGCTAATGATCCTATGGAGAGATTAGAAATTCATAGAAAAATACAAGGACTTCCAAGGAACTCAGCTCCAACAAGAATTAGGAATAGATGTTGGGCGACAGGAAAACCAAGAGGAGTTTATAGAGATTTTGGATTATGTAGAAACCAATTAAGGCAAAGGGCTCATAATGGTGAATTGCCAGGCGTCGTAAAATCAAGTTGGTAACTAAATATTTTATATTTTATAATTTTTTTTTAATTTAATTTTATCTAGAAAAACTTACTGATACCAATAGATTAAAGCCATTTTAAATGGTTATAAATAAAATTTTTTCAACCTTATTTAAATAATTCCTTCAATATGTCCCTTTTAGATGTAAGAATAAATTATGAATAGATTTATAATTTAAAAAGTGGAAGGACAAAATAAGTCGATCACGTTTGACGGACGAGAGATACGACTAACGACAGGGCTTTATGCACCTCAGGCAAATGGGTCAGTAATGATTGAATGTGGAGACACATCTTTATTAGTTACAGCAACGAAAACAATAAAGAAAGAAACTGCTGATTTTCTTCCTCTCATTTGTGATTACGAGGAAAAACTATATGCAGCCGGAAGAATTCCAGGCGGTTTCATGAGAAGAGAAGGTAGACCTCCTGAAAGAGCAACTTTAATTGCAAGGTTAATAGATAGACCGATGAGGCCTCTTTTCCCTGGATGGATGCGTGATGAGATCCAGATAGTTGCATCTTGCCTTTCCCTTGATGAAAGAGTCCCAGCTGATGTTTTAGCAGTAACAGGTGCATCAATAGCCACATTACTAGCTGAAATACCTTTCTATGGACCAATGGCTGCAGTAAGGGTTGGGCTCATAGGTGATGATTTTATTTTAAATCCAAGTTATAGAGAAATTGAAAAAGGTGATCTTGATATAGTTGTTGCTGGATCCCCTGACGGAATCGTAATGATTGAGGCTGGTTCAAATCAACTTTCAGAGCAAGATACTATCGAAGCTATAGATTTTGGATATGAAGCCGTAACAGAACTAATTAAAGCTCAAGAAGATCTTCTAAAAGAGTTAGGTATTTCTCAAGTAAAACCTGTTGAACCTGAGGAAGATAAAACATTATCTAGTTATCTTGAAAAGAACTGTTCAAAACCTATTGATTTGGTATTAAAGAAATTTGATCAATCAAAAGAAGAGAGAGATCAAGAACTAGACAAAATCAAAGTTGACATTCAAAACAAAATTGAATCTCTAAAAGATGACAACCAGTTAAAGATGCTTATCGCTGAAAACGATAAATTAATTCACTCTGACTTTAAAAAGTTAACAAAAAAATTAATGAGATCTCAAATCATTAATGATGGCAAAAGGGTTGATGGTAGAGATCTTGATGAAGTTAGAAAAATTAGTGCTTCTGCCGGTATACTTCCTAAGAGAGTTCATGGCTCTGCATTATTTCAAAGAGGATTGACTCAAGTTTTATCTACAACAACACTTGGGACTCCAAGCGATGCCCAAGAAATGGATGACCTAAATCCAAGTACCGAAAAAACTTATTTGCATCACTATAATTTTCCACCTTTTTCTGTTGGAGAAACTAGACCAATGAGGACACCTGGAAGAAGAGAAATAGGTCATGGTGCCTTAGCTGAAAGAGCTATTATTCCGGTATTGCCTGGCAAAGAAACATTTCCATACGTTTTAAGAGTAGTTAGTGAAGTCCTAAGCTCCAACGGTTCTACTTCAATGGGCTCTGTTTGTGGCAGCACACTATCGTTACTTGATGCTGGAGTTCCTTTAAAGGCTCCAGTAAGTGGTACAGCAATGGGGTTAATAAAAGAAGGGAAAGAAGTAAGAATTTTGACAGATATCCAAGGTATTGAGGACTTCCTTGGAGATATGGATTTCAAAGTGGCCGGAACAGAAAAGGGGATAACTGCATTACAAATGGATATGAAAATAACAGGATTACCAGTTTCTGTTATTTCTGATGCAATAAAAAAGGCCCGGCCAGCAAGATTGCATATTTTAGAAAAAATGCAAGAAGCGATAGATCAACCACAAGAATCGTTATCTCCTCATGCTCCAAGACTCTTAAGCTTTAGAATAGATCCTGAGCTTATTGGAACTGTGATAGGTCCTGGCGGTAGGACTATAAAGGGTATTACCGAAAGGACTAATACAAAAATAGATATTGAGGATGGCGGGATAGTAACTATTGCTTCACATGATGGGGCCGCAGCCGAAGAAGCCCAAAAAATAATCGAAGGACTAACGAGAAAAGTACATGAGGGAGAAATCTTTTCTGGAGTTGTAACTAGAATTATCCCAATAGGAGCTTTTGTTGAAATTCTTCCAGGTAAAGAAGGAATGGTTCATATATCTCAGCTATCTGAAGCAAGAGTTGAGAGAGTTGAAGACGTGGTCAGACAAGGTGACGAAGTAACTGTAAGGGTTCGAGAAATCGATAGCAGAGGCAGAATAAATCTCACACTTAGAGGGGTTTCCCAAAACGGAAGAATGTCCTACCCAGAGCCAACACCTACTCCAGTAGCGCCTTTAAATTAATTCTTAATTTGACAAGATATTGAATTCTTCAATAACTTTTTTTATTTGAAGACAAACTAATTTATGGTTTTCCTTATTATTCGAAGCAATAATTACTCCTCTTTGCTCAAATTTTGAATTACCATATGAGAGTTTTTCATTATCTAAGTTTGTGATTGCTCCTCCGTTCTCTATCAAAATAGCCTCTGGGGCAGCGAAATCCCAATCTTTTGGTGAACTCTTACCCGGGGTACTCAAAGAGATATAAATATCGCTTTCCCCTCTTAGAATATTTGCAATCTTGCATCCAATGCTTCCCATTGTATGAACTTCTTTAAAATCAATTCTTTTAATTAAATTTTTTAAAGCTTTATTTCTATGATTTTTGCTAGTTACTAAAATCATTTCTTCAAGAGTCTTATGGTTAGATAAGTGGGGTTTCATTATTGAACCATCCCTTTTTTCACACCAAGTCCTTTCCCCATTAGCTATCCATAATTCATCTTTTTCGGGTATTAATACAATTCCAATGTAGGGATTTTGCTTATAATTCAATGCCAAATGCATAGCATAATTACCGGTACCTTGAATGAAGTCCTTAGTACCATCTAGCGGGTCAAGAACCCATGTCCATTCTGAATATTTTGTAGTATTGTAAGTATCTTTTTTGACATTTTCCTCACTTAAAATCTCCCAATTAATATTCTTATACTTTTCATTAATTTTTTGAATAATTATGTCATTTACTTTTAAGTCCGCTATTGTTACAGGTTCATTATTGTCAACATTTTTTAGAAAATTGCTTTTATCTTTTGAATCTTTTAAAATTTGTGAATAATAAAGTAAGATATCAGACGCTTCCCAACTAAAATCCCTTAAATCATGTACAAGATTCCCAACATCTACACCTGAGGGTAATTTAATCACAAAATGAAAAATATTTCCCCATTATCTCATAGAAAAGAGGAACCTGAAAGTAATACTTTATATGTAGTAGGCACACCTATTGGGAATTTAAATGATCTTTCTTCAAGAGCTATAAATATTCTTAAAAATGTTTCTTTAATTGCCTGCGAAGATACAAGACAAACCAAAAAGATTATGGAAAGATACAATTTTGATAATAAACTAGTAAGCTTCAATAAAAATAATTCTTACAAAAAAATTCCTCCCATATTGAACTATCTAGAATCTGGTGATTCGATTGCTTTAGTGAGTGATGCTGGTTTACCAGGTATCTGCGATCCTGGGGAAGATCTCATAAATAGAGCCAAGGCAAATAGGATTGATGTTATATGCATTCCAGGGCCATGTGCAGCTCTAACAGCTCTTGTAACAAGTGGTATGAATTCGTCTCGTTTTATATTTGAAGGTTTCTTACCAAAGAAAAAAATTGAGAGAATCAAAATTCTTTTGGAGATATCTGAAAGCGAAAAAACTACTATACTTTTTGAATCTCCCCATAGGCTAAATACTCTTTTACAAGAATTGAAAAAATATTGTGGAGGGGAAAGGGAGATACAAGTTTCAAGAGAATTGACAAAAAAATTTGAGGAAAATATTCAGACGAGTGTTGATCGCGTAATTAACTTTTTTAAGGATAAAGAAATACTTGGAGAGATAACAATAGTGATAAAAGGAATTGAAAAACAAAAAAATGAAAACTTTAACAAGATCGTTTTAAGAGAAGAACTGTCCGAATTAATTAATGCGGGATTGAGCTTGTCTGCCGCTTCGCGATATTTGGCAAAAAAGAGAAACCTCAATAAAAGCATAATTTACAATTTACATTAAAATTAAATATATGTGTAATTAAAATCTTGTTTTTATTTAAGAACTTACTTTTTGCTTTTATTTTTAATTCTTCTTTACTTTTAATATTAATTATTGGTATTCAAAATAGCTCAATCAAAAAAAAAGTAAATTTACTTATTAATGAATCAGTTGAATTGCCTTTGAGTTTTATTATTGGAACAAGTTTTATTACTGGATCTTTATTAGGTAGTATTATCAGCCTTGATTATCATCGTAGAATTTCAGAGAGCAATTAAATTATCATCGCTTACAATTCGGGATATTCCTCGAGAGGCTAATAAAGGAGCAACTATTCTGAAAACCTCAGGATTTGGCACCTTTATTACTTTTTGTTCCTTACCACAATCTCTTTTTGCAATTTTTATATCGAAATAAATTTGTAATGTTTTTCTATTCAAATCATCAGGAGAAAGAAAATCCCATTCTGGAAAATCTTTTAAAGTTTTAATTTCTAACTCTATTTTTTTATTCACTATCATATATACAATCTTTGGAAAAGAAATTTCTAAAATTGAAACAGATGATAAATCTTTCTGTTTTTGAATATCAATTTCATAATCTAAAGGTTCAATCTCAATAAATGACATTTCTTGATTAAAATCTTTACTAATTTGATTTTTATTCTCTTGAAATTTTTGATTTTTTGAAGCTGTTTTTATTTCTTCAGTTACTTTTCTTGAATCAATATTTTTTTCTTTGAAGTTTGATTTAACAGATTTGTTTTTTTTGATAAGAGTTTTATAGATTTTCTCACCTAAATTTTTCTTTAGATTTCTTGAAATTGTAATTTTTGTAAAATTATACTTTTCTGCAAGTTGATCAATAGAAACTCCATTAGTAAAGCTTTTTATTATTTCATTTTTTTGTTTATCGAAAAGACTTTTAGCCAAAATAAATCTCTTTTTATATTCATTCTATATAAGTTCGAAAAATAATTTTCATATTTTATTTGTTTTTAGCAATTTGATTGATTTTATAAATTTTTTTTTAATTGTTTAGGCTATTGCTGTCAGATATAATAGTTAGGTGCTTCCTTAGCTCAGCTGGATAGAGCAACTGCCTTCTAAGCAGTGGGTCGCAGGTTCGAATCCTGCAGGAAGCGTTTTTATTACTAAATCCTTACTAAAAAATTTATCAGTTCATAATGAGAGATTACTAAGTTGATAAAAAAATTATTCTGGATAGGTATTTTTTTACTGGCCTCGGCGCCAGGTTTAGCTTCTATTTTCTTAATAATAAGTGGTTTATTGTCCAGTAAAAAAAACTTTCAAAAATTTGTACAGGATAAATGGAACTTAGTTTTTATTTTTTCATCAATTTTGATGCCTTTATTTGCCTTATTGCAAAAAAACTTTATTGAACCTGATGCAACCATAGTACCATTAATAAATAATTGGGAAAAATCTTTAACATGGGTAGGTTTATCTAATTGGTTACCATTATTCTTTTGTTTTATTGCATTTCAAGAATACGTAAGTACAGAAAAAGACAGGAATATATTTTGCAAATTATTAATAGCAGGGAGTTTTCCGTTAATTATTTCTGGCTTCAGTCAATTTTTCTTCCAGTTATATGGACCTTTTGAATTTTTGAATGGATTAATTATCTGGTTTCAAAAGCCTGTAAATCCAATGGAGGGAATAAGCGCAGTGTTTAGCAATCAGAATTACGCTGGTGCATGGTACTGTATTATCTTTCCTTTTTCACTTGCTTCATTTTTAGATAATAAAAATAGCAACCTAAACAAAAATATATGTTTAACATTTCTAATTTTTATAACGATTTCCTTAGTTCTAACTAGTTCCAGAAGTGCTTGGATTGGCCTAATTACATTTATACCATTGCTAATGGGGATTTCTTCATTAATTTGGATTTTGCCAGCAATTTTTTTAGTTTCTAGTTTAATTTTACTGGCTAATGGAAATTTCGTATCCCCAGATTTTCAATTATTAATAAGAGGTGTTCTCCCAAAATGGCTTTGGCTTAAATTTGCTTCTGAAAACTATACTTATGGACTAAGTAGAATTGAAATTTGGCAGGCAGCAATTTTATTTATTCTTCAGAGACCCATTTTAGGATGGGGGGCGGCATCTTTCCCCTTACTTTATTACTCTTTAAATAAAGACATAATTTTCCATAGTCATAATTTACTTTTAGAATTTGCGCTTAGTTATGGAATACCATTAGCTGTTTTAATATTTGGAACGATCTTTTTAATTTGCATACTATCTTTTTTAAAAATATATGTTAATCATAATCCTAGAAAGATTAACCTTTATGATAGAGCTTGGTTCTCAGCTTTTGTTGTACTGCTACTTTCTCAATTTGTTGATATTCAATATTATGATGGAAGAATAAGTTTCATTTTTTGGATACTATTAGCAGGATTAAAAGAATTAATTAACTCACCCAAAACAATTTCTAATTATTCAAGCGAACCGTTACCAACAGACCAGTAGTTTATACTTGTTTCTTTTATTGCAGAAGGCTCAGTTATTGATCTAGTGTCAAATAACCAAGCTGGATTTCTCATTATTTCAGATATTTTTAACCAATCTAGTTTTTTATATTCAGGCCATTCAGTAACTATTACAGCAGCATCTGCATTTTCTAATGCTTTATATACATCACTCACATAATCCCAAGATCCAAACTCTTTTCTTTTTTCTTTAGTATTAAAGCTCAAATTCAAATCTTTCATAATTTGTTTACTCTTTACCTTTGGATCATGAATTTTTATTTCTGCTCCATTTTCTAGAAGATCATTAACTATTGAAATAGCTGGAGATTCCCTTGTGTCATTAGTATTAGCTTTGAAAGAAAAGCCTAAGATTACAATTTTCTTTAAAGATACAGTCCCAAATAGTTTTTCAACAATAAGTTGAGAGATCCTTCTATTTTGCCAATTATTTAGCTTAATTACTTGTTCCCAGTAATCTGCTATTTCATTTAATCTATAAAACTTTGCAAGATAAACTAAATTTAAAATATCTTTTTTAAAACAACTCCCACCAAAGCCAGGGCCCGCAGATAAAAATTCAGAACCGATTCTAGAATCGAAACCTACTGCTTTAGATACTTCACCGACTTCTGCACCAGTAACCTCACAAATAGCTGAGATACTATTAATCGAACTTATTCTTTGAGCTAGAAATGCATTAGCTGTCAATTTAGATAATTCACTACTCCATAGATTAGTAGTTAATATTTTTGTACTTTTAACCCAATTCATATAAATTTCTTTAAGGTAATTAATTGATTCTTGGTCCTCACCCCCAATAAGGACTCTATCCGGATTTTGTAAATTTTGAATAGCTGTTCCTTCAGCTAGAAACTCTGGATTAGAGAGTATTGAAAAAGTTTTATCATAGTCCTTACAATTTTTATTTTTAATCGAGTTTAGTAAAATCTCTTTGATTACTTCAGCAGTCTTTACTGGTAATGTACTTTTCTCAACGACAATAGTATGTCCTTGCGCATACTTAGCAACTTGTCTTGCGGAAGACTCTACCCATTTAAGATCTATGGCATATCCCGCCCCAAAACCTTCAGTTTTAGTGGGGGTATTTACAGAAATAAATACCATATCAGATTCCTTTATCTCCTTTGCAATTTGAGTTGAGAAGAATAAATTTTTTCCCCTAACCTTAGAAATAATTTCCTTTAATCCAGGTTCAAATATAGGCATATTTTCTAAGTCACTGCTATTCCATTCATCTATCCTTTCCTCATTAATATCAACAACTGTAACTTTCAAGTGAGGGCATTTTTCTGCTATTACAGCCATAGTTGGTCCACCTACATATCCTGCACCAATACAACAAATTTTCTTTATTTTAAAAGATTCCAAAATATATTTTTTAAAGATAATACCAAATTATCATAATAGTAAAATCTTACATTTAAAAATAAGACCAAAATTATTTATTAATGGGAATTTCATACTTAAAATAGTTTTTACTTCATTTTTTTCAACAATTTTTTAAAGTAAATAATTGTGGGTTTAAGACCTTTTTCTAAAGATATTCTTGGTTCCCATTGATAAATATTTTTAGCAAGTGCAATTGAGGGTTGTCTTCTTTTAGGGTCATCAATAGGCAAATCTTTAAAAATCAAATCCATTTCACTATTTATTTCTTTTGTTATTTTCTTTGCCAAGTCTAATATTGAAATCTCTTCATGATTTCCTAAATTTACTGGTCCAAATATAGTCCCATCCATTACTTTTATCATCGCATTAATTAAGTCCTCAACATAACAAAAACTTCTAGTTTGTAATCCATCACCATAAATTGTTAAAGGTTTATGATTTAACGCCTGAACTATAAAATTACTCATTACTCTTCCATCATTTATTGTCATCCTAGGTCCATAGGTGTTAAATATTCTTGCGACTCTAATATCTAAATTGTAAAGTCTTTGATAGTCGAAAAAAAGTGTTTCAGCTATTCTTTTCCCTTCTGTGTAACAACTTCTTATACCAATCGGATTTACAAATCCAAAGTAATCTTCCGTTTGAGGATGAACTTTTGGATCCCCATATATTTCACTGGTTGACGCCAAAAATATTTTTGATTTTAATTTTTTTGCCAGATCTAACATATTTAAAGTTCCAAGGAAAATTGTTTTCGCTGTATATATTGGATTAGTTTGATAATGACTGGGTGAGGCTGGGCATCCTAAATGCCAGATACGATCGCCTTCAACAAAAATAGGTTTGGTTAAATCATGATTGATTAACTCAAAATTTTTATTTTTATACCATTTTTTTATATTTTTTTTATCCCCCGTTAAAAAGTTATCTAAACATATTACCGATTCTCCTCTATACATTAACTTATCAATAAGATGAGATCCTAAAAATCCAGCTCCACCTGTAACTATATTTTTGATACCCTTTTTGCCCATTTTAGAAGTCCTATATGAATATACTAACTTTTTTTGAAATTAAAAAAAAATAGTCAAGGAAAATTTTATTTCAATAAAAATAAAGTTTAAAATCTTTTTTCTGTGAGAGATAATATTTACAACTTATTGCTTATTTAAAGTAAAAGGATAATAATTTATGATTTAAATCTTGTAATAACTTTATTATTTATATCCATTTGGATTCATTTTTTGCCATTTCCAAGAATCTCTGCACATATCTTCAAGAGTATAGATCGGTCTCCAATTTAAAAATGATAAAGCTTTCTTGTTGTCAGCATAATTTACTGCTATGTCTCCTTCCCTTCTTTCAACGAAAGAATATGGAATAACTAGATTATTTACTTTCTCAAAAGTTTTTACAATTTCTAGGACGCTTCTTCCAATTCCAGTTCCAATATTCAAATTCAAAAGTAATGAAGAAGATTTTAATAAGAATTCTAAAGATGCGATGTGAGATTCTGCAAGATCCATGATATGAATATAATCCCTTATGCATGTTCCATCAAAAGTTGGCCAATTATTACCAAATATTCTGAGCTTTTCTTTTCTTCCAATAGCAACTTGTGAAATATAAGGAAATAAATTATTGGGTTCAATGAGAGGGTCTTCTCCCATTTTTCCAGTTGGATGTGCACCAACTGGATTAAAATATCTCAAGGTAATCATTCTCCATTTCTTTGATTTAACTTTAGATACATCTCTAAATATTTTTTCTATTGCTGCTTTAGTCTCTCCGTAAGTATTCACAGGGTTGATATCTGAAATTTCCTTAAGAGGTAAATCCTTTGGGACCCCATAAATAGTTGCAGAGCTACTAAAGATAATTGTGAAGCAATTATTTTTCTCCATTACTTGTAGTAATTTTATAGTCCCTAAAACGTTAACTTCCCAATAATCAAATGGATTCTCAAGAGAATCACTCACAGATTTTAGGCCTGCAAAATGTATAACTGCATCAATTGGATTATTATTTATTTTTGCAAAATCAAATATTCTTTCTAATAATTTTTGATCTCTTATATCTCCTTTAATTAATTCTATTCGCTTTTGAACATTTTTAATGCCTGATAATTCAGAGATTCTTTCAATAACCTTAGGATTACTATTAAGAAAAGAATCTAATATTATTAAATTAAATCCTTTTTTTAAAAGTAGTAAAGAAGTATGCGAACCTATAAACCCTGCACCGCCAGTAACTAAAATTGTTTTCATAATAGTTAAGGTGAATGATTTTCTAACCAAACATTCTGCTTTAAATTTAAATCTAGATATTATTAATTTTTAAAAATATTGTCTCTTTTTAATTTATTTAAACATATAGATACAATTCTTTCACTAGCTTTTCCATCTCCATAAGGATTAATTGCTTTTGACATCATTTGATATTTCTTTTGATTAGTTAATAAAATCCGTGCTTCTTCATAAATTTTTTTTGATTCAGTGCCTATTAATTTAGCTGTCCCTGATTCTATGCCTTCGGGTCTTTCAGTAGTATTTCTGATTATAAGAACAGGCTTACCTAATGCAGGCGCCTCCTCCTGTATTCCTCCAGAATCAGTAATAATGAAATAACAATGCTTCATGGCAGATACTATTTCTAAGTAATTCAAAGGCTCACAAAGTTTAATCCTTTTATGATTACCTAATAGTTTTTTCAAAGGGGCTCTTACTTCTGGATTGGGGTGCATGGGAATTAATAAATTTACTTCTTGATAGTTTGAGACTAAAGTTAACAAACCATTTGCTATGTTTAAGAGTTTTTCACCTCTATTTTCTCTTCGGTGAACAGTAACAAGTATCAATTTATTTTTAATTTCAAAATTTTTTATAAAATTCTTTTTTGTTGCTTTTTCAGAAGCAATTAATAAAGCATCGATTACCGTATTACCTGTTTTAATTATTTCTCCTTGAACTTTTGAGCTAATTAAATTTTCTAGACTCGTTTTTGTTGGCGCGAAATGTAAACCTGCTATTTGAGAAATTAACCTTCTATTTACCTCTTCAGGGAAAGGATCATAAATATTATCAGTTCTTAGACCTGCCTCAACATGCCCAACTAATATTTTCTTATAAAAAGATGCCAAGGCTGCAGCAAATGCTGTTGATGTATCTCCCTGCACAATTACTAAATCTGGCAAGAATTTATCAAATTCTTCTTCAAGTCCATCCAAAATTTTAACTGTAATATAATTTAGAGATTGTTTCGAACTCATTAAATTTATATTGAAATCATATTTGATATTAAAAACATTAAGTACTTCATCAACTAACTCCTTATGTTGTCCCGTTAAAACAACTCTTACTTTGAAAAAACTATTTAACTGGAACGCTTTAATAACCGGGGAAAGCTTAATTGCTTCTGGGCGTGTACCAATTATTACGGTTACTAAGGCAAAAGAATTTTTCATTGAGGTAATTTATTTAAATTCATTTCGCATGAGAAATATTTTAAGGAAGTAATTCTTTTTTTTTCTCAGAAACCTTTAATGATTGTAAAAAATCTTGAACGAAAAGCAACGGGAAAACTGTAAGAGGGTGAAAAATAATTCCTGAATTATGAGTACATAAAAAAATAAAAAGCAAGATGATTGATAATGATCTAATCTCAAATGATAAGTTCAATTTAAATAAATTAGAGTTTTGGCTTTTATTGAAAAGATTTATTAATAAAAAAAGGAAAAGGAGAAAACCCAAAAATCCTTGAGCTTGAAAAATATCAATAAACATATTATGTGCGTATCCTCTTGGAATACCAATAGTACCGCCAAAATATTTACTACCTCCTCCAAAAATAATATTGAGAGGTTGATCTAATAAAGAAGAAAAAAATTGAGGATCAAACCAAACTAATCTGTTAGCCATATCATCACCAATATTTCCTGTTTCAAAAGTTGCATCAGAGTAACGTATTAACAATTGTTTATCATCAGTTAAGAAAAAAAGCATTGTCCTAAAATATCTCAAGGCCATTTCAGAAAATGTAACAAAAGTTATTCCAATAAAAATGGATCCTAACAATTGACTTACTTTTAATTTAAAGTTAAAAAATTTGAATCTTAATGGAATGATAAATATATCTTCAAAAAATTTTGGATTTAATTTTTTAAAAAATAAATAAATTCTTGCGAATAAAAAAGCTCCAACACTTGCAACCATTCCCGATCTTGTAAGATTAGTGAATGCTGCTCCTAAAATAAATAATTGATAAATAATTAAAACGATAGAACTCCTAAAAAAATTAATCCTATCTTTTATAAATGTTGACATTAAAATAGAAAATGCAACTGATACAGAATAAATATTTGTACTACCAGAAGTAGTTGAAAATCTTGGCAGTCCTGTTCTCATAGAAAATGGTTCTGAAAAGAAATCAATTGGGCCTATAAAATATTGGATATAAATGAATGAAGAAGCTATAAAAGTAGCAATTAAATAATATTTAGTAATTTTATTTGTATTTAATTTATTTTTATAACTATTAAAAAGAAAAACAAAAATTATGCATAATGAAATTCTACTTAAAGAAAATAAAATTGAAAAAAGATTATATTCATCGAAGCTAGATATTAAACCTATCCCTGTAATAATATAAAAAATAACTAATATTGTTAAAAAGTTAGATTTAAAAATTTTTAAATATGAAGATGATATTAAGGGTATAGAAAAAATAAATGAAGCTCCAAGAAATAAATAATAAAATAGGCCTAGGCCCCTTAATCCTGGAGAAAAGAGCAACATTGGGAATACAATTTCTGATATTCTTATTAAATTAATATTCATATTTAATTGGATCAGAAAGCATACCTAATATATTTGCATATTTAAAGTATATTTCGAAAAGATAATAACTAATAAAGTTAAATGGCATTTTAAATTTAAACAATATTTCAAGTAATTTAAAAAAAATAATTAAAATTGGTAAAAATAATTTAAATAAATTCTTAAATTTATAAAGAATATAAATTTTAATTTTTTTTGCATATTTAGGATGTTTCCCCAGGAAATATTCATACCAGCTTCCCATTAGAATTTGTTTTTTAAAATATTTTTTGTAATTACTTAATTCTCGATGGGTGACATCTATGTTGCCAAAATTTAATTTTATTCCTTTTTTTTCAGCTTGAATAAAAAAATCAACATCTTCCCAACCATATCCTTTAAAATTCTCATCAAAAAATTGATTATTGTTTATTATCAATTTTTTATTTGCCCCAAAAGCCATAGCTGAGCAATAAACTGGATTAATAACTTCTGCATTAAAGTTACTCAATTTAACAGAATTTTCCTTTCTTTTTCTGTAATACAAATATGCATTCTTAGGCTCATCAAAATCAACTAAACATGAAGTAAAGAATTCATCATTTTTGGAAATATCCAAAAATGATTTAATAAAATTCTTACTTGGTATCACATCATCATCCAAAAAAACCAAATAATCAGAATTGGCATAATTAATTCCTTTATTACGTTTCCTTGAAAGAGAATTTGTAGTATTGATTATCTTTATTTGTAAGAATGAATTTTTAGTTTTATATTTTTTAATAGAAATATCAAAAGCATCTGTATCACTATCAACTATTAAAACTTCAACGAAACTTTTCAAGTACAAAGATTGATTATAAAGTTTAGATAAAGTTTCCTCTACAATTTTTTTTTGAAAATAATAAGGAATTATTATTGTAATTTCTGGTTTAAATAAATGTTTCATTATTAATATTTAAAATTAAGAATCAAACTAAGATATTTTGCAAGGGATTTAAATAAAAATGGGATATCAATTGTTCTTAAAGAAATAATAGAAACATAAAATAAAGACAATAATGAATTTTTATATTTTTTTAAACAATAAAAAGCATACATATTGTTGTAGTGTGCCCATAAAGGTAAGTTTTTTTTTGTCTTTATTCTATAAAGGTTATAAAGTTCCACAAAAAATTTAGAACATAAATTTGTATTCTTAATATCTTGAATATATGATGAATTTTGAAATTCGGAAACCCTATATTTAGTGCTTATTCTTCCAGTAAAAAAGGGTTTTAAAGAACAATTACTCAAAAGCCTTACCCATAATTCATAATCCTCCCAAGTCCTTAATTCAGCTGATTCATTAAAGAAACAATATCTAGTCTTTTCATTTAAAGAAAAACTAATTGTTGATGTTGTAAATAAATTTCCATAATGTAAAAGTTGATATATATCATTTTTATGGTTTAATTTTCTAGTTGGTAAGTTTCTTATAAATCCTTTTTGATCACTAAATGAGTGGGCCCTAGAATAAACCAAGCCTTCTCTTTCTTTCAAAATCAAATAATCATCCATTAGCTTGTTACTATACCAAATGTCGTCATCATCCAAAAATGATACAGCATCAGTCATTGCTTTTTTCAAGGCAAAGTTTCTAGAAAAAGCAATTATCCCATTATTTCTTACTCTGTCATAAATAATTCTATTATCCTCTTTGATTAAATTATTAAGATATTCTTGAGTTCCGTCTGTAGAAAAATTATCAACAATATGCAATTTCCAATTTCTAAATGTCTGATGCCTAACTGATTTAATAGATTGCTTTAAATATTCGATTCGATTATAAGTAGGAATTATTACAGTAAAAGAAAAATCTACATTTTTCATAATTTCAAAAATTTATATACCTTAATTTATCTGATTTAATTTAAATTATACTTTTCAATAAGTAAACAACAAGTTTTCAAATTTTAAGTAACTTTTTAATTCAAATATTTTTAATTTTTATAAGATTTTATGGTGAAAAAATAAGACAGGTAAAAAGTCTTATTTTCAAGAAAAACAGATTTTTATTAAATGATAATTCCATATCTTTTAAAGATATTTTGCTAAGTTTAGATAAATAGCATTAGATAATTGAGCAAAGTAACCATAATTGACGAGATTAATATTCCTTATGAAAAAGCACAAATAAATGGAATTAAAATATATTGGGGGCAATATTCTGCTGATGACCAAAGTAGCTATATTTCTATAAATCAAATCATTGAAGAAGATTCTGATAAGGTAAAAAAAATTTATTTAAATTGGATAAATAAAATAGGTGATATTAAGATCAATAGTATTCCTTTATATGAAAAATTAAAAATACGAGATAAGTATAGTGCTTGGTGGCAATCATACTTTGTCCAAAAGTCAAATTATGAGCATTCTTATCAAATTAATGAAGCAATAAAATTAATAGCATTTCAAGAGTGGGCCAGGAAAAAATCTATTAAAGAAATTAGTTTGTATACTTCTAATAAAAAATTATATTTGTGCCTAAAGGAATTTTCTAAAAACGCCGATTTCATTTTTAAAGGCTATTTAATAAAAAAAAATTTTCAAAATATATGTATAAGGTCTTTAATCTATTATTCTTTTCCAAAAAGATTGAAAGCAATTGTCTGGTTAATAAGAAGATTAAAATACTCTATACCTTTTATAAATATTGGCAAAAATAATTTTAAAAAAGCTAAAGCAAATATTTTGTTTATTGACTATTTATTAAATATTGATAAAGATGAGATGAAAAAAGGAAACTTTAAGAGTTCTTATTGGGGAGATCTTACCAATACACTCAAAAAAAATAAAATTAAATCATCTTGGATACATTTACCAGTTAATCTTGATAAAAATGAATTCATTTTTAAAAAAACAAATGATATATCAAATGGACTTAAATTAATTAATGAAGTTTCAAATGACTACCAAACTCACATCACCATTGATAGTTTTTTAAGTTTAAATGTAGTTCTAAAAACAATATTTGATTGGTTAAAGTTAAGTAAAAAAGGGCCAAGCTTTAAACTTAATCTAAAGATACCTAAGATAGGTTATTTAAATCTATGGGAACTTTATCAAGATGAATGGAATGAATCTATTAAAGGGGTTTCTGCAATTTCAAATTGCCTAGATTTTAATCTTTTTGATAGTATTTTCAGAAATTACAATAATGATTCAAAACTAGTTTACTTGTTTGAAAATCAATCATGGGAATTCTCTATGATTCAAGCATGGAGAATAAATAAAAAATTGGAAATAATAGGCTATGCTCATTCAAATATTAGCTACTGGGATTTGAGAAAATATTTTGCTTCTAAAACCTTTTTAAACCCTGACTTTCCTATGCCTGATAAATTTGGCTTAAATGGAGATCTAGCAAAATCAAATTTTAGTTTTAACAATATAGAAGAAAACAAAATAATAAAATTAGAAGCGACAAGATATATGTATTTAAACAAATTAAGAAATTTTAAAAATAAATATAATTTTAAAAAAGAATTACAATCAAATTTTAAAAAAGTCCTTCTTGTAGTTTGTGATTACAATATTTCCCAGACAAAGAAACAATTAGAAATTTTGGAGGGGATTAATAAATATCTAAACAAAAATTTCAAAATCATAATCAAACCGCATCCCGGTAATAATAAAATAAATATGGAAAATTCTAAAATTAAATTCACAATTACCGATAAATCAATTTCAGAATTAATTAATAAAGTTGATTGTGTCTTCACAAGCAACACAACAACTGTTGCTTTGGAATTCTTCTTTTTAGGTAAATATATTATCTCAATGCTAGATCCAAGCAAACTAAATTTAAGTCCTTTAAGAAAAGAAAAAGGGGTAGAATTTATTACAAGTTCAAAAGATTTGGAAAATTCATTAAAAAGATATAAATCTAACTTTGATTTACTTCGAAATAATTCTAGTTGTTTTTACATAAATAAAGACTTTCGATATTGGTTAGCACTAATAGAAGACAATTAAGAAACTATTGGAATTGTTTAATATAAATTCATTAAGAAAAAATTTTTTATTTTTGGTTATTTTTTAGTCTTGAAAAACTTATAAACTTATAGTTTCCATTAAATTTTTTACCAATTCTTTTTCTCAAATAAATATTTTTTATAACTCTTGCTTTAGAAAAAGCTTCTAAAGTTTGAAAACCCGCATTAGATTTATAAATAGAATCATTATTTCTTGATTTCTTCCAAATATCATCACACATTAGAATAGTATTTTCGTGCATTAAACTTATACAATTGGTTATGTCAGATGTAACTACAGGATAACCATGCGCTCCATCTACCCAAATAAGATCTTGCTTGGGTAATTGTTCCATAAGAGTAATTCTTAAGGAGTTTGATTGTATAAATTTTATATTATTTTTCTTTTTAATTAGTTTATTCCTTAATCTGATGAATTTATCTACATTTTCATTTCTATCATAGGTTTGCAAAAAAAGAGGATTATCATCTTCTAAATCAATAGTTCTGATTGTAGATTCAGGAAATAAAGTAGCTAAAATCATAGATGTTTTAGCATCGTAAGTACCTATTTCCAAAATATTTTTTATTTTAAAATTTGAAGAGGCAATAGCAGCAAAAATAATAAGATGTTCAGAATACATTCCATTTGATTCATCATATAAGGGAAAACCTAATTCCTTTAAAAGAGAATTCAAATAGCTTAAATGAATCTCTCTAGTCTGATCTAATCCACATAATTTATAATTAGCAATTAATTTTTTATATCTTTTTTTATAAGGATATCTGTATTCGTTTATCTCTTTTATGATATATGAAGTAATTCTTTTTACGACGTCAAAAGGTAATCGAAAAAGTTGCTTATAATTCATCATATAAAAATTAATCTATTTCGATAATACTTAAAATCAAAATAAGATTAATAGGTATTTGGATTGACAAAAGTAATTCTTAATATATTTTCTTTTCCTTTTTATAATAATAAAAAAATTATTTCTAAAAGTTACCTAATTTATTTCATAATATTGGATTAAAATTACATATATTTCTAGTACTAGCAATTTATATAACAGCTATTAAATCTAAATAACTTTGTTTTAAACTGAATTGAAGGACTTTTGTGAGAAGATTTTTTTTATTATTAATTTCACATTCCATAATATTTAAAATAAAAAGAATTTCATAACAAGGAATTTATAACGTAGTAAACTAATAATTAATTTAAATAAGTATCTTATATAGAAGTATTTATGAAAGATAAGACCATAATAATTGGGACAGGTTATATGTCTAAAACTTACTATAGGCATCTAAAATATTTAGGCCAAGAATGTTTTATGGCTTACCGTAATAAAGATTCTGAAAATTATAAAAAAGCACTTAATGAATTTGGAAGTTCATCCTTGTTACATATAGAGAAGGCAAAGAAATTAAATATTAAACTACTTTTAAGTTGTGTTAGCACTCAACATCATCTAAGTTCAATAAAAGATTTTAAAGATAATGCAGAACTAATAGCTGTAGAAAAACCTGTCTCTTTAAATATTGATGAAATTAATAATTTCGATTCAAAAGATTCCGTTTTCGTATTAATGAACAGAAGATATTATTCTTGGGTTCCAAAAATAAAAAGATTAGTTAAAAAGAAATTAATAAATAAAATTGTAGTTAATATACCAGAAAGAAATAATAAAATACTTTGGAATCAAATACCCATCTCACTAATTAATAATTCAATTCATGTTTTTGATCTTATATATTATTTATGTGGAGGTTTAAAAAAACCTATTTTCAAAAAGTTAGGAAGTAATTCATTATTTATACTTACTGAGGGTAAAAATGTTGAAGAAATTTTCATAAGTTGTAACTATGATTATATTGAAAATTTCAGTATAAAATTTTATTTAAAAGATAATTCAATTATTGAATGTTCGCCTATAGAAAATGCCTCATTTTTTAAAAGTTTTGAAATTATTGAACCAACAAAGAATAATTTCATTAGAGAATACAAACCTAAATCTCAACCATTTTCTGAAGAGCAAATATGCATGGAATATCAAAAGCCAGGAATTTTAGGGGTATGCAAAGATCTAGTTAACTTTAAAAAAAACGAAATTCAATTACCTGATATTAATGAATCTCTGGAAATTATGATGTGGCTAAAAAATTTGCAACAATAAAGCATTAAATTTATAAATAGTTTTTTTGATATTTTAAGTAATAATTATTTTTTGATAATCTTCTAAATCTAATATTGAAAATAATGAATTAAATAATAATTTATGATGAGTTAATGATCTATTAAAATTAGGTATGACAGGATCATCCTTATTAAGAATTTTAATTATTGTATCTTTAGAATGTTCTGAGAGATAAGGAATCTTATATTTTTCTTTTGAGCTTAAATTAATTAAGTAGTCTTTACAAAGAACATATTCGTTATTTTTGAAATTACTTTTAATTGAGAACTTAATATTTCTACTATCTCCACCTAGCGCATGGTCCTCTAAAGAAAACTGTAATTTATTAAAATCACTAATCCATCCAAGCCTTCCACAAATATCTGTATAGCCTTTTCTTTTTGTTTTAAATATCTTTTTGATTTGGGATTTTTGTGAATCAATCTTAAAATCATTTATTTTTAATCTTTCAATTACTAAATCAATAAAATGAACAGAGTTGCATAATAGCCCTAGATTATCCCCTTGAATCGATATAGTATTTATATCTTTTTGATTCAAAATATTAGATATAAATGTCTTACGCATCCACTGATTAACGTAAATTTTGGAGGGATAAGTTTTAAACAAATTTTCTGCTTTTTCTAAAGTATTAAGATTAGGAAATAAAAATTTTTCAAGAAGCAAATCACCAAGATAACCAACATTGATCAATTTTTCACAAACTTCAAACCTTTCTTTTGAAGGGGTAGATACGATTATTAAATCAGAATTTATAATTCTATTTGTAATTAATTCTTCTTTATAAATTATGCGATCTTTTGTTGAAAAATTTAGTAATTTTTTTTCTAAAAAATGAAGATCCTTTTCAATCAAATTAATTGTTTTTACGTACCTTATCTTCAAAATGCCTTCTAAGTATCTTAACCCTATATTCCCAAGACCAATTATTGTTATTTCATAATTATTTTTATTCATTTAAGTTTTAATAATTCTAATGATTATCTATTAATGCTAAATCTGATAATTAAATTTAGCAAACTAAGAATATTGATTAATATAAACTAATTTATAATATCTTAAATAAAAGAATAAAATCTAATATTAAATCCTATTGATAAGAAGTTTATTTTTTTAGAAAAAATTAAATGCTAGAATAAATAAAAAAATATTTCATGCTTAAATCAACTGATTTAATCCCAGATAGTTTTAACTATAGAGAATACATCAATAAATATGAATTGAATAAATTATTAAATATTAAGTCAGACGAGTTACCTAATGAGATAAACAAAAAAATTGTTTATGAACCAACTTTTTCAGTAGATGTAAATAATAAAATTCCATTTCCCGCTGAATTAGACGATTTATCAAGACTTCATTACATAACAAGATCTAGAAAAGTAACTACAATACTTGAGTTTGGAGTAGGCAAATCGACTTCTATATTCGGGAATGCACTTTTTATTAACAAAAAAAATTTTTATAATTATACATCTAAAAATTTAAGAAGAGGAAATCTATATCAGTGCCACTCTGTAGATAATTATGAAAGTTGGTTAAACCAATGCAGAGAGAATATCCCACAATATCTTTTTGATAGTAATCATATTAATCTACACCTTAGTAAATTAATTACAGCTGAATTTCTTGGAAGAATATGTACTCTTTATAATCCATTACCAAATATATCGCCTGATTTAATTTATCTAGACGGACCTGATCAATATTCGGCCATTGGAGAGGTAAGAGGTTTATCCACAAAACATCAGGATCGCATGCCTATGTCTGCAGATATACTTGCTTTTGAGCATTTCCTACAACCTGGTACATTAATCATAGTAGATGGCAGAACTGCTAATGCAAGATTTCTGGCATGTAATCTTCAGAGAAAATGGGCTCATTATCATTCCGAGAAATGGGATCAACATTTTTTTGAACTTCAAGAGAAACCTCTAGGTGTTTATAACAAAAGAATGCTAAATCATTGTTTAGGAGAAGATTATTTTAATAGAATCGAGCAGCAATAGAAAAATAATAAATGTACCTAAAAAAATATAAAGATAAATTTATTTTATTATCTTTTTCTCTTTACAAATCTCTAAAACTTTTATTAAATATAATTCCCCGATTAAGATTTGATTTACCCAAAAAAAATGAATATTTAATTTTAGATGGAAATTCTAAAACGCTTATAAGTATCTTTAAAATTTCAGAAAAATCGTCAATACTTAAAACCAGAAATGAAGAGTTTTATTTTTGGATTATTTTGTCTTCTTTATCAAAATTAGATTCCATAAAATTATCTTCTCTATATAAGTCATATCTATCATCATGTATTTCATATATAAATCCAAGATTAACTTTAACCTATATTCACAATAATGAACTTTTTTGGAAAATTTGCAAAGATATCAATTCAAATATTTATATTTTCCAGAATGGATATTGCGCTCCAGATGAATATATCCCAAATAAATCAAATACTTCCAAAAATACTGTTTTTTTTACTTTAACCAGAGAAAGATCTCGCAAAATCATAAGTAATGGTGTTGCTTCAATCCCTTTTGGATCAATAGAATCGAACTCAATTTCAAAAACAAAATTAAATCCTAAGAATAGAATTGTATTTATTTCTCAATTTCGTTATTTAAGTACTAAAAAAAAGAAGAGCAATTTTAATCTTGAAAACTTATCATATGATCAATTTTATTCTTATGACTATGATCTATTAGAAATAGTTGATGAGTTTTCTAAAAGTTTTAACTTGGAATTATATTTTATAGGTTCTTCAACACAAGAAAAAAATATTAAAAGCGAAAAAGAATTTTTTAAATTGAAGAATCTAAATATAAAATACAAGAAAAAATTCATAGATTTAAAAGAAAAATTTGAATTTTTAGATAATTCTCACTTAGTTGTGGGTATAGATTCTGCGCTACTTTACGAGTGCTTAGGAAGAGATATTCAAACGTTCATTTGCAGTTGTAGAGGCTATAAGGAATACAATTATTCCAAAAGGCCTTTTTTGGATTCAGTCCCAAATAATACATCAGGTGAATTTTGGACTAATAAATTCGACAAAGATTTAATACTCACAATCCTTAAAAAATTACACTTGAATTCGCAAGAAAATAAAAGTAAATCAAAATATTATTCGGAAGTTCCCTATTACAATCCAATAAATTTAAAAATGACTGAACAATTATTAAAACGAACAAAAAATATACGCTTCTTATGAATTATTTAATTAGGAATCCATTAGTAAACTAATTTATAAAAATGGTCCATTAAAATATGTAACCAATGAATTTGTCGAAAGAACATTTTTCAATTATCTAGATTTTCTGGATCACGATTTCGCTTCCCAACTAGCAATAAATCATCTTAATGATAAAGAGAAAAATGGAAGATTATTATGGACAATGTATAATTTTGAATTATGGCTAAAAAACTTAGAAAATTAAGAGACTATGGGTATATATAGGTGTATTTGGGTATATTTGAGTGGTGAAGTATAATTGTTAAGTTGCATGAGATTGATGCAATCTCTGTCATATCAACCACTTGGGGCCATAGCTCAGCTGGTAGAGCACCTGCATGGCATGCAGGGGGTCAGGAGTTCGAATCTCCTTGGCTCCATAAGATTTTAGTAGTGATAGCAATAGATTCGGGCGATTCTCATAAATCTAATGATTAGACTGACATAGGTTGATAGTTGACGATATAGATAACGACCAAAAGGAAAGATCAAGAGATCGTTTAGTGGGGAAATTAACTTAATGAAATGCGAACCAATTAGAGAGCGCAGCGATTGGTTTATTACTGATCGAAAGCCAACAATTTGTCCAAACTGCGGCAAGAAGGAAGTTAGAAAAGCTGTATTAGGTTATCCAAGAGAAGAAGATTTTTACAACGATAATATTTATTTAATTGGTTTATTCCAGATTATCCAGTTGAAAAAATTGGGGTTGCAGAAATTGTGATGCAGCTTTTTTTAAAGATAATAAATTTAATCGCGGACGTTTAGAGGGTGTAGCTTTGAATGTATAGTATTAAAAGAAATTATATTTTATTTTGATTGATCATATTAAATTATCTAAAAGTACAAGAAAGGTATTCCATTCAATACATCTTGAACAGACAAAAAATATAAATACAAAGAACAGAATGCATAATCTTATTTCTCCTAATAATTTAAAAATAGATGAAAAATTTTTTGAAAATAAAATTTGTTTAGATATTGGATGTGGCTCTGCGGCTTCTGGAACTATTAATCTTCTAAATTTAGGTGCAAAATTTGTTCATGGCTGTGATATCGATTCTTCATTTATAAAACCTGCTTCAAATAGTTTAAGTGAATATAAAAAATTTTCAGGGAAGTGGGATTTAAAAATTGGGGATGCCATCAAGTTGCCATATGAATCAGAAAGTTTTGATTTTGTACTATGTCAAGGAGTTTTACATCATCTTCATAATGATAAGGATGCTTTAAAGGAAATTTATAGAGTTTTAAGGCCTAAAAGAAAAGCCTATATTTCACTAGTTGGGAATGGTGGCTTAATTGGTAATTTTGTAATGAGAACAATGAGAAATGAATATAAAGAAAACAAATTCTTCAAAGCGTATATCGACAATAATTTAAATATAGATTCTTTTAGAAAAAGCATCGAAGAAATGCAGAATGCAATTGATGATGATGGAAGTAAATCATATAAAAACTCCATTAAATTACTTGATGCTATAAGTGCATTAATAGATGATGATTTAATGCTTACTATCAAAGATAGAATGTATGCACCTGTATACAGACAAACTAAAGAAAAAGATTTTTTGAAAAAACTTCAAGATATAGGATTTAAAAAACAATATCGTATATCAAACAAACCAAAATATAATAATATAAGAAAAATTTTGGAACCAATTTATTTTTCCTACAAAAGCTCTTTATCAAGAATACTTTTTGGAGATGGTGGAGTTATGAATTTTATAATTACAAAATAAAATTAATTTATAAAATTTTAAAAAAACAAAAATTTTTTTTGTTACGATATAAAAAATTTTATACACTTGAATTCACTCTCAAAATATCAAATAGAAGAATTTAAAACGACTGGTGCTTTACTTGTAAGAAATATAATTCCTAAAAATTTAATATATGAAGTAATAGAAGACATTGAGGAGAGATTTCAAAAAGCCACTGGATATAAAACTAATTATCAAGAAATAGTTAAAAGACTCGATAAAAATGATCCAAAAAAACTATATCAAATTCATTTAGCAACCTCTAAAAGAGAAATTTTTATCAAAATAGAGAATTGCCTTTCGGAAGTTTTGAAAGAATTATTGAATTCGAACCATTACCAGTTAGTTTCCAATTCAGCAGGATACTTAATTAATCTCTCCAAAGATAAGAGATTAATATACGACTGGCATCAAGAGTGTAATTATATGAAAACTATCAGGCCTATAATTTCTGCAAATTACCCTCTTCTTAGAAAGACCTCTCCTCAAAATGGAGCATTATCATATCTTTCTAAATCATGCAGTTTAGGCGAACTAAAATTTAAAAAGGAACTAAAACAAAATGGATACACAAGCTTAATACCTGAAAATATAGAAGAAATTAAAAAAAATTTCAATGAGGTGCAGCCATCTCTAGAATTAGGAGATTGTTTATTCTTTGATGAATATTGTATACATAAATCCAATTACAATAATACAGAGGAACCTAGTACTTGCGGTCTTTTTAGATTCACTTCCCAAAACAATGCGAAATCATATAGGCAGCTTACTCCAGAGGAATTATAGTTAATAATTATTTTGTTATTTATTAATTATTAATATTTTAAGATTAATCATATAAAGAATTTAATAACAAATAAGATAGGTTAGAAACAAGACATACTAGCCAACCAAATTAGGATCTAGATAATGAAACTATAAGACGATATAAAATTGAAAAGGTTCTTAAAAAATTTATTATGATAAATATCTAGCTATTCGTTCTAGGGATATTTTAAATCCTTCTCCATTTTTAAGATGACCTTGCCAAACTTCAGGAATAAATGAAATTACTTTGTTATTACTAGAGTTGAAAATTTTATCTAATGTGAATTTAAAATCAATATTACCATCATCTATATTTAAACCTTCATTTGATGAAGAACTACTATCTGACAAATGTAAATGATCAGCAAATTGAATTATTTGCAAAAAATTATCATTAAATGAGCTATTTGAGTACTTTGATTCCATGAAAGTATGAGAAAAATCAAAACATATTTTTAGCCCTGTTTCCTTATTCATTTCTTGAATATCTTTAGATGATCTCATCAAATTATGATACGAAGTCCCGCCTTGATGCCAGGGGAATGGCGGCATTGTTTGAGGTAAAATTTTAAAATCAGGATACTTATTTTTTAAATTATTTAAATTTTCATATAGTATTTTTTTCTTAATTGAAAGATTACTCGCATCACAAAAACCATGCTTTGTAAAACCTCCACAATTTAAAACTATTTTTATAGGTTGTTTTGAACCTATGTGATCTAGAATTTTATTACAGTGGATAATCAAATTATCAAATCTTTTTAAACTTTCATCATTTAAATCACTATCTTCTGATGCAAGATCAAGTAGAAAACCATCATGATATTGTTCAATAGCATGCACTACTATTGTTTTTCCAATAAAATTTGATTTATCAATTAATTTTAAATCATACTCTAAATCTCTAGAGCTTAAATGTATTTCTAATAAAGGTGGATTAAAGATATTATTTAATATTTCAATGTCTCGATACCTAACTGGAATACCCCAAAGGAAATTTGATAAAACCATTTTTGAGAAATCACTTAAAGGAGATTCATCTTTTTTTATTTCCCCAGTAAAATGATAATCATCCACTCTATCTAATTTTTTAACTCCTATCTTTAAAATCTTATTTTGAAATTTTTTATAATCTCGAACCTGAATTCCATCTCCAGGTGAACAAGCTGAAAAGTCATAGGTTGATTTAATTTGATAACCTTTTGGAAAGTCATTTGCATAGCAAAGACTTTTGCCAAGAGGTATTTTATTCATTAACTCTCCCTGAGAAGGGGATCTCGGCCTTTCAGAACCATTTGCTAAAGATAGTTTTCTTGCAGATTCAACAAATGCATGAGTCTCGTCTAAAGATATAGATGCAATGTGATCAGTTCCTTTAGCATTCTTATCTCTTGTTATATGCAGCTCTACAATTTTTGCCCCAGAAGCAATTGATGCTAAAGGTATTAATTGATTGCCATCATGTGATGAATAACCAATAATGCATTTAGTAATTAAACGTAATCTATTTATATATGACAAATTTACATCCTCTATTGGTGTTGGATAAGTTGAATTACAATGTAAAAAACATCTATTCACGTTCAAATCTTCAAGAATTTGATTAGTTCTTATAATTTCAGTTTCATTTGACATCCCAGTACTTATAATTATTGGAAGATTATTTTTTGCACAATTTTCAATTAAAATATTATTCGTCATGTCACAAGATGCTATCTTGATTGCATCCGGTTTATAAGCTAATAATCTCTCTAATGATTTATTATCAAATGGTGTTCCTATAAAATCTAAGTTTTTAGTCTTTATATGCTCAATAATTTTTTTCTCTTGATCAAATTTCAATTCCACCCTTTTTAGTTCACTTAAGATATACTCAGTACCTAAATCAATATCATTATTCATCTTGATATTTGAATAAGTTTCAGAAGATCTAAATTGCATTTTCACAGCATCGAAGCCTGCATTAGATATGTTATTTATCAAGTCAATCGCCTCTTCTACTTTTCCATTATGATTAACTCCTATCTCTGCTATCAAATAGGTATAGTTTGATTTATTATTTAAAATTTTATTGCCAATTTTAAAATGAATTTGGTCATAATAAGCTACTGCTTTTAATTTTTTATGTTTATCTATAATTGGTACTATTCTAATCTTTGGATTAGATAGTAAATGTTCAAAAATACTCTTATCAAAATGATCGAAACAATATTTTGATTCTTTATTTATTGCTTTTATTATTGGAGCATCAATATTGTTTTGGCCTTTTGAAATAAAAACTCTAATATCACCATTACTTAAAGTTCCAATTAATTCATTTTGATTATTTATTGCAATTAGGGGCAAACCTGCATTATTTTCAAAAAGAGACATTGCATATTTTACTGATTTATTAATATCAATAACAAATCTATCAAGTTCAGAATCGATAAACATCTTTTGAAAAAAGTCTAAATTCATTATTTTAAATATTTTGATAAATAAATTGAATAATCTAAATCATCTTTCTCATCAATATCTACTGATCTTAATTCGTCCATGGGATAAATACCAACTTCACCATGTATTCGACAATTTGTTAATTTAAAATTGGCTGAACCAAAAACATAAAAGGCACCATTTTCTACGAATAGAGGGGATTTATCTTGTGATC
Organism: uncultured Prochlorococcus sp.; assembly: GCA_902572825.1. Classification (GTDB taxonomy): domain Bacteria; phylum Cyanobacteriota; class Cyanobacteriia; order PCC-6307; family Cyanobiaceae; genus Prochlorococcus_A. Next base: position 17,946 of record CACGHD010000009.1, on the reverse strand, counting down.
TTGGTCTATTCTGCGGGTTATAATTTTTTGGCAACCATGATTGACTATTTTTATCCTTCTCCCAAATAAACTTATTAAAGAAATAACCCGATAACAAACAATTATATTGACTAAGATTGCCTTTAATTAATTTATAGCTTTCTGAGAGATTCTCGGGCTTTAAAAAAGGAGAGGTGCATTGAACAAGATAAATCAAAACTTGATTTTTAAATAAATCAGGCAAATCATCAATTACCTCTTGAACTACACTTTCAGAACTAGAAATACTTGTTGAATTAATCGCTGAGCGCTTATGAACTAAAGCTAAATCTTTTGAATGATTTCTAATTTCTGGAGAGTCACTTGATAAAATAATTTGATCAAAAATTCCGCTTTTAGTACAAGTCTGAATAGATTTTCTAACTAAAGTATTTGTTCCTATTTTTTTTAGGTTCTTATTTTTAATTCTAGTAGAACCGCCTCGGGCGGGTATAATTGCAATTGTAGAATCTTTAAAACTTTTTAATTTTTTCAACATTACTACAAAAAAACTTACTTATTTTTATAAATCCTAATTATCTTATTATAAATCTTAATTCTCCAAAAATATAGATAAAATTTACAATTTTGAAGTTGAACCTTTAAATTAAATTTTAGGAATTATACGCCTAAGCATTATTTTCTAAATTTTTGATATTTATGATCTTGATTTTTTAAAATCAAGAGAATATAGAAATTAATGTGAAAAGATTTTAGAAATTAAATATTATTTTTATTTGGAGAGAGATATTTTTTTAACATTCAATTAAAGATGCAAAAAAAGTTCTTTAGTTCTGATATTGATGATTGATTCAATGATGCTTTATTAAGTCCAGAAAATCAAAGTTACTGAAATTTAAAATCGAAAGATAGTTAAAAAGGAGATTTTTAGATGATGATTTTAATGAAATAGATGCAAGATTAACTGCAGATTAGAATGTCTATAATTGTCAAAGAAAGAGATATTTGAAATCACTTAACCAAAATAAATAGTCGTTTTATTAGGTATTCTTCATAATGTTATCCCTGCGATCAGCCCCTGCGACTAACTTAGCTAAAACAGTTGCAAACACTAGTTATAAATTTAAACGTGATCTACATGGGATCTAGGAAACGTTCAAATCAGCTGGTTACATCAGGTTTTCGCTAATTATGGTAACTCATTTGAAAGGAAATTATTTTTCTAGTTTGAAAAATAAAGGTTTTAAATGCACAAGCTTGATTCATGAGACCTCGATTATTTCTACCTTAGCCAATCTAGGCAAGGGATTAATCGTTAGTCCAATTTGTATTAGTGGCCCAAAAATTGAAATTCATAAATGTGTTTATATTAATTATCAAGTTGATATTGGTCATATGGCAGATATTGGTCCCTTCACTCAGGTTAATTCAGATGGAGTAGATGGATTTTTAATCATTGTAAGGTGATTAATCTTATAGGAACTAATTCAACAATTTTGGATAAAGCATTTATAGCGCGAAATATAAATATAGGATAAGCTACTATGGTAATTGAGAGAAAAACGAAAACAGGAACTATTTCGCCTTCTTATTCTAAATTTTTACCTTTTTGAAATTATGTCGGTTTTTGTTATTGGAGAAGCAGGGGTTAATCATAATGGATCACTTGAAAATGCAATTAAATTAATAGATGTAGCTAAAAAGGCAGGTTGTAATGCTGTAAAGTTCCAGACATTTGATTACGAGAGGATAGCCAGCGAATCAGCCTCTTTAGCTAAATATCAAGTTTCAAATTTGTCTTCTGAAATTAATCAAAGAGAAATGCTTAGACCTTTACAACTTACTTATGACGAATTTGAATGCTTAAAAAAATATTGTGATGATGTAAAAATAGAATTTATGTCTACGCCTTCCGATCCGGTTGATTTGGATTTCTTAATATCAATTGGTATTAAAAGAATTAAAATTTCTTCTTCAGATATTGATAATAAACCTCTCCTATATAAGGCTTCTCAAACCGGTTTACAGATAATTCTATCGACTGGAATGGCAACTTTTTTTGAAGTACAGAGATCAATAAATTACATAAAATCATTTACCTCTTCTGGCGAAATTGTAATAATGCAATGTACCTCTGAATACCCTTGTCCTGATGAATATTTAAATCTAAATGTTTTAGATACCTATATGAAAACATTTGATTTACCTACAGGATTTTCTGATCATAGCGAGGGTAAACTTGCATCTTTATGTGCAGTAGCAAAAGGAGTAAATTATATTGAAAAACACTTTACATTATCAAATAAATTAAGTGGGCCAGATCATAAAGCAAGTCTCGAACCACAAGAACTCGAAGAATTTATTCAAATGATTCGAAAAGCTGAAATATTTATGGGCAACAAAGATAAGGAAGTTACCAGATGTGAGAAAGATAATAGATTAAGAATGCGTAAATCTTTGACAATTGATCAATTTGGAAATCACTTAATGCAAAGGCCTGCAAACAAAGGTATTGATCCTTGGGATTGGGAACCTTCATAAAATCAGATTAGAGATTAAAGAGGAAAAATTAGTTAATTGAGAAAAATAAATATTAATTTTCTAAAAAAATGTTAAAAAAAATATAGCTCAAATTTAAAATAAGGAATTATTAGAATTACAAAAAATAAGAGTAAGTTTTAACTACAAAATTAGTGTTTTCCAATACCTCTTCGTATATCAATATAAAAATTTAGTAATAGATGGTAAAAAATCCTTATGATCAATTTATGATCAATTTATGAGTAATCCATGAATCATTAAATTTGACAATTTATATAATACCATTAATTTTCCTCTCTACATTAGCTTTATTAGAAAATTCTAATAGGTTAAGCAATATTTTAAGTAATAGAATTTTTTATTCATGCTTAGCCTTATTTTTTATTATTTTTATTGGTTTAAGGTATGAAATTGGATGCGATTGGGAAAGATATATAAAAATGATAGATCAATATTCTTCTCTTAATATTATAGAGATATTAACATTTAACATTATTGGGAATACAGATACAATACAAGAATTAGGGCATGTGATAATAACAATTTTTACGGGAAATATATATTTATTAAATACAATATATGCAATCTTATTTACAGCTCCATTATTTATCTTTTGTTCTAAATTAAAAAGAGTATATTTTGCATTATTGGTTTCTTATCCTTATTACATTATTGTGGTAGGAATGGGTCCTATAAGACAAGCTGCCTGTATATCAATATTAATGTTATCTTTTATAAATCTTAAAAATAAGAGATACCTTAGTTATTATGCATCAACAATATTTTCTGCATTAATTCATCAATTTTCATTAATATTCAATGCCTTACTTTTAACACCAGTATTGATAAGAATTAAAAAAAATAAATTTTCAAAATTGGGTATTTTTTTTCCATTATTTTTAATTTCAATAATTGCATTTAATTTCCCAAGCTATATAAATAAGCTTTACATTTATTTTACTTTGCCGGATATAATTGTAACTCCTGCAAAAGGTACTATTTTTGTATGGATTATAAATTTCATACCCGCAGTAATATTCTTATGCAATATAAAAAAATTTAAATTTGAAGATTATCTAAATAAAATACTTATTATATTTTCCATTCTCGAAATACTATTATTACCATTAGTTTTCTTTAAGTCTGTTGTTGCATATAGATTAATATTATACATTTTCCCTTCGAGTTTACTCATTACTTCTAAATTACCAGATATTAAACTTTTCAAAATAGAGAGTCATTACTTTGTAAAAGGTATTATTTTTCTAGCTTTTTTAAATTTAATAATTTGGACAAATTATGCTTACCATGCTTACTGTTGGGTACCCTATAAGAGTGTAATTTTAAATTAAGATAAATTTATTTTTCAAAATATAATCCTTGCGCATACGGCAAAATTTAAACCCTGACTTGATTTTTTTCCAAAAGCATTTAAAACAATAAATTCCTCATTTTCGTTAAGCAAAGTATCCCCGCCATTACAGGGATTAATTGCTGTATTAGTTTTAATTTTAGAACTCCCAGTAAAAAATTAGAATCTAATATGTATAAAAATTTAGGAGAAAGATTTAATAGTATTACTTTAAAAAAGATATTAAATTATCTAAAGATTTTTTTATTCCCTCTAGTTTTGAATAAACTTCAATAGTATAAAAGTCTGCATCTTTTCTTACTGCTTGCATTATTTTATCTTTATTTTCAAATTCTTTGTTTTGATCTCTAAGTCTATTATTTGTTGACAAATGATAAGCATCTGCCAAATTCTTTGCAAGATCTAATTGATTTGATTCATTAATATTCAAAGTTTTTGAACTTACGATAAGATGTCCTGTATCAATTAGAATTTTAACATCTGTTTTCTGTTTGTATTTCTCCATTTCATCCATAGTTGTTCCTAAAAGGGGGTTTTGATCATTTCTTAAGTTTTCGGAAATTAACACATTATTTTCAATATAAAAATCAACTTCTTTAATATCAGCATAATTTTTTAATTTTGTAATGGTATTAATAAATTTTTTCTCGTAATCTTTTTTATTAAAATTAAAATCTTTTTTAAATGGTCTTCCGAGTTCCGAAGTTTTAGGATCATAACAAAAACCACAATGAGCGCTGTATCGCTTTGTTTTCAACTTGCTTGCTAAATTAATTGATTTAATACAATGATTAAATGAATTTTGCCAAATTTCTTTATTTAAACTAGCTAAATTAAGAACAAAAGGTTTTTGAGGGACTGGGAAATAATTATGAATTTGAACTGTAAAATTTTCAATTTCTAAATTAAGGAATTTGTCTATTATTTTGTCTTGATATGGTCCAGATGAATATTCTATATTTCTGCAACCTATTAATTCAACATAATCAGCAACCTCATTTATTAATTTATTTCTAAAACCTCCTGAAGATATAAAGATATTATCCATTATGATCTACCAAGGAAATAAGCTAACTTATCATAGCTTATAGATTAAATAATATAGAAAAAATCAAGAAGAAATTGTGTTATTAAAAAAATAGAATATGTCATAAACTAATAACTATTATTTTTCTCATAGTACCTTAAAGTAAAAGTCAAAATTATCAATATGAAAAAGATTGTCCTTATAATTCAAGCCAGAATGGGCTCTACTAGATTACCAGGCAAGTCTTTATTAACTTTAGCGGGGAAACCCTTAGTAGGGAGAATTCTTGAAAGAGTCAAAAAATGTAAGAATATTGATCAAATAGTTCTCGCCATACCTAATACAAAAGAGAATGATCCTCTTGACGAAATTGGAAAAGAATATAATGTTTCCACTTTTAGAGGGTCTGAATTTAATCTTCTAGAGAGATACTACGAGGCAGCAAAATTTTCATCCTCTGACTATGTAGTTAGACTACCTGCAGACAACGCAACACCTGAACCTTCTGAAATAGATAAAATTATTGATCATCATATAAGTCTAAAAAGAGCTGGATTCTCATCAAATCTATCTTCTTTTTTTGGATCAAACTATCCAGATGGAATTGGAGCTGAAATTTTTGACTTTAATCTATTAGAAGAAGCCTACAAGAACGAAAATGATAAGCAAAAACTTGAACATGTCCATTTAAACTTTTTTGATTACTCTACAGAGAAGGCTGTTGATTCAAATTGGTGTCCAATTAGTACAATTAAATGCCCAAAAGAATATAGTAGACCAGAAATAGTATTAGATATAAATACTATTGATCAATATATTTTTATAAAAGAATTGTATGAGTATCTTTACATTAAAAATCCAAATTTTACTATTACAGATACGTTAGATTGGTATGATAATTTTTACAAAAAAAATAAATAAAAAAACAAAATTTCTAATTGCGAATATTTATTCAAAGCATTCTTAGAAAAAATATAAAAAATTTTCTTTAAAAATATACCTAAAGATAAATATCAGCCCTTGAATTCTTCAGATAACAATTAATCTCACCAATATTTTTTAAGGAACTATGAGCTACCATCAGCAGATAATTTCTGTTTTTGGAATTACTGTTTATCTAAAAAGATAGATTTCCTCTCTAACCCTTATGATATTAACAGTACTGTTTTATTTAATCTACTAAAAAAGATTTAGACTATTGCAATCCTTAAATTTATAATAGTCACACTAATGAATTAGTCCCACAATTAAAACTTGCTGAAAAATTGTTAAATTAAAATGTTAAGTCAAATTATTTGTAAAGATGATGTAAGCCTTAAAGAGGCATTGAAGATTATTGATTTAAATGGTAAGGGAGTATGTTTTGTAGTAAAGGGAAAAAATCTTTTGGTTGGGATTTTGACTGATGGAGATATTCGAAGAGCTTTATTAAGTGGCGGACAATTTAATTCAAAGGTAAGTATTTATATGAATAGAGATTTTTTATCCCTCAATTTTGATGCAGATACTCAATTAATTAATCAATATTTGTCAAAAAAAGGAATTAAAATAATACCCTTGATTAATAAAAGAGGTGAGGTTGTGGACTATGCGGATCATGAAAACTTTCATTCGATTCCAGTATTATCTCCCAACTTAAATGGAAATGAATTGAAATATCTTTCTGAGTGTATTCGAACAAATTGGATATCATCGCAAGGAAAATATGTAAATAAATTTGAAAAAATTTTTAGCGATATGCATCCTGGATATTATTCTTTAGCTGTTTCAAGTGGAACTACAGCTCTGCATTTAACCTTAATTGCTTTAGGTATAAAAGAAGGAGATGAGGTGATAGTTCCAGATATCACATTCGCAGCAACAATTAATGCTGTTCTTTATTGCAATGCAACTCCTGTAATTTGTGAAATAAATTCTAAAACATGGTGTATTGATATTGATTCTATAAATGAATTAATTACTCCTAGAACAAAAGCAATAATTCCAGTTCATCTTTATGGAATCCCATGTGAAATGGAGAAATTAATTCATATTGCTAAAGATAAGGATATATTTGTAATTGAGGATTGCGCAGAAGCTATTGGCAGTAAAATAAATAAAAAGAGAGTTGGAACTTATGGCGACTGCTCAACATTCAGTTTTTATGGCAATAAAACTATTACGACTGGAGAAGGAGGTATGGCATTATTTAATTGTGAAAAAATTTATAATAAAGCAAAATTATTAAGAGATCATGGTATGTCCAAAACCAAAAGGTATTGGCATGATGTAGTTGGTTTTAATTATAGGATGACAAATTTGCAAGCTGCTGTTGGTGTTGCACAAATGGAAAGATTTGACCAGATTATTAAATCAAAGCAAACTATATTTAATTTTTATAATAAAAAGTTTATGGGAAAAAAAGGAATTTTACAATTACCTATAAATTCATCCAATATAATTAACTCTTCATGGCTATATACACTCATTCTAGATGAGTACATAAACAGAGACTCTCTAATTGACAAATTAAAAGATTTAGGAATTGATACCAGACCTTCTTTTAATTCACTTTGTGATATGCCCCCTTATAAAGGGTTCACACACTCAAAAGTCTTGAAAAATAGCCAATTATTATCATCTCAGGGTATTTCTTTACCTTCTTCATCATCTATAAAAAATATACAATTAGAACATATTGCAAACATTTTTTTAGATGCAGTTGCATCTATTCAAAAAAAATAATATTAACTGTAAAGGGTGAAAGAAAATATAGGTAGTCTTTACTAAAATTTTATTAATAATTGATTTTGATTAATGACTTTTAAGACAACCTATAAATTGAAAGATGTCTTAAATGGTCATGCTAATAGTGAATTTAATAATAACTCTGTAATAAAAATTGAAAACCTTTTTGATGATGAATTTTGTGCCCAAATTAGAAAATATATTTTAGATAAAGAGGAAGAAATAATTGAAAAATATATATCAGATAAAAAAGGCTTAGTTCTAGACAACATAGAAAAAAAACGCCTTATTAAATACTTTGAGTATCCTTTTTCCTTTGATAAATTTATATTTGGGAGATTTTCTCAAAGTGATATATATCAAATCGCTGAAACTTTACTTCAGGAGAAAGTTTGTATTTATAGTATGGAAATTCATTCTAGAATTGCCTTAGGTACTAAAATTCCTACACATCAAGATAATGCTTATTATGGTTTAAAGAGAGGAAAAGCTCTTACCTTTTACATTCCCCTAGATAAGCAAAATCCCTTTGAAGGAGGTTTAAGGTATTTCTCTAATCCTGTTAATAATGAATATGATCATATTTTTTCAAAAGAGAAGGGTTTTTCTTTAACTATATTAGATAAAAATAAAGTTAATAATCTTAAAAAACTTGATCCATATTATAATGCAGGAGACTGTACTATCCACCATTCGAGAAGCGTTCATTACGCAAATCCTGTGCCTCAAGGTACCGAAAGAGGATTAGTTTTAAGAATGTCTTTTTTTTCAATTAAAGATAAATACAAAGCTAATCATGACGAATGGTATAAAAATATTGTCAATCAAAATAGACTATAGGAATTAAAAATTATGCCAGGATTCGAAGTTATTGGTAGAGAAGAAGCAGAAGCAACAGCATCAGTTTTTAATGAAGGTGGAATATTATTTGCTCATGGTTTTGATTCATTGAGGAACAAGTTTCATGTAAGAGAATTTGAATCTAATTCATGTAAATATTTTTCCGCTAATTATTCTCAAGCCACTCAATCAGGAACATCTGCTTTAAAAACTGCCTTAAAAGCTGTTGGAGTTGGGCCTGGAGATGAAGTTATAACTCAATCTTTTAACTTTATAGCCACTGTAGAAGCCATACATGATTGCAATGCAAAGCCTATTATATGCGATGTAGACGATAATCTGGATTTTTGTCTAAAGGATTGCTTATCAAAGATAAATAAGAATACAAAGGCAATAATTCTCGTTCACATGTTAGGAATTGGAGGGCCAATCGAACAACTTGTTGAAATAGGTAAAAAATACAATATCCCAATAATAGAAGATGCTTGCGAAATTGTTGGAGGAAAAAATAATAATGGTTATTATGGCTGCTTTGGCGATATAGGAGTCTTTAGCTTCGACTTTGGTAAAAATATAACTTGTGGGGAGGGAGGTATGCTCTTGACAAATAACAGAAAATATTACGAATATGCCAGATCCTACACTGACCATGGTCATGCTTTAGAACCTAAAGTAGCAAGAGGTAATGATAAAGCAATAATGCCAGGCTTTAATTATCGTATGACTGAAATTCAAGCTGCAATTGGAAAAGTTCAACTTAATAAGTTAGAAAATATTATTAATGAACATAAGACAAGATATCAAATTTTAAATAACTTTTTCCCAAACAAACCTTATATCAGGCAAGAATTAAATAATTGTAGAGGTTCTTATGACACCTTTATATTTATAAATTTACAAGACAATCAGGCTAATGAAATTTTAAAAATATTGAAGCTCAATAACTTCGGAACTAAGAATCTCCCTGATGCAATGAGATGGCATTGCAGTTACTTTTGGGAGCATCTGATAGGTGAGGAGGGATTCAAACATTCTAAAAAAACCTATAAAATTCTCTCGAATGCGATTGCTATCCCAATATTGATAAAAAGGAGCCTGAAAGAATATGAGAAATTAGGTGCGGATCTTAAGGAATATTTCGGTTGAAATATAATAATTTTTAATTACAAAAATAACTCAAGCAGAATTTGCCTAAAAAAAATATTTGGAAACAATAAACTAACAAAGGAAAAACAGTTATTTCATCTGATTATTATCAATAGTTCTTGGTGGGAGTGCAAAAGATGATCTGGTGGATTGAATTTAAAGAAGCTATAAATATTTAAAATTTAAAGATCATTTTAAAAAAGATCTAAATCTCGTAATAAATTAAAGTAAGAATTGCGAAAGAAAATATATTTAAGAGCGATTGTACAAATTTGGTTTTTAAATTTCTCTTCTTAAATAAATGGTCATAATTAGTAATTTATAATGTATAGAAGAAAATCTTTTAGTGAATTTATCCATATAATATAATACGAGATACAGAAGAACTTGATTACAAATGTCCCCTAGATTTGGATTAATAACAGGCTGTGGGAAAGGGATAGGACTATCCATAACAAAGAAATTGCTAATTGAAAATAAAAATATTAAATTACTTGGTATTTCTAGAACTATTAATCAAAACATCGAAAAAATCCAAAAAGAATTTCAGAACAGATTTATTTTTTACGAGAATGATATTTGTGAAAATCAGATAATTCATAAATTATTAGAACGAGAACAGAAAAAATATGTTCCATTTAGCTTTGCAATTTGTAATGCGGGAGTAAGATCAAGAAACTCAATCAAAAAAAGTAATTTAGATTTATACAGGTCAATAATTGAAACAAACACGATATCAAACATAAACATTGCCAAACAGGTTATTGAATCTAACTTAAATGAGAATAGTAAATGTAACATTTTATTTATTTCTTCAATAGTTGGAGCAAGAGGGTTTGATGAATTATCAACTTATGCTGTTTCAAAATCAGCATTAGAGGGTTTTATGAGGTCATCAGCAGTTGAATACGGGAATAAAGGAATTCAAATTAACTGCTTAGCTCCAGGTTTTGTTGAATCATCTTATGCTGACAGCTTCAAAAAGAACAATAAAAAGTTGTATGAATGGACTATTTCTCAAACTCCAATGAGGCGATGGGGTAAGTGCGAAGAAATTGCAGATTTAGCTTTATTTTTGATTTCAGAAAAAAATTCTTATATGACTGGTACGGTTATATATAGTGATGGAGGTTGGACTGCAAAGTAACATGAAAAATGTAATAGGTTTAATTCCTTCAAGACTTGGATCAAAAAGATTACCGGGTAAAGCACTAGCAAAAATTCATGATATTCCTGTCATAGTTCATGTTGCTAAAAGAGCTCAATTAAGTAAATTACTTGGAAAGGTGGTTGTTTGTACTGATAGTGAAGAGATAGCAAATACCTGCAGTGATTATGATGTAGAAGCTAAACTAACAAGCAGTAGCTGCAGAAATGGAACTGAGAGAATTGCATCCGTTATAGAAGATTATAAATATGAATATGTTGTTGACATACAAGGAGACGAACCTTTAGTTAATCCTCACCATATTGATATTGTTGCTGACAGCATATCAAAAAATCTAAAAAAAGAAGATATTATTATTCCTACTTTAGAAGTTCCTTACTCCGTTCCTGAAACCATCGTCAGAGTACAATCTTCTCTTTCAGGGAGAATTATGACATTAACAAGGGCTAGCTTACCCCATAGATACTCAGTTCCTATTCCTACAGTACAAAAACATTTATCTGTTATTGGATTCACAAAAAAAGCATTACTTAAATATAGTCAATTAGAACAAACACCTAATGAGCAATCTGAAGATGTTGAATTATTACGAGCTCTAGAAAATGATATGTTTTTATACGCACTTCCAGTGGAAGGAAATTCATTTTCTATTGATGTTCAAGATGATCTTTTAAAAGCTAGAGTTGCAATGAAAACAGATAAATTCTTTGGCAAATATTAGAATTTATGCATACTTTTGAAGCAAAAGTTGGGGTTGAAAAATATCCTGTTTTTATAGGAAATAACATATTTAAAGAATTATATTCCTTTATAAAAACCTATAATAAAAAGAATGTTTTTATTATTTCTGATTCTTATTTTAAAAATACTAATACTTCATATATAAAAGATCTTTCATTTATTTATAACTACTACTGTTTATTTGTTGATGGAGGGATCGAAGCAAAGACAATTCCAAATTACGAAAAAATTATAAAGGTAATGGTGGAAAATAATATAGCAAGAGATGGATTAATAGTTGCGATTGGAGGAGGTGTAATCGGAGATTTAAGCGCCTTTATCGCAAGCACCTACCAGAGAGGAATAGATTTAGTTCACGTGCCAACTACAACAACTGCAATGATAGATAGCTCAGTTGGAGGTAAAACAGGATTAAATTTTTATGATCAAGTTAATTTAATAGGTTCTTACTATAATCCAAAAGCAATTTTTATGGATTTAAATTTTCTTTCTACCCTTAGTGAAAGAGACTATCTTTCAGGAATTTGCGAGGCAATAAAAATGTCTATAACCTCAGATAAAGAAATGTTCAATAAGTTCTTTGATATCAAATCATTTGTTTATTCAAGAAATAAAGATATTTTAGAAGATATTATTTATTGGTCAGTTCTTACTAAATTAAAACATGTTTCTGGGGATTTCAAAGAAAAATCAAAAAGGTTGATACTGAACTATGGGCATACTTTTGGACAAACTATAGAGACATATTATGGCTTATATCAAGATAAACTTAAGCATGGAGAGGCTGTTGCTTTAGGAATAACGGTAGCCGCAAAACTTTCAGACTTATTAATAAACAATTTTGAATCTAAAGAACTTTTTGAGAAAACTAATGAGTTGTTGAATATTTATAATCTTCCAAATTCTTTTAAAAAAGTTAACTCTGATGATATTCCTGAGATCTCAGAATTAACTAAAAATATAGTAAACGATAAAAAAAGAACATCAGAAGGTAATAGATATATACTTTGCGAATCAATTGGAAAAGCAAATATAAAAATCATTAAAAAAATCGATCTTATTGAAAACTCTTTTAAATGTCTTTACTTATAAATTCATTACTAAGGTAAAAAAATTTTAAAAAATAATTTCACTCACAAGATGTACTTCTGATATTGAAAATATTATAAATGCTTTATAGTAATGAAGGTTTCTCAGGAAGTTATATTTATAGTTTTCAAAAAATGATAATTAAAGTCAAAAATTACAGATATAAGAGAAATTTTTTATTTATTTTTATTTTAAAATTCTTTTAAAAAGTTTCATCAATTCTGGCGTAAGCCTAATTGCGTATGAGATCATGAAGGCCAATAATGAGACACTGCTTAATGATACTATCAATGAATTAACTCCATTTAAACCCCATATATTGACTACCTTTTCGATTGTCCCAAGTTGGCTTGCAGCTAATAAAAAAATAAATTGTTGAGGTAAAGAAACTAAAACTAAGCAAATTATAAATTTACTAAATTTTATATTTGAAAGGCCAGAGGCTACTGAAATAATAGTACTTGGAATTGTCCCCGATAATAATAAAAAAATAAATTCAAAATAAGTCATTCTTGAAATAATGTTTGAATATTTTTTTATAAATTTATATTTATTAGGAAACTTTCTTTTTAAAACATTTAATACTAGTTTTCTAGAAAGAAAAAATTGATTTATTGATGCTAATAATCCACCAATTAAACTTGTTAGATATCCAAGTACTAATCCATTAACTTTGTAACTTAGTATCACCAAAGGTATACTAGGCACTGGAGAAGTGGCCACTAAAGTTATCATTAAAGTAAATAAAAACGCTGAAAAAATCTTAAACATTTAATTAAATTTTATAATTTAGATAAATTTACTTTTACTAGATCATTTTTTATAATTTAATTTCAGAAACCCTATTAAATGATTAAGCAAGAAAAGATCAATGACTATTGGTAAAAGAAGTCTGCGGTTTAATGAAAGACAATAATACCACTTATAATAAAAACATTCATTACTATATAAAGAAAAATAGATATAAATATGAGGGATTCATAAAAGAATTCTTATTAGATGAAACTCTAAAAGATAAAAATTTCCTCGAAATAGGTTTAGGGGCAGGCACTGATTTTGTAAAAGCCCTAAAGAAAGGAGCAAATTATTATGGAATAGATGCTACTGATGCTGCAATTTTAGAAACCAAGGAGAATATTAGTTATTCAATGAATAATAAAAAATATAATTTGGAATTTCTTGAGAAACACGATGCTGAATATTTACCTTTTGAAGATAATAAATTTGACATTGTTTATAGTTGGGACGTTTTACATCATGCTAAAAATTAAGATGAAATGTATCTCAGAAGCAGCGAGAGACTTAAAACCTGGTGGTATTCAAAAAATAATAGTTTATTCAAAATTCAGTTCTAATGGATTAATGCTTTGGATACTTCACGGATTTTTAAAATTTAAATTCTTTTTATCACAGGAAGAAATTGTTTTTAAATACTTAGAATCTTCTGGAACAAAATGTTATTCAAATAAAGAATTCAAAAAAAATATTAGAAGGTTTTTTTTAGAAGTAAAGACAATAAAAAAATATGCTGGATTAGGCGATCTACTATCTATGCCACCCTAAAAAAATATAAAAATAACAATCTTTTCAAGATTGCTAGAATGCTAATCCCAAGATTTTTAATAAAAAAATTTGAGAATCATTTTGGAATCTTTTTAACAGCTAAGGCAATAAAAAAAATAAAAATTTATAATGTAACTAAATAATTTGTTTATTAGCAGCTCAAGTATTTGTTTTACTTTAAATTCATAAGTAAAAAATATTTGTCAGTCAACTGTAAAATATTTTGGATAAAAATAAAATTATATTTTTAAAGTATATAAACGAACAAATAAAGATTATTTTTGATTAAAATCATATTTTTTGATATTTGGTAACTTTAATTATTTAAAAGCAAATTTTTTAAGGCCAATATAATTATAAGGTGCGACAAATAATGCCCCAACAAACCATGCAATTACATAATTATCTATAAACTTATCAACTAAATAGATCAAAGATACACACGCTATAAGCCCAGAAAAATGGATAAATAAGAATGGCATTATAAAATTTTTAGAATTATTTTTAATACTAAAAGTCCAATATCTTGAAAGTAAATAAGAAATGATTAAACCAAATGAATAACCAGAAAAAGAAGCTAACACAATAATGCTGGATAATTTATAAATAAAAATGTAAGTAATGTAATTTATGAATGTTGATAAGATTCCAACTAAAAAAAATTTGCTTAATTCTTTCTTATTGGAAATAATATATTGAAATAACTTTTCTATTATTTTTTTTCTTTGCATATTTATATTATATTTATTAAATTCTTTAAAAATCATTAAAACAGGCTTTCTCTTTTTAATCAAATTTTTTTATTTAAAAATTTTAGTTATGAATGAAATACATCATAATTTTCATTATTGATTAAATATTCTGGATTTTTGAATATGATGGAT
The DNA here is from genome assembly GCA_902572825.1 of uncultured Prochlorococcus sp. Taxonomy (GTDB): domain Bacteria; phylum Cyanobacteriota; class Cyanobacteriia; order PCC-6307; family Cyanobiaceae; genus Prochlorococcus_A. Next base: position 2,869 of record CACGHD010000009.1, on the reverse strand, counting down.
CTACATATAGGTAATTTAGAGTAAAAAGATATTTTCCCTTCAAAGTCTTTAACCCTTACAAAATTTGTGCCCATAGGGTTTAAATCTAATTTGAATAAATTTCTTTTATTATCCAATAAATTAATCCCCATTACTTCTATCTTTAAATTCTTTTGAGTGGGGTTATTAAAAACTAGGTGATAAATATTTTTATTTTTAAAGATATATGATGGTGTATAAGCATAAGTCTTTGCTCTAATAATAGCCCCAGAATTTCTAATATTAGAGGGTGAAACTGCCCCAAAATTTCCATGAACTATACTTCCTAAGCTATCTTTATTTTTAAAAAATACTGAATAACCTCTATGTTGAATTGTCGTCTGTTTTAATTCTGGAATACTAAATTTATTATTATATTCTTTAACTATAGGAATAGATTCATGAGTAAATGAAATATAACTTCCTTGATTTGAAAATTCTGGCAATTGGATTTTACTTAAATAATTATTGCTTTTATAAGATTTACTAGAAAGAAAAATACCTTCCTTAGAGTAAAATCTAAATTTATGCTCAACTTCTATTTTTTTTTGATTTAAGAGGGAAAATATATTTTCTGCAATAAAAATATTTTTATAGATATTAGTATCAAGAATAAAAAAATCAGAATATAAACTCTCAGGATTTATTAAAGATCTAAGTTTAAAAGGAATATATTTTTTATTTTTTTGAAAAATTAAAGATCTACTTAATTTTTTACCAATAACCAACTTTATAAAATTTTTCATTTCAATATCCAATTAGATTTAAGTTTTTTTAGAGATTTATATTTTGTTTCTCCCCAAAACATCTCCGCAGGAGGATGAGTATGCTCAACGCTAATTTGATAATTGCTATTATCATCTTGAATAGTGACATATATAGGGATAAAAGTAGTACTAGAGCAAGTTATAAAAGTAGGATCAATAATTGAATTATTATGCTCGCAAATATCAGAAATACAAATATTTTTTATAGAATTGGATCTAACGATTATTTCTTTTAATAACGATTTATTACTTGACTTGTAAAAATAAACTTTATGAAAATCTTTTTTCCTAGGATCCTTATTTAAATTTATTAAAATTAAAAAAGTTTTACTATTAACGTCTCGGTCTAATCTTAAAGAGTCAAAAGAGAAAAAAGAATATCTTTTATCTAAGGCTAATTCATAAGGGTATTCTCCTTGAAAAGAAGTTATTGAATTATTAATATAAAAATTATATGAAGCTCTCTCTGCAACTGGACACATATCATTTTTGGTACTACTAGGTTTAAATAAAATATCTAATTCATCTTGTTGGTTTTTATTGAATGAAGGGATAGCTACTGCAAACATTTCTTTAGGTATATTTAGTTCAGACCTCTTTATTTCTAGATAATTACCATATACGCATTCTTTTTGATAACATTTTACCCATTTATTATTATTTAAAAAATAAACATAATAGTAAATCTTATCTCTTTTTTTATTTATGTTTCTAAGGAGGGAGTTATTAGGATAATTAAAAACGGTTATCGATGACTCGATGCTTAAATCATTTCTTGTACAAATTTGAAAATTATTAGGTATTGGAAAATATGAACTCATATATAAATAAGATAAGCAATAGCTTTGATACTTTTTTGAGTTTATTGATTATTTTATTAATCTTACAACAATATTTTTAAAATAATCTTTTTTAGAATAGAAACTTAAATCTGAATTTTTTTTACACTATATTTATCTAACATAAATAATAGAAAATCAAAATCTATCATTTCATCATCATCTAATAAAATTAGACCATTTAAAATAATTCCTTGATTAAATAATCTATTAGAAAACTTTATTAATTTATTGGCTGAAATATGTCCTTTTTGAAAAAGCAATATTTTATTTGTATATTGCTTGGCCGTAATTATATCTCTTGTCAATAAGGTTAAATTTGAATTTTTATCTATATTAATAAGTTGGTTAATTTTATCTAAATACTTTTCTTTAATATTACCGATATATATTATGGCTGTAGATTCTTTGGGATCATTTAGGGGGTAGTTTTTGATTATTCTAAATGGTTCATCCCATGATTTTAGTTCCTTTGGTGATAATATCTCTAAAATTCTAGTATTAAATATTTTTTTTATTTTAATTTCACTAAAAATTGCATTTCTTATTAAATTTCTAATTAATGAAATTAATAAGCCAACTAAAATTCCATACATCAGCTTTTGAGATATCATCAAAGTTCTAGAAGGACCCACCGGATTATCCAGGACTGAAGGTTCTGAAATTAATTTCCAAGGAGTTTGATATTTTTCTTGTTCGATAGAGAGAATATGTAATTCTTTTTCTAGATTTTCTAATGAAACAGAATTTCTCAAAGCTTCTCTATATAATTGTCTAAATTTTGATGTTATTTCCCTTGATCTTGAATTATTATTGGGATTAATTAAAAAAAGAAAATTGTTTTGACTATTTGCGTAGTCCATAAAATTTTCTTTTTTACTATCATCCAATGCTGGAAAAGTTAAATTATTTTTTAATGAAAATTCCTGGAAATTATTAATAGATTTCTCACTTTTTTCTTCCATAATTTCTATTTGTTTTTTTAAAAAAGTAATAGTCCTTGAAACACTTTGTTTACTTTTTTTAACTGGATAATTCTGATATATGTCAGATATTTTATTTAAGACTGGGATAATATTTTCTTTATCAGTATCAAAATAATTGACTTTCAAAACCGAAGTTCCACTTTCTAAGTCTATTTTTAATGCACTATTGATCCAATCCATGAATCTTAATGAATCAGTATTTTCTCCACTTTGAAACTTAATTTCTTTAACAAGATTAAATGCAGGCATTAAAACTGAT
>CACGHD010000008.1 GCA_902572825.1 uncultured Prochlorococcus sp. | reverse complement strand
TTGATCAAAAGCTAAATCTAAAGTAAATTTATCAGAAACTTGATCGAATTTAAAAATGCTGTCACCGCTTTTTAGTTTATAAGAAGGGAATAAACTTATTCTTGTATAATCAAAATATTTTTTCTTAAATTCTCCAAAGACAAATTCAGGACCAGCTCCAAATTCTATATACCCTTGGTGATTACCACCATCATAAATAGAAGATGAAATAGCTAATTTTGTATCAAGATGGATTCCTTGTTTAACTGGCTCAAAAATATAAACAAATGAAGGATCAACAAATTTGTTTTTAGGTTCTTTAATTTGTAAGGGAAACTTTTGATCTAATGAATAAAAAATACTACCTCTATAACTACTAACTAAACTTTTACTATTTAACTCTTCCCCCTTAAAGCTTCCTAAACCTAAATTTATTCTCTCAGTCTTTTTAATTCCATTTGTTTCCCAAGTATTTGTTTTTTCTAGTTTTGAACCATAACCTAAATAAACTTCCGCTTCCCCTATTGAACCATTCCAAATCCTATCTCTATAAACCCCATATAAACTTATAAGCCATTTTGAATCTAAAAAGTCAATTTCCTTGCTTAAATTCAATTTTAACCTTGAAGCATATGGAAACTTTCCCAAATCAAACGAATTGAGTTTCTTTGAAAATTTAAGATCCCAATTATTCACTGTCCCAATAACTGCTGAATCTAAAGCAAAATAATCAGACAAATAGGTATCTCTTTTTTCTTTATCAGCTGTTATGGATTTTCCCTCACCAATAAAACTATTTGTATAGTTCTGGATTGATCTTTGTATCAAAAATTGGGGCTCTAAATTGAGTTTAAATTCGTCAGTTAATTTTATTGGATCTAATCTTCTGCCTATAAAATAACCATCCTTATCTAAATTATCAAAACCTAAAAACCATTTAGGTTGAAGACCAAATGAATATCCCCCCTGTTTGGAATCCCTGATTGTTCTATTTCCAAGCCAAAAAGGTATTGAAATCTTATCTTCTAAAACCAAAAAGTTTATTGAAGTTTTAAGTTCTAAACTATCATTTCTTGGAATTATTTTGAGGTTATTAATTACAAAACTAATTTGATCTGATTCAAGCAAATCGTTTGTGAAAATAGCTTTACTAGCTAACCATTCGTCATTTTTTACTTTTAGTTCATCTGTATAGAAAATCCAATTATTAACTCCATCTGGGGTATTTAAGACCCTTGCCTTTTTTATCTTTTGAATAACTGTTGGGACATTATCAGAATCGTAAGAAGTAAAATCTAAATTTTCTAAAAGATTTTTAGTTTTTATTAAACCTTTTACTTTAGTAAAAGAACCTTGATTATTTTTAAAATCGAAATTAATTTTCTCTGCTCTAAAGACTTGATCTCCAAAGACTAAGAGAACATCACCCTGTGCTTCAACAATTCCTTTCGACTTGTCGTAGACAAGTAAATCAGCTTTTAAAGTATTTCCTTTATAATTAGCAATTACATTACCCTCAGCATATAAAACAGACTCTTGCTGGAATTGTTTATCAGATTGTATTTCCAGCTGGTTATTTTGATTTAAAATCCCTTTTAAAGCTATATCCTTCGTAAGTTCGAAATTATCTTCAATTTTTCTATCTGAAAAAGTTTTTTTTAGAACTGATAGTTTCGCATGGTTTTTATTTAAATCATCTACTCGAAAAAAATTTCTATAAAAAGATGACGTAAAAACAGGGTTTGAAAAATTGAATAAATTAAATAAAAATAAATTTGCAAATATAAGTTTTCTAAATTTCAAGATGTTCAATATGACTTCCTAAGTAGAAATATTTAATCTTGAGGACTTTCTAAATCTTTTCTATTAGGCGTCCTTGTAGGATCACTTGCCAAAAAGCCGAAAAGAAATATTCCAACAAAGAAGAAGACGATAGTGTAAACAGAAATTTTTAAGGCAAGCATGGAATTACTAGTGCTGACGTATTTATATCCTATTAAATTTATAATTAAACTATGGTTAATTGTTTACTTTTTGTATTTTTGGAAAATTTTGAAATACTTTAATGGAGATTAATCGTCATGATCATCCCAAGGATCAGTAAGCTTTGCAGCTTTGGGTCCAAATGCGGTCCAAAGACCAAAACCGGTTAAAGCTAGAAGTAATGCCAGAATTGTAACTGCTATGGAAACTGCAGGATCTGGAGCAGATGATAAAGTTTGCATCAATTTTGCTAAGTTTGTAAACAATTTATGTATAAGTTCTTATACAATAGCGAAATAATATTCGATTTTGTGATTCAAATGGGTCAAAAAACAGCCTTAGGCAGTCTTCTAAAAGCAATTGGCAATTCAGGTCAAGGAAAAGTAGTACCTGGTTGGGGAGCAGTTCCTGTGATGACTGTCATAGGTCTATTGCTACTTGTTTTTTTAGTTATTCTTTTACAAATTTATAACCAATCCCTACTACTACAAGGTTTCTCAGTGGATTGGAACGGAAACTAATTTCCGAAATTTTCTCAAAAAGTTATTTAGTTCACATAGTTATTCCTAAATAACTTTTTTTAAATTTTTATTTTTATTAATTAGTTATAGTTTATATATATTCATAATTCTCAATAAAGTGAGATTTAGAAATACACCATGCAAGAAATATATCTAATTGGACTTGGGAATCCTGGTAAAAAATATTACAACAGTAGACACAATATAGGTTTTTTACTGCTTGAAAAGCTCTCAAAAAAATATAATTCAAATTTTTTATTAAAAGATAAACTTAAAAGTTCCTGCTCAGAATTTCAAATCAATAATTCTACCTTCAAGTTATTTTTACCAAATACGTTTATGAATAACAGTGGTGATGCTGTCCAAGCAATAGTTAAATGGTACAAAATAAACTTAGATCAGATTCTCATAATAGTGGATGATAAAGATCTTCCCCTTGGAAAAATAAGATTCAGAAGAAAAGGAAGCTCGGGTGGACATAACGGGCTTAAAAGCATCATTGAGCAATTGCAGACACAAAACTTTAAGAGAATAAGAATTGGTATTGGGTCACCTCCTCTAATAAAAGGAGAAAATCATTTCAATACCATTTCACATGTATTAGGAAATATTTCTTTAGAAGAAAAATTAATATTAGATAAAGTTTATAAGAGAGTGATAGAATCCCTCGAACAACTTAATACTAAAAAAGAAGATCATATAATAAATGAATTAAACTCTTATAACAAAGACTAACCTTAAGTAATGCGTTCAAAACCTGAAACGATTGCCAATGTAAGTGTTAAGGAATATTCCTTCTCAAAAAAGCAAATTCAGGGGGTTGTGAAAGCTAGTCAATTTAGATGGACTTTTATATGGTCTTTTCATAAAGGTTTATTAACGGTAAATCCACCTTTGGGAAGAGCTTTAATTGAGGATGCCTTATTGAGATTTTTATTAAAAAAAGATTATGAACTAGAAGCAGGGAATGACTATAAATTCACTATTTCAGCCAAGTTTTAAAATCTATATTTTGATTTAAAGTAAACTTCATTTTGCAGTAATCTTCTAAAATAATCAAAGCTGATATGGCATCAAGGTTTTTATTAAGAATAAAAATCTCTCTAGGTATTAAAAACTTCAGGCCACTAATCGGAAAAAGTTCGAAATATCTCGCTTTAGCCCTGTAGGTAGTATTTTTTTCCTCAAAAGTTATTATTTCTTTTTTAAAAAAATTTAGTTTTTCTCTAATTTCTCTACTGGTGGTGCCATTTCCAATAATAATTTGTTCTATGTCCTCAGCGGTAATTAAATTTCTAAGATAATTCTCAAGTAATTCACTTTTCAGAATGATTGCTTTATAAACTTTTTTTTCACTAATTTCAGCTAGGACTAAGCCGCATTTACTTTTTCCAGGATCAATAGTTACTACTCTGGCCATTTAAGAAGGAATCTTTACAATATTAATTTCAACTACTATGGGTTCTACAGTTTTGCTATCTCTCAAAGATACTACTTCTAACATGAAATTTATATTTTGATTTTCTCGAAGAAAGTCTCTAATTTTTTTTACAAAATTTCCATTTGTATTGATTTCACCAACTTGTGAACCTTTTAACTTAATTTCATCCCTTGTTTCTTTGAGCAATGATTTAATTTTTAAATTTATTGCTTTTAAATTTAAATCACTTTCTCCCAAAATTGCACTTGTAATGACGTCTCCTTTTTTGACTATAAATTTATTCTCTAATAAATCAGGAGATACAAAAACATAATTATCCCCTTTTAAAACATTTGTTGCTGATTTAATTAATAAAATCTTGTCGCCACCACTTGAAGCTATTGTCTCAATTTTTGCAATATCACTAGGTCTCCACAAAAGGATATTTTTTGCATCTTTGTTAATCGGGATAACAAGTTGTCTAACAAATTTATCAGCTTCATTATAGATTTTTGTTAAGTCTAATTTTATATTTGAACTGGAATTAATCTCTGCAATAAATAAAGTTTGCCCTCTTTTAATAACAATATTGCCTCTCCTAAATTCTTTAATACTGGTTTTTAATTGAGTCAACTCCTTTTCTTTTTGAATAATTTTACTTTCAAGTTCCTTTCGTTCTTTCTGTAAAGGGATTAAAGCCTTTTTACTTTTATCTAAAGTTTTTTGCAACAAAGGAATATCTACAAAAAGTCTTTGCCTAAATTCTTCGCTAACTAAAATCAATAACCCTATTGATATTGAACTAATAAACCCTCCGGTAATTATAGTTATTATAGTCGCTGTTTTTTTCGGTCTTAATTTTAAGATGCTAAATCTTGCTTTTCCGATCTTTGTGCCAAGAATATCCCCAAATGGTGCAATAAGTCCCCCTAAAAATATTAAAAAAACAATTAAAATCCAAGCCACACTTTTGCATAAAATCAGTTCATCATAATTAATGATGAATCAATTAAATCTTTTTGCAAGAGCAATTGGATCGAATACTGTGATCTTTTTTCTTTCAATGTTAAGAAGCCCTGAATCCTTTAAATCTCCCAATAATCTTGTAATGGTTACTCTTGTAGAACCAATAGCTTCAGCAATTGCCTGATGTGAAAGCCTTAGATCTATTGTAATACCTTTTTCACCTGCAACTCCAAAGTCTCTACAAAGAACCATTAAAAAACTTACTAAACGAGAAGACATATCTCTGTGCGTAAGAGTTTCTATCATTGTTTCAGTTTGCAGGATCCTACTAGAAAGACCCTGTAACAGAAGTAGTCCTACTGATGCATCTTCCTCTATAGCTCTTAAAACAGAATTTGCAGGTGCTGTTATCATTTCAACTCTTGTGAATGCTATGGCATGGTAAAAACGATCAGATCTATGGCCTGTTAGAAGAGATAGAACACCAAAGAGACTATTCTCTCTTAAAAGAGCAACAGTTATCTCTTCACCTGACTCATAAACTCTTGACAGTCTTACTGCACCTCTTCTTATAAGATAAACTCTTTCAGCAGGGTCCCCGGGGAAAAATATTGTTTTAGATCTCTCAACCATTTCTGTGCTTGCTCCATCTAGACCTTTAATCACTTCCATTAAAGTTCTATTAATTGGAAAACGTTCTCCAACAGAATTGATTTTACTTTGTCCTGACTGTTTCGAACTAAAGCGGTTGAATCCTCGTGAAGCAGGTATCATAAATATCTTTATTATTAAAAAATTTAAGGAGACACTCTGAAATTTCTTGTATCAACAGTAACAATTTTAAATTCTTATTGGCTTATTAATGGCCCTTTAAAAATCAGTTCGTACTTACTCAACCCTTTTTTAAGTAAAATTACACTATATGCAGTGTCAATAGATTCTAATTATACTGCATGTAGAAAGAATTTAAATAATGGTAATTAGTTCATCCCATATATATTCCAAAAGTAATCTTGATGTTGTAAATATAAATACTGCTAACAAAATTAACGGAAAAAGATTTACGCAAAATGGGCAAATTCAAATTTATCAATCATCATTCCGAGGAAGTTACCCATCTATCATTAGAGACTCTCTAAGAAATGCTGCTCTCGGCAGGAAAGTGCTCTTAATACAATTTATGCGAGGGGGAGTCAAGCAAGGAATTGATAATGCAGTAAAGCTATGCGGTAATTTAACCTGGGTAAGATCATCACATTCCTTTGATCAATACAATTCTGAAGAAATTGAAAATAATAAAAATTTAAAAAAATCTATTCATGAATCTACTTTTGAATTATGGAATTTTTGCAAAAAAAAACTACAGTCTGGAGAGTATGAACAAATGATACTTGATGAAATTTTTTTAGCTATTGACATGAAAATTATCGATAAAGATGATTTGATTTCAACACTTGAAAACCGATTTATATCAGGAGATGTAATCCTTACTGGTACAGATATACCTAAAGATCTATTATTAATGGCCAACCAAATTACTGAACTTCGCTCATAAAACAATGCTAAAAAATGATCTCTGGATAAATCAAAAAGCCTCGGAAGGAATGATACAGCCCTTTCAATCAAATTTAGTGAGGCATCTTGAACCTGACAAAAAACAAAAGCCAGTTTTAAGTTACGGATGTTCATCCTATGGATATGATTTAAGACTTTCATCAAAAGAATTCCTAATTTTTAGACATGTCCCTGGTACTGTGATGAATCCCAAAAAATTTAATCCTAATAATTTAGAAAAAACTTTACTTCACCATGACAATGATGGAGACTTTTTTATTCTTCCTGCCCACTCCTATGGTTTAGGAGTGGCTTTAGAAAAGATGAAAGTACCAGAAAATATAACTGTGATCTGTATAGGCAAAAGTACTTACGCACGACTTGGAATTATTGTTAATACGACACCTGCAGAAGCAGGATGGGAGGGTCATCTAACTTTAGAGTTTAGTAATAGTTCTGGTGCAGATTGCAGAATTTATGCAGAAGAGGGTATTTGCCAACTACTCTTTTTTGAAGGCGATCCATGCTCTACAACCTATGGAGATAGAAGAGGTAAATATCAAAACCAACCAGAGAAGGTGACTCTAGCGAAAATCTAAAATGAGTAAAGTTGAACTAATTTCGCTAACTCCTGATGCAGAAAAAACAATGGCTTACATTGCAAGAGTTAGCAACCCAAAAAATCAGGAGAATGAGGACTACTCAAAATTATTGAGTTATTGCATTAAAAATGAGCACTGGAGCGTTTTCGAACAGTCATTTATGACTTTACAAATAGAAACCAACAGAGGTATCGCTGCACAAATTTTAAGACATAGATCATTTACTTTCCAGGAATTTTCACAGAGATATGCAGATAGTTCTCAGTTGGGTAATATTCCCTTACCAGAACTAAGGCGGCAAGATTTCAAAAATAGGCAAAATTCAATCTCTGATCTCCCTGATGAGTTAAAAAAAAGATTCAATGAAAAAATTGTTTTACATTTTCAAGCTGCATCAAAATTATATGAAGATTTACTCGCTCAAGGCGTAGCCAAAGAATGTGCGAGATTTGTTTTACCATTAGCTACTCCAACAAGAATCTATATGTCTGGATCATGTAGATCGTGGATCCATTACATTCATTTAAGATCAGCTCACGGCACCCAAAAAGAACACAAGTCTATCGCTCAGGATTGCAAGTCTATTTTTAAAAAAAGTTTTCCTATTGTATCAAAATCTTTAGGATGGTAAAAATTATCCATGACTACGAGGATTAATCTCATTTTTTTTATTTTCTTGAATTTTTGAAAATTCAGCATTAAAAACTTCCTCATGGGGATTCTCTTCTTTTTCTAAATTATTAATAAATTCTCTTATTTTTATTTCATCATGTTTACCAATAAAAGTAGATACTAGATTGCCTTTTTTATCAAAAAGATTAATTTGAGGAATCCCGTTGACAGAAAACTTCTGGATGTAATTTCCCCATTTTTGATTATCAACATTTAAAAAAACAAAATTAATATCTTTTTCATATTCATCTTTAAGAGAAGAAATTTGTGGAGCCATTTCTTTGCAAACTTCACACCACTCTGCATAAAATTCCAGAAATGTAGGTTTATTATTTGTAAAAGCTATTTCAGGGTTAACAGATAATTCTCCAAAACTTTTTAGAAGATAAGTTGATTTAAAAAATAAATTTTTAAACAAAAGCACTGAAAAAATAACAATAGATATAATCAAAACGAGCATCCTTTTAAAATTTATCTTTGAAATTGGCTCTTGACTTTCAGATTGCATTATTAAGGTATCACTAACTAAAGATATCTTAAATAAGTTAAACAAATAAAGAGAATTAAAATCTATAAGCGTTTAATCAACTGATAAAATATGGATTGAACAGCTAACAAAAATTTCTTTGATTACTGAAATTTAATTATGCAATCAATCTTTGGAACTGATGGAATAAGAGGAAAATTTAATGAAGAGATGACTTATTCTCTAGCCTACAAAGTAGGTTATGCTCTAGGTTTGACTTTGGAAAAGAAAAATCCAATATTAATTGGAAGAGATACAAGAATTAGTGGAGATATTCTGCTTCAGGCCATAACGCAAGGTATCAATGAAAGTGGTAAAAAATTTATAAATATTGGAATCTGCCCTACCCCAGCTATACCTTATTTAATCAAAGAAGGAAAACTAAGCAGTGGGATTATGATATCTGCAAGTCACAATCCGCCAGAATATAATGGTATAAAAATTTTTGATCATAATGGTCAAAAAATTAATAAGAATTTTGAAAATAAAATTCAAAAAATAATTGAAGAGTTAAAACAAAATATATCAATCCCTACAAAGGTGGTTCCCCTAAAAGCCAATAAACATCTTATGGATACTTATATTAAAAGCCTACTCCAAACAATGGATGGAGAAAATTTAAGCGGATTGAGAATAATATTAGACACATGCTTTGGATCAGCGACAACTTGCGCAAGAAAAATTTTTCAGTCTCTTGGTGCCGATGTAAAAGTTATCAATAACTCTAAAAATGGTTTGAAAATTAATATGAATTGTGGTTCTACTAACCTCGAACCATTAAAAAAAGCATTAAGAGAGAGTCCTGCAGATATGGGATTCAGCTTCGATGGGGATGCCGATAGAGTAATTGGAATTGATTCAAAAGGCAATGTTCTTGATGGAGATCATATCCTTTTTCTTTGGGGTAGAGAACTTATGGAACAAAAAATTCTCACAAATAATTTACTAATATCGACGCAAATGGCAAACTTAGGTTTTGAAAATTCCTGGAAGAAAATTGGAGGAATTTTATATAGAACTGATGTAGGAGATAAATATGTTCATGACGCAATTAAGAAAAAAAAAGCGGTTTTAGGTGGTGAGCAATCAGGTCATATACTTTCAAAAATTAACAACTTTTCTGGTGATGGGATATTGACTGCACTTCAAATTTCTAAATATTGTAAAAAGAAAAATATTAATTTAAATGATTGGCTTAAAAGTAGTTTCGAACCTTTTCCTCAAAAACTAACTAATATTAAACTAGATTTTAATATTAATAAATTAAATCCAGAAAACAAAATATTAATAGATGAATCTATAAAAAATATTCAGGCAATATATTCGGACAATTGTAGAGTTTATATAAGGCCTAGCGGTACAGAACCTGTAATGAGAGTTCTAGTGGAGGCCAAAAATCATAAGAAAGTTCATTCTTTATCTAGCGAAATAACAAAAAAACTCATTTTAGAAATTGATAAAATATTAAATAAATAATGAATTAAATTTTTATATAAATTTTTTCATAAATATCAAGTTGGTTAACTATCACATACTTTTCCCGATCAGTTTTTAATTTAACTGGATTAAAACTTTCGGAAAAATTAAAATCTTTTTTATCAATTGTTTTAAAATGAAAATTACTTGATATAGTGCAATCCATATAATTGAATAAATCCTTTACATCTGTTTTTATGAAAATTAGTGTCCCTTTTTGCAATGAATTTGAGAGCATATTAATAAATTCTGGCTGAATTACACGCCTTTTATAATGCTTCTTTTTAAACCAAGGATCAGGGAAATTAAAAGATATACTTTTTAAATTTTTGATAATAAATTTATTTTGGACATCATTCAAAATATTATTAGCGTTACCAAATATAAAATATAGATTTTTGATTTCTCTCTCAATCACTTTTAATTTAGCATTCTGGACTAATTTCTCACGGATTTCAATTCCTAAATAATTCCAACTGGAATTAACTAAAGCTAAATCAAATAGAAACTCACCAGCAGCACAACCTATATCCAAATGAAGATTCGATTTAGAATCACCAAACATTTCGCCCAAAGAAGGTATTCTCTCGATTTGATTGAAATTACTACTAAGGGGATTAACATGCTGTCTCATAAAATTATCAATATATTCCTACGCAATAATATAAGGATGCATAATATTCATAACTATGACAATAGTAATTTCAAAAGTAACAGTTTGATGTTTAATTATTATATGTTTAAAAAGAAAAAGTTTTGAACGTTTTTAATCAACTTTCTATTTGGCTATCCTTTCAACTTTCAATAATTTTCCTTCTTGGTATTCCTGTTACTCTATCCTTCTGGTCAATTAAAAAAAGAAATAAAGCAGTTATTAAACTTCTATCAATTTATTGGAAAGTGTCCATTTTATTTTTTATAAGCCTTCTACTTTTAATAGGAAAGTATAATTTTGCTCTTTTAATAACAAATATTTCAACATTATTAATGACACTTTCGGTTTGGTTTTGGAATGACATTAATGATGAATTAAGAGAATATGATTTTTCTTACTCCCTTACCACAACGACAAAAATATGGAGATGGACGATAACTTTTATATCTCTCAATTTCTTTATTCAGAGTTTACAAAACTTCAACTGCTTTTCTTTTATTAATTCAGATACGTGTGCAATATGGCTTCAGCCTTCTTCAAATTTATATAATGTTATGAAAAATTTATTTAATTTTTTCTTTGGAGCTAACTTTACCCAGACGATATCAAAATTCTTAGGATTATTTTCACTATTAATCTATATCTTAGGGCTTATTCAATGGTCAATAATCAAATTACCTAAAAATGGAAGAAACTCCTGCTTCTCAGAAAATGGCAAAACTTGATTTAATAAATAGTCTTGAAAAAATAAGTTCTGAGATACCTAATAGGATACTTAAACTAGAGGGATTCCTTCTTAAAGAAAATCAAAAAGAACAATTAGAAATAATTATTTTCAGAGGTTACAGTAGCTCAACAACTCATCCAATTGAAATAGATTCAGAAAAAAAAGTAATAGCACTTACTTATATAATTACAAACTTTAAACTTTATAAAGCACCGTTCACAGGATCAGAAGAAAATTTCATGAGAGAAAATCAAAACTCTTTTTTCTTTTTGAATCGAAAAAACTGGATTTAAATAAATTCTAAATTAATAATATTTGAACATCTTTTGCATAATTTTGTATTTTGGATTCCATTAAAAGTTTCTTTTTGATAATGCCAACATCTATCACATTTTTGACCTTGGGCTTTATTTATTTGAATTTTACCAAGTGCATTGTTATCAATAATCAGAGAATTCTCCACCAAATCGGATACAACTTGGAAGTTTGATACTATAAGCCAATCCCTAAATAAATCTACATCTTGATTTCCAAATTCTTTTAGCCAAGTAAGCGAATCTTTTAAAGATTTATCTTCAGGTAAATAATTAACTTCAGTTTCCAAAGCTGCTCCAATTATTTGTTTGTTCCTACATCCTTCTATAGCCTTGTTAATTTCAACTCTCAAATTTCTTAAATTTGAAATATGCTCATTAAGTATTTGATTCTTCCATGACTGTGAAAATATTGGCCATCCTCTTTGAAAGACTGATTTTTCTTTAGTTGAATATGGAATATTTTGCCAAATATCTTCAGCCATATGACAAAGCACTGGAGAAATAAGTACGGCTAAATTCTCAACAACTTTTGACAAAACGAACTGACAAGATCTTCTCCTAAATTGTGATTTAGAACTTACATATAACCTATCCTTCGCAATATCCAAATAAAAATTTGATAGATCTACAACACAAAAACTTTGCAGAATTTGGAAAAATTTTGAAAATTCATAATTTTCATAAGCGTTTGATATTTGATCTGTAACCTCAACTAATCTGCCTAACATCCATTGATCTAAAAGAGGCAATTGATCAATTTCAAAACTATCAATTTTAGGATCATAATCATGAATATTACCTAGAAGATATCTCGCAGTATTACGAACTTTTCTATAAACGTCTGAAAGTTGCTTGAGTATATTTGAACCAATTGGAACATCTACCGAATAATCTACAGAGCTTACCCATAGTCTTAAAACATCAGCACCATAAGCAGGATCAGTTTTTTTATTATTACCCCCATTAATAATTATATTTGGATCAACAACATTTCCCAAAGATTTGCTCATTTTTCTTCCATTTTCATCAAGTGCAAAACCATGAGTTAAAACTTTCTTATATGGAGGTTTATTATTGACTGCAACAGATGTTAGCAAAGAAGACTGAAACCATCCTCGATGTTGATCTGAACCCTCTAAATAAAGATCTGCTGGATACTTTAATTCAGTTCTTAGTTCACATACTGCGGCCCAGCTAGATCCCGAATCGAACCAGACGTCCATTGTATCTGTTCCTTTTTTCCATAGATCTGATTCTTTTGCATAATTATCTGGCAAAAGATTCTTAACATCCCAATCCCACCAAATATCTGCTCCATGTTCACCAAAAAGTTCTTGAATATGATTAATTATCTCTTTGTTAAGGAGAATCTCATTACCATTTTTTTTATAAAAAACTGGAATAGGGACTCCCCATGACCTTTGTCTAGAAATACACCAATCTCCTCTACCTACAACCATAGAATAAATTCTTTTCTTTCCAGTCTCGGGCATCCATTCAACATCTTCGATTGCCTTTAATGCAGATGATCTAAAGCCATCTACAGATGCAAACCATTGTTCTGTTGCCCTAAAAATAGTTGGTTTTTTGGTTCTCCAATCATACGGATATCTATGCTTATAATTTTCTTGTAATAGAAGCAAATTATTTTCTTTTAAATGTTCAATAATTAAATCATTTGCATCTTTCAAGACATTTGATCCTTTGAATTGACCAGAATATTCATTTAAGTTACCTTTTTCATCAACGATACATGTTATTGGTAAATCATATTTTTGACCCACAGTAAAATCATCTATCCCATGACCTGGCGCAGTATGAACAATTCCAGTCCCTGATTCTGTAGTAATGTAATTTCCTCCAATTACAATTCTGCAATTTTTATTCTTAGAGGGATGTTGATATTCAATATTTTCCAATTTGGAGCCTTTAACCTCTAAAAACACCTTGAAATCTTTATTAAATTTTTTACTTATTTCAGAATATAATTCCTTCGCAAAAAGGTAAATTCGCTTCTCTTCATCGATAGCAAAAACGTAATTTATTTTTGGATTTACTGCAACTGCTTCATTTGCAGGTATGGTCCAAGGAGTAGTAGTCCATATAGTTATGAAAGAATTATTTTGAAAAAAATCTTTTTTAATATTAATATTTTCCTGGATGAAATTTAATAGAATTTCCTCAGGTATTTTAGTGATTTTTAATGAAACATAAATACTTTTTGAATAATGTTCATCAGGGTATTCTAATTCTGCTTCTGCAAGTGCAGTCCTTGAACTTGGACTCCAATGCACGGGTTTAAGACCTCGATATATATAGCCATTTAAAAACATTTTCCCAAATACTCCAATCTGAGCAGATTCATAACTTTTCTTAAGAGTTAAGTAAGGGTTATTCCAATCTCCCCATATGCCCCACCTTTTGAAACCCTCCTTTTGATTATTAATTTGGATATGGGCATAATCTGTTGCTTTTTTTCTTAAATTTAGAGTATCAAGATTCTTTCTTTCATCAGATTTTAAATTCTGAAGAACTTTTAATTCAATAGGTAATCCATGACAGTCCCAACCTGGTACAAAATGAACCCTAAATCCTCTTAAGGTTTTGTACTTATTTATTATGTCTTTTAAAACTTTATTAAGGGCATGCCCCATATGAAGAGCTCCATTTGCATAAGGAGGGCCATCATGTAATGTAAATATTTCGCCTGAATTGCTTGAACCTAATTGGAAATCAATATCATTATTAGCCCAAAAATTCTGAATCTCGGGTTCTCTTAAAACTGAGTTAGCACGCATTGAAAAGTCAGTTTTTAGTAAATTTAAAGTTTCTTTATAGGAAAAGTCTGATTTTTGTTCTTTGCTATTTTGAGATTTCATACCACGATATGAGAAATATTGGTGATCAAAAGAATTATTTAAATAAATCTAGTTCATTATATTCTTTCTTAATTGACCTGTAGTTTTTTTGAGATTTTTCAAAGAAAAAATTTATTTGATTTCAGACTTTTATATTATCATTTTTATCATTTCTTACCCACTTTTTTTGGGTTGTATTTTTATTATTGCTACCAAAATTAAAAAAATTTGAAGGTTTCGTGAAATCACCAAATGCCAAGTTTATGGATTCTAATATTTTCAAAAAGTTTTTTTTAAACTCCAAAAAGGTAATTAATTTTTTCTTTTCGTTATCTGTCAGTTGGTACCATCTAGATAAAAAAAGCTCTACTAGATAAAAAACAACTAGTACTGTTAAAAAAAGGAAAATTACAAAAAATGATTCATCTAGTGTTTTATGTTTAATTATTAATATCAAACCTGTTAATAAATTTAAAAAAGCTTTTATTAAGTCTTTTGGTTTACCGAGCTCAAGATAAATTATCGGTACAGTTAGAAAAATGGTCCCAACCAAAATATAAAAAGTTCCCAAATAAAAAATCAAACTATTCATTAAATTCCATTCTTGATTAAATTATAAGAGTTGATATCAAGAAACAAACTATCTATCAGAATTTCCTTAAGTGCGGTCGGGGAGACTTGAACTCCCACACCCGAAGATACGAGTACCTAAAACTCGCGCGTCTACCAATTCCGCCACGACCGCTTAAATAAAATAATAATTGAAAGAGGTTTATTTTAAGAATTTTTTTTCTTAAGATGATTAATTTGACACATTAAAATTGAACTAAAAATTTCCTAAAAGAAATTTTTTATGTTTAAGCATGCAATCATCTTAAAATATTAGTTATATTATTTAAAGAATAAAAGAAACGATTTCAAACTTAACCATTAAAAATACAACGAAAAATACTAATTCTTCTAAAACATTTAATTGGCAAAAAGAGATTAAAAATTACGTAGATCCGCCAAGTTTTTGGAATCCAACATTAGGTTTATTTTTTGGCGGTTATTTTCTCGCGTTTCTTAGCATATGGCAATGGTACAGAGGTGTTTGGCCTTTACCTTTACTTGTAGCAACTGCTTTTTTAGCTTTACATATTGAAGGTACTGTTATTCATGATGCCTGTCATAAAGCTGCTCATCCAGTTCCTTGGATAAATCAAGCAATGGGCCATGGCTCAGCTATTCTATTAGGGTTTAGCTTTCCAGTTTTTACGAGAGTTCATTTACAACATCATATTCACGTAAATCACCCCAAAAATGATCCAGATCATATTGTCAGTACTTTTGGTCCAATTTGGCTAATTGCTCCAAGATTTTTTTATCATGAGGTTTTTTTCTTTCAAAGAAAACTCTGGCGAAGATATGAATTACTACAATGGGGAATTGAAAGATCCATATTCTTAACAATTATCTTGGCAGGTTTGAAATTTGACTTTATGAATTTAATTTATAATTTATGGTTCGGACCAGCATTAATGGTAGGGGTCACTTTAGGAATATTTTTTGATTATTTACCCCATAGACCATTTCGATCAAGAAATAAATGGATAAATTCTCGAGTTTATCCAAGCAAATTTATGAATTTATTAATAATGGGACAAAATTACCATCTCATCCATCATCTATGGCCTTCGATTCCTTGGTTTGAATACAAAATAGCTTATGAAAAAACTAAGCCATTACTGGATAAAAAAGGCTCCCCTCAAAGGGTTGGGATATTTGAAAGTAAAGAAGACATTTTTAACTTTTTTTATGATTTATTAATAGGTGTAAGGAGTCATAGCAAAAAGAGGGGAAAAATAAGAAAAATCATAAATCTATATCCAGACTTTAAAATAAAAAAATTTTTATTAAAGATAGTCAACAAAACATTTATTGGAAGCAACTAACTTACTCATTCATTAATAATTTTTGGTACTTTAAAATATTTATCTTCTCTCGATGGACCCAATTCTAAAAGTTCTTCATTGCAATCAGAATTTTTCTTTTCGTCTTTTCTAAATACATTTACAACCTCTATAGCTCTCGTTGTACAGGGGACGTCATCTGTATCAATTTTTTCAAGTTGTCTTATATAATCTAATATCTTTTCTAATTGTTGTGCATGATTATTAATTTCATTCTCGTTAAGTTCTAATCTCGCTAAATGAGCAACTTTTTTTACTTCCTCTTTAGTTATTTTTGTCATACATTTAATATCTTTCTTATTAAATAATAGTTTATTAAGAACAACTTATTTAAATATCCTTTGAATTACAAATAATTTAAAAAAATAATCACATCTTTTTGAAAATCAATATCAATTAATAGCCTTAATTATTTTTCTCAGCTAAATATGTTATTAGATAGATATTAAAAAATAGAAGAAGAATTCTTTCCAAAAAATTTTTTTTATCGGCACTCTAAACTTGTTGCCCCTGATTTAATAGGCTGTTACCTCATAAAAAAAAATAATAAGATAGATCAAGTTAAAGGGGTAATTGTTGAAACTGAAGCTTATTCACAGGAAGAAGAGGCCTGTCATGGCTACCGCAAAATGACTGAATCAAACAAATCATTATTTGGCAAACCTGGCACATTTTATATCTACAAATCTTATGGCATTCATCATTGTTTAAACATAGTTACTGATAAAGAAAATTTTGCAAGTGGTGTTTTGATAAGATCAGTTTTTATCTCTAATAAGAATGAAAGATTAGCTTCTGGACCTGGCCTAGTAACAAAAACATTCAGTGTAGACATTTCATTTAACTCACTTGAAGTTCTTAATAACAAATCTTTATGGATTGCTCCACGAGACTCCTTTCTTAAAGAAAAAGATCTTATTCAAACTACGAGAATTGGCATATCAAAGGCAAAAAATATAAAATGGCGTTGGTATCTCAAAAATAGTAGGAGTGTAAGTAAAAGATTAAAAGGTGATAGAACACCTAAATTTCAATAATCATTTATCTTTTTAAGCATAATGCAAATTTGGCCTCATAAACATATCCACACACTAGCTAATTTTTCAATTAAAGATTATGAGTCAGTATTTGAATTAGCTAATAGATTTGATGCACTAAAGAATGCAGGAACAAAAAAGATACCGGCCTTACAAGGGACTTTGGTAACGTCTTTATTTTTTGAAGCTAGTACAAGAACAAAAAATAGTTTTGAGCTTGCAGCAAAAAGACTTTCTGCTGATGTCCAAACGTTTTCGCCATCCTCCAGTTCTTTAACAAAAGGCGAAACAATAATCGATACAGCTATAACTTATTCTGCTATGGGGGCAGATACATTGGTTATCAGGCATTCATCAAGTTACATAACCTTTGAGATTGCAAAAAAACTTGATGCAATAAATGCCAAGACTTCGGTTCTTAATGCGGGAGATGGATTACATAGTCACCCCAGCCAAGGATTGCTTGACATATATACATTAATAAAATTCTTTTCCAAAAAAACACTGAATCCAGAGGTTTTAAATTCCAAAAAAATTTTAATTATTGGCGACGTTAATCATTCAAGGGTTGCCAGATCAAATCTTTGGGCTTTGAGTGCATTCGGCGCCGATATAATCCTATGTGGTCCTAAGACATTAATACCTGATGAATTTATCAATTTTTTAAAAACCCCCACGCCAAATCAAACAAAAGATCCTGTTAAATCAAGAGGTTCCATAACAATTTCTAGAACATTGGAAGAATCAATAAAAATTGCAGATGCAATTATTGTTTTAAGACTCCAGAAAGAGAGAATGATGGAAAATTTACTAAGTAGCATTGATTCATATAGTTTGGATTATGGCTTAACCCCAGAGAAATTATCTTTAAATAATAAAGAAATTCCAATTCTACATCCCGGTCCCATTAACAGAGATATTGAAATTAGCAGCAAAGTGGTAGACCGATATCCTAATTGCCTAATTAATAATCAAGTTGCAAATGGTATCCCAATAAGAATGGCTTTGCTTTATCTATTGCAGAAACACAACAAGTAAATTTATAGCAACTTTAGACTTTCAGTAAAGAAACCATAAAATAATCCCAATCTTAAAGAATCTAATAAAAGTACTAAAAATTTCTTTTTCCTTTCAAATCTAAAATTTCTTCTCAAAACTATTAAAAACTCAATAAAAACTACTGATAAAAAAGCGGCTACAGGATCCATGAGTTCCACAACGGCACTTACCATACCGAGAGAACTCCCAATGAAGTAGCCAATTAAAAGTGTAATCAATGATATTGAATATCTTCGCCATGGATTATTAGCCCAAATACTTAATGTCTGAATATTTTCCACAATTTTTAGCTGAAATTTTGTCTTTTGAGGTTTAACAACCATTTTTTATTAAACTAAGCCGCTTCAGAGTTTGATTGAATTTTAGTATTTCCTTCTATTAATTCAAGTAATGCTTCCAACTGAGCCATTAACCCTCTTAATTCGCTTGGCTCAGGGAAAAAGTCATCTTCTTTTATTCCTAAATGCATTTCTCTGAGCTCTTGCCTTAAATAGCGTAAGTGACTAATGACTTGCTCTCTTTTGGTTTGCGACATGATATGGATTTTTGCATATATTTTAAGAAAGAATATTTTTGAAAAGGAGAGTTTGCATATTTATGACTGAGAATGAAGATAAATGACCTTACAATAATTTGAAAAGATTATGAAAATTAAAAATTATCATATCCTTGAAAATATGTACTTAATTCTTATATCAATTTTAAATAATTACTTGAGGCTCTATTATTAGAGTATATTGACTTTACTCAATATGAAATTCATTTCTGAAAATAAAATAAGTGAGCAACTAGTAAATTCTTTTGATGAAGAAATGACCTTTGAGCTCGCTAAAAGGCTAGAGGAAGATAATTACAATAGTCCATTTGATGGTTTAAAAGACTGGCACTTACTGAGGGCTCTTGCAATCAATAGGCCTGAATTAACGACTAATTATACCCATCTCCTCGATCAGGAACCTTTCGATGAAAACTAAAAGTAAGGGCTACAAAATAAAGGTTCTTTTATTAATAACTGGAAGTATTGCAGCTGTAAGAATTCCATTATTAGTTAGCCAATTAGCGAAAGAAAATTATGAAGTAAGATGCGTTTTATCAAAAAATGCAGAAAAATTAATAAAGCCGCTTTCTCTTTCTATTTTAAGTAGAAACCCGTGCATTTTAGAAAATGATCAATGGTCTGATGGTCAATCGACACCTCTTCATATAGAACTAAGTAATTGGGCTGATATTTTAATCATCGCCCCTTTAACAGCGACAACATTAGCAAAATGGGTAACTGGAAATGCAGAGGGATTGATCCCAAGCATCTTAATAGCAAATATAAAGCCAATTATTGTTGCACCAGCAATGAATACACAAATGTGGCTAAATAAAGCTGTGCAAAAAAATTATGAGAATTTACAGAATTACGAAAATGTTTTGTCTCTGCAACCAAGTGAAGGCCTATTAGCATGTGATGCTATTGGCATCGGTAAGATACCTCCTAATGATCTAATCCAATTAGCTCTTGAATTTATAGCTTCACATAAACAAAATGAATATCGCAAAGATTTACTTAATAAAGAAATTTTAATAACTGGAGGGTGTACCTCAGAGAAAATTGACGCGGCAAGACACATTACTAACAAAAGTTCTGGAGCAATGGGCCTACTTCTTTCTCAAGTAGCGAGGTTCAGGGGAGCACAAGTAAAATATGTTCATGGTCCTCTAAAAATCGATAAGAATCTTACTGATGGAATAAAAAGATATGAAATTGAAACTAGTGTTGATTTAATTAGGACACTTAATAATGAAATATCAAATTGCGATTATTTTTTCATGAATGCAGCAGTATCTGATTTCAAAATAACCTCTGATATTTCAGCTAAAATTCCAAAAAATCAAATTAATGCTCATTTGAAGCAAAACTTTGAGCTGGTCCCAGATATTTTAAAAACAATTAGTAAATCAAAAAAAGATAACCAAGTTTTTGTTGGCTTTTGTGCTTTTACAGGATCTATAGAAGAAGCACGAATGACAATTAAAGAAAAAATTATCCAAAAGGGTTGTGATTATCTATTCGCAAATCCAATTGATCTTGAAGGCCAAGGATTTGGCTTTTTAGCACAAAATGAAGGTTGGTTATTCGATACTAAAAATATGGAACACTACATTAACAAAACATCAAAAATTGATTTAGCAAATAAATTAATAACCCAAATTATTTCATTAAAAAAATAAAAAAAATTTTTTAATTTGTATTTTTTTGTAATCTTAATCATTAAAAATAATGTGATAGCTTAAAATAATTCCAGTTTTTTAAAATCTAAAAAGCTACGGGTTGTTTCGAGGATTTAATAGTCCTATCTTTTATGGTCCTTTCCCTTGTAATATCCGTACTGAACTTATTAGATGACCTTTAATCTATCGTCACAGAACTTTACTGCAACTTTAATTATGAGAATTCGTTCTTTCTTAGCTTTTGTTATTTCAATTTGTATAACTTTTGCTTTCGTACCTGTTAAAACATTTGCTTTTTCTGAAAGAGGAAATGCACAATTCACAGATGTTGTTAACACTGGAAAGGCTAATGATTGCCCTACATTAGACTCATCTCTTGTCGGATCAATATCTCTAGGGAATGGAGATAGCCTTAAAGGAATATGCATGCATCCAACAGAAGTTTATGTAAAAGTGCCAGGGACAAAACGAAAAGCTGCAGAATTTGTTTCTACAAAAATTATTAGCCCTAGAAATAACACCACAGTGACAGAAGTTTATGGAGATATAGATTCAGGAACTTTCACTGAAAAGGGTGGTATTGATTTTCAACTTATTACTGTATTAACTCCTGGTGGTTTAGAGGTGCCATTTGCATTCTCAGCAAAAGATCTTACAGCTGATTTACCTGCATCAATTGAGCCAGGCACTGAGGTTAGTGGTTCAACATTTACACCTAACTACAGAACTGGTGACTTTCTAGATCCTAAGGCAAGAGCTAAAAATACTGGTGTTGAGTATGCTCAAGGTTTAGTTGCATTGGGAGGCGATGACGAAGAACTTGCAAAAGAAAATATTAAAGTTGATGTAAACGGTACTGGCGTTATTACTCTTTCAATCAACAATGTAGATTCTGACACAGACGAATTTGCTGGTACTTTTGAAGCTATCCAACCTTCAGACACAGATATGGGTTCAAAGGATCCACTTGATGTAAAAATAATTGGGGAGCTTTACGGAAGAAAGGCATAAATCCTACTCAAGAGAAAAAGGGGGTTAAACCCCTCTTTTTTTTTCAAAATTTTTCTTTATCAATTTAAAAAATGGAATTACAACAAAAAACTAAAACAGATACTAATGGACTAATACCGCCTTATGGAGGGGAACTAAAAAATTTAATTATCAAAGATAAAAACCTTAAAAATGAACTTATTTCTAAAGCTACTTATGAGTTTGAATGTAGCGAGAGAAATGCATGCGATGTAGAACTGTTGATGGTTGGAGCTTTTTCTCCATTGGAAGGTTTTATGGATGAAAATAACTACAATTCGGTTATTAAAAATAATAGAAATACAAGCGGGTTGCTTTTTGGCTTGCCTATTGTATTTGATTCAAATAATGAAAAAGTAAAAGCTGGAGAGACAATATTACTCACCTATAAAAAACAAAAAATAGCAGTTTTAGAAGTTAGCTCTAAATGGGAGCCTGACAAATCCCTAGAATCTGAACTTTGTTATGGTACTAATTCCTTAGATCATCCTGCTGTTAAGATGATTTTTAACGAGAGAGGGAGATTTTATATAGGAGGAAGAGTTTATGGTTTCGAACTACCAATTAGAGAATTCCCCTGCAAAACCCCTGAAGAAGTTAGATCTAAACTGCCATCAAATCATGATGTAGTTGCATTTCAATGCAGAAATCCAATTCACAGAGCACATTATGAATTATTTACTAATGCCTTACTTTCAGATAATGTCTCCTCTAACTCAGTTGTTTTAGTTCATCCAACTTGTGGGCCAACTCAACAAGATGATATTCCTGGAAAAGTTAGATATTTGACCTACAAAGAATTAGAAGAGGAAATATCTGATGAAAGAATAAAATGGGCTTTTTTACCTTATTCAATGCATATGGCAGGGCCAAGAGAAGCTCTTCAACACATGATAATAAGAAGAAATTATGGCTGCACCCACTTTATTATTGGTAGAGATATGGCTGGTTGCAAGTCGTCGTCAACTGGTGAAGATTTTTATGGTCCATATGACGCCCAAAATTTTGCGAATAAGTGTGCAGATGAATTGATGATGCAAACTGTTCCTTCAAAAAATCTTGTTTATACGAAGGAAAAAGGATATATAACAGCTGAAGAAGCCAAAGAATTTAATTATGAAATTATGAAACTTAGTGGTACTGAATTTAGAAAGAAATTGAGGAATGGCGAACCAATTCCTGAATGGTTTGCATTCAAAAGTGTAGTAGATGTTCTAAGACGCTCTTAATATTGTTTTATTAATAGTATTATAGATTTATTAAAGATTTTTTATCGTGAACAAACGTTGGAGAAACGTAGGACTTTATGTCCTAGCTGTCATTACTGTAATTTTCATTGGTACTTCAGTTTTTGATAAACCTAGTACTGAAAGTTCTACAAAGACTTTGAGATATAGTGATTTTATAGAAGCAGTTCAAGATAAAGAAATCAGTAGAGTCTTAATATCTCCAGATAATGCCACAGCCCAAGTTGTTGAAAATGATGGGAGCAGATCTGAGGTTAATTTAGCCCCTGACAAAGATTTATTAAAAATTCTGACTGAGAATAATGTAGATATCGCTGTTACACCTACAAAATTAGCCAATCCATGGCAACAAGCCTTAAGTAGCTTAATTTTCCCGGTTCTTTTAATTGGAGGCCTATTTTTTCTTTTCAGAAGATCCCAAAGTGGGAATACTGGAGGTGGCAACCCTGCCATGAGTTTTGGCAAGAGTAAAGCTAGACTTCAAATGGAACCATCTACACAAGTAACCTTTTCAGATGTTGCTGGTGTAGAAGGTGCAAAATTAGAACTCACAGAAGTTGTAGATTTTCTTAAGAGCCCAGATAGATTTACTGCTGTCGGAGCAAAAATTCCAAAAGGAGTTCTTCTTGTTGGTCCTCCCGGTACTGGCAAAACATTGTTAGCTAAAGCAGTAGCTGGAGAAGCAGGCGTACCTTTTTTCTCAATATCTGGTTCAGAATTTGTAGAGATGTTCGTTGGGGTTGGAGCTAGTAGAGTTAGAGATCTTTTTGAACAAGCTAAAAAGAATGCCCCTTGTATTGTGTTTATTGACGAAATAGATGCAGTTGGAAGACAAAGAGGAGCTGGTATGGGTGGAGGAAATGATGAAAGAGAACAAACATTAAATCAACTCTTAACCGAAATGGATGGTTTTGAAGGTAATTCAGGAATAATAATAGTTGCTGCAACCAACAGACCAGATGTCTTAGATTCAGCTTTAATGCGTCCTGGAAGATTTGATAGACAGGTAACAGTAGATAGACCAGATTATGCTGGAAGATTGCAGATATTAAACGTTCATGCGAAAGATAAAACTCTTTCAAAAGACGTTGATTTAGATAAAGTTGCCAGAAGAACACCGGGATTTACTGGGGCAGATTTAGCTAATCTTTTAAACGAAGCAGCAATACTTGCAGCTAGAAAAGATTTAGATAAAGTAAGTAACGATGAAGTAGGTGATGCCATTGAAAGAGTTATGGCTGGCCCAGAAAAGAAAGATAGAGTCATCAGTGATAAGAAAAAAGAATTAGTTGCTTATCACGAAGCTGGTCATGCACTCGTTGGTGCACTAATGCCTGATTATGATCCAGTAGCAAAAGTGTCAATCATTCCAAGAGGTCAAGCTGGGGGTCTAACCTTTTTTACTCCAAGTGAAGAAAGGATGGAATCTGGTCTTTACTCTCGTTCTTACCTTCAAAATCAAATGGCTGTAGCTCTTGGTGGTAGAGTTGCTGAAGAAATAGTCTATGGCGAAGAAGAGGTAACAACCGGAGCTTCAAATGATTTACAACAAGTTGCCAATGTAGCAAGACAAATGATCACTAAATTCGGCATGAGTGACAAAATAGGTCCAGTCGCTCTAGGTCAATCTCAAGGTGGAATGTTTCTCGGAAGAGATATGAGTTCTACAAGAGACTTCTCCGAAGACACAGCCGCAACAATTGATGTAGAGGTTGCAGAACTTGTTGATGTTGCATATAAGAGAGCTACAAAAGTTTTAACAGACAATAGAACTGTTCTTGACGAAATGGCTCAAATGCTAATTGAAAGAGAAACTATAGATACTGAAGATATACAAGACTTGCTCAACCGCTCAGAAGTAAAAGTGGCAAACTATATTTAACGCGGAATTTTAAATTTTTAATGAATAATAAAGAAGATTCTTTTTCGGAGTACCTGAAAATTGAATCTTTTTTTTTACTTATAAAACCTGAAGATAATATTTACTCAAATACCTCTATAAGAAATTCATTTTTTAAAGAATTAGAAAACTTAGTAATATTAGGATTAAAGAATATTGAAATAAGTTGGTCTAAAAACGAAAATTGGTTAGATTTTGTATCCGATATCAAAATTAAATATCCAAGAATTAATTTAGGCTCTGCCTCCATAGTTAATAAGCAATCAATAGAAGATTCTTTAAAAATTGGATTAAATTTTTCGATGATGAAATTTTGGGATAAAGATCTTTTCAATTATGCGCAATCAAAAAATTATTTATTAATTCCAGGAATTAATAATTTAAAAGATCTTAAGGAAGCGATAGATTTAAATTGCAACATTATCAAAATTTACCCAATAAAAAGTAAAGATAGTTCGATAAATATATTCAACTATAAAAATATTGATTTCATTGCTGCTGGAGGACTATCAATCAATGATTTAAAAACTTATAAATCTTTAGGGTATAAAGCAGTCGTAATTGGAGATAAAGCTATCAAAAATAAAAAATTTGATCCAAAAATATATGAATGGCTCAAAAATAATTAAGTTAAGGATAAATATAATTTATTCAACAAAACTACTACTTATTTATTAAGTCACATTGAGCATGATTCAGAAGCAAATGATCAGCAAGTACTAAAGCTACCATAGCATCAACCATAGGAACTGCTCTTGGTAGAACGCATGGATCGTGTCTCCCTTTTGCTTTCATAAGTACTTCTTTACCTTCAGCATTTACTGTTTTTTGTTCTTTCCCGATGGTTGCTGTAGGTTTAAAAGCTATCTTCATCTCGATATTTTCACCATTACTTATTCCGCCCTGTATGCCTCCTGAATTATTAGATATCGTTCTTAACTTACTAATATCATCAGACTTGATAAAGGCATCATTATGTTCGCTTCCTTTTAAATAAGTTCCAGAGAAACCTGAACCTATTTCAAAGCCTTTCGTGGCAGGCAAAGACATCAAAGCCTTTGCTAAATCAGCTTCTAATTTATCAAAAACAGGCATTCCAAGACCAGAGGGGACATTTCTTACTAGACATTCAATAACACCGCCACAAGAGTCTCCTTGACGCTTTAATTCCTTAATTCTCTCGATCATTTCTGTTGATACCTTTTCATCAGGACATCTAACAATATTAGAATCTATTTTTTTGAGAGAAATCTTCTCTTTATTTATATCAGAATCAATATCATGTATACGCTTTACCCAAGATAGTATTTCAGTGTTACAAAAAGTTTTCAATAATTGTTTTGCTACAGCACCAGCAGCTACTCTCCCAATTGTTTCTCTAGCAGAGGCTCTTCCACCGCCAGAACTTGCCTGAATTCCATATTTCAGATGATATGTACCATCTGCATGAGAAGGTCTAAATACCTGATCCAAATTATTATAATCTGCTGGTCTTTGATCCTTATTTCTTACCAACATTGCTATTGGAGTTCCAAGTGTTAACCCTTCCTTTATCCCACTTAATATTTCAATTTTATCTTCTTCTCTTCTGGGTGTTGTAATGTCACTTTGGCCAGGTCTGCGCCTATCCAATTCATTTTGTATCAGGTTTATATCTATTTTTAACTTAGGTGGACATCCATCAAGGATAACTCCTACTGCACCACCATGTGATTCTCCAAAAGTACTAACACGAAAAATTTTTCCAAAACTACTACTCATAGAAATATCAAATGTTTTATCTATATATAAACATTATATGAAACCAATTGAAAATTAAACAAAAAAAAGCCCCCAACAAGGGGGCTTGTAAATTTAAGAACTTTAAGCTTAACCGATTGCTGGAGCTGAAAGAGCTACTGTTGTAGACTCAGCTGCTGCTAGATCAAGTGGGAAGTTGTGAGCGTTACGCTCGTGCATTACTTCCATACCTAGGTTAGCTCTGTTAAGAACGTCACCCCATGTTGGAACAATCTTACCGTTTGCATCAACAACTGACTGGTTGAAGTTGAAACCGTTAAGGTTGAATGCCATTGTGCAGATACCCATTGAAGTTAACCATACACAAACAACTGGGAATACAGCTAGGAAGAAGTGAAGACTTCTGCTGTTGTTGAAACTTGCATATTGGAAGATCAAACGACCGAAGTAGCCATGAGCTGCAACGATGTTATATGTTTCCTCTTCTTGTCCGAACTTGTAACCATAGTTCTGAGATTCTGTCTCAGTTGTTTCTCTGATTAGAGATGAAGTAACAAGTGAACCGTGCATAGCTGAGAATAAAGATCCTCCGAACATACCAGCAACACCAGCCATGTGGAATGGGTGCATTAGAATGTTGTGCTCTGCCTGGAAAACAAACATGAAGTTGAATGTTCCAGAGATACCTAGAGGCATTCCGTCAGAGAATGAACCTTGACCGAATGGGTATACAAGAAATACTGCGAAAGCTGCTGAAACTGGTGCAGAGTATGCAACACAGATCCAAGGACGCATACCTAAACGGTATGAAAGCTCCCACTGTCTTCCCATGTATGCTGAGATACCAATTAGGAAGTGGAAAATTACAAGCTGGTAAGGACCACCGTTGTATAACCACTCATCTACAGTTGCTGCTTCCCAAATTGGGTAGAAGTGTAGACCAATAGCGTTAGATGAAGGAACAACTGCACCTGAGATGATGTTGTTTCCGTATAGGAATGAACCAGCAACTGGCTCTCTAATTCCGTCGATGTCTACTGGTGGTGCTGCGATGAATGCAACGATGAAGCAAGCCGCTGCTGTAAGAAGGCATGGAATCATTAAGACGCCGAACCAACCAACATAAATTCTGTTGTTAGTTGATGTTACCCACTCACAAAACTGTGGCCAACCTTTTAACAGCGAAGAACGCTGCTGCTGAATAGTTGTCATGAGTTCGTAAAGTATGTCTCTAAAGTGAGACGTGTAAATAAAAACGGAAAATATCCGCTTCGAAGATTTTAGACCAAAATTGCTAAAAATGTGTAAATATTTTTTCTTTAAGTAAACTTATTTTTTGGAAAACAGGAGAAAAGAACTTCCATGTCTTAAGATTTTCTTTGTTATTGAGGATTCAACTTGGTAATAATCGAATGGCTTCTTAATGGAAAAAGATCTAGAGAGGTAGTTTCCTTAAGAGAGGCTAAGCATAGAAGACTGCAATTAGAGGCTTTTGGAGCTGTTATTTATTGGAGTGAAAGAATTTAGGTTTTTAAGATTTCAAAATTAGAAAAAAAATAAAAGTATTAAATATTAAATAAACTTATATATAAAATAAAAAATCCTTATTAGTTTTCAAAGATTTATTGTTCCGATTTCTTAATTTAAAAACTTTCAAACTCTTGAACCCATTGTTTTTTGGAACAAATCACTTCTTTTTTTGTGTAGCTCATGGCAATTTTTTTTTCCTTATAAGCAACTTCTCCAATAAAAACAGGCCAAATCAATTGGTCCCGCTCATATTTGTGGATTATTCCTTGGCTATCCAGAAATAATGGATCTCCTTTTTTAATCATTTTCCAATCTTGGTTTATTCTCTCAGGATGAATTATTCCATTAATATCTCCCTTTTTATCTCTTGGATAATCTATACTCCCTTGATGAACGTGAACCACTAGTTCCTTTGGAAGTTCTATAAGTTTATTTTTTAATTTATCTATCTCTTCCCTTAGAGAGCTAATTATTAGAGAGAATCTATTTATAATATTTTGATCATAAAAATTTTGTGCGACAGCTCCTATTTCAATAACTAAACCACATGGCCAAGCTTCTACAAGAAAGCCTGTTTGGGCTTTATCTTTTTCGTGCAAATAAATAGGCAATCCAAATTTGTTCTGCAGTAATGCAGCTAAACAAAAATCTTTAAATCTTCTCCCATACATAACAATGCTTGTTCCCATATTTGCAGTAGTAGTATGCAAATCGATTGCAATTTGACAGGGTTTAGATCCGTCAATTCCAAATTCATCTACTAAAAAATTGGCTCTATTAGTTTCGTAAAAGCTATTCTTGTGTTGATCAAAATTCTCATTTTCTTTAAAAGATCTATTTAAATCTACAT
This sequence comes from uncultured Prochlorococcus sp., assembly GCA_902572825.1. GTDB lineage: Bacteria > Cyanobacteriota > Cyanobacteriia > PCC-6307 > Cyanobiaceae > Prochlorococcus_A. The sequence continues at coordinate 23,846 of CACGHD010000008.1, read as the reverse complement.
CTATATATCTGCAACCTTTTTCATAGGCAGCAGGATTACCTATGATGTATTCATACTCAATACCATGATTTAAACAATTTTCCTTTCTATTAAATTGCTTAACAGCCCAAACAGGATTAATTTCATTCCCATGAGTGCCTGAAACGATAAGTATTCTTTGAACAGTCATTTTTTCTTTAAAAATAAAATTTTATGCAAAATAAATACCTTATAAAGACCTCCAGAAAATTCTGGTTTTGGTTTTGGACCCAATTAATGAATGGCTTCGCGCCATCAGATTTACATGGTAATTATAAAAGGCCTAAAGGTATAAACATTAATAGTGAATACGATATTAATAATGAGAATGGACAAATTTATTTATTAGTAGGTCATTCTTGTCCATGGTGTCAAAGAACTTTACTCATACACGAAATAAAAGATTTATCTAAAAAAGTTAACGTAATTTTTTTAAAGGCAGATGTTGAGCATGGCGAATGGATTTTCAATAAAAAGATTAAGGGATGTATAAGACTTTCAGACCTTTACAAAAAAGCTAATAAAAAGATTATTTTTAGAGCTACATTACCTCTTTTAATTAGCTTTGTAAAAGATGAAGTAAATATTCTGTCTAATGAAAGTTCACAGATTATAAAACTACTCAATTCAATAAAAAGTGAATCGAAATATCAGGCATTAATAATTAAAGATGGTAATAAAAAATTTTTAGATTTAATTAATAACAGCATTAATGATGGTGTATATAAATGTGGTTTTGCCAGAAACCAGTCAGCTTACGAAAAAGCAAGTAAAAATCTTTTTGCAGCTATGAATGAAATTGAAAATTTACTACAGAAAAATAAAGGGGACTGGATATTTGGGGAAGAGTTAACCTACGCAGATATTTATCTTTTTCCAACGCTTATAAGATGGGAATTGATATATAGCAAAATTTTCAAATGTACTGAACAAGAACTATCAAGTTTTGAAAAGATTATTGAATGGAGATTAAAATTCTTTAAATTATCTAACGTAAATAGGACATGCTTCGACAATGAATGGAAAAAAGATTACTACACAGCTTTATTCCCTTTAAACCCAAATCAAATAATCCCAGTTTTACCATCGCTCAAGGAACTAATGAGAGTAGAGACCATAAAAAATAAATAAATCAACTCAAAAAAAATGATGTTGTAATGAACACTTATTTAGTTCATAGATAATGCAATTTCATTAGAAATTAACTATGTTATGTATGTCTACTAAAGTACGAAAAGCTTAAAATGAAATCCATTGACGAACACATCCAAAAAGATCAATCGGAAATCGAATCTGCAAAAGCAGAGGGCAATCTTCCAAAGGTCAGACATTTAACTGAAGAGCTAAAAGAACTCGAAGAGTATAAGGATCATCATCCAGATGATAAACATGACCCTAATGCTTTGGAACTATTCTGCGATGCCAACCCGGACGAACCAGAATGTCTTGTTTATGACGATTAAGTTTTCTTTTGATAGATAATGCATAGTAAAAAAGGGCTTTTAGAGCCCTTTTTTATTTATTAATTCTATTAGTAATCTCTATTAAAATCGGATGGACTTCCTGTAAGTGAACATACAACCGACTCTTCATTTTTCATTTCCTTTACTTCTACAATTGGTCTTCCCATTTTCTTCAAAACCTCAATATCTTGAATGGTTTGACATCTCGCTATTATTTTTCCTTGTTGATCAAAGCAAGTATAGAAATTCATATTGTGTTTAAAGAGGTATCTTATTTATGACTAATTTTCATTATTAAATCAAGTGTTTTTTTTTACAAAAAAATTTTAAATTTAAGTTAGATCCTTTTCCATACTTCAGAAAGCAGTGAAGATAAACCTTTCTTTAAAGATGAAGAAATAACTAAAACTTTCTTTTTAGATAAATCTTCTAACTTTTTTGAAATTATTTTCAAATAATCATCATCTACCAGCTCCATTTTATTCAATACTATTATCCTCTCTTTATCTAAAAGACCTTTTCCATATTTTTTTAATTCCTGCTCAATTATCTCAAAATCATGTAAAGGATTTTCTGCAATTGCATCAATTAAGTGAACAAGTATCTTCGTTCTTTGGATATGCCTTAAAAAATCATGACCTAAACCTACTCCATCAGCTGCCCCTGATATTAATCCAGGAATATCCGCAAAAAGGCAACCATTTCCATCAATTTTTCTTACTACACCTAAGTTAGGTACTAGAGTTGTGAAAGGATAATTGGCGATTTTTGGACGAGCAGATGATACAACAGAAATCAAGGTACTTTTCCCAGCATTTGGAAGACCTATAATCCCAACCTCTGCGAGAAGTTTTAGTTCTAATTGAACCTCCCATATCTCACCATCTTTTCCTTCAGTGAATGATTCTGGGGCTCTATTTTGATTACTTAAATAGTAAGCATTACCATGTCCACCTCTTCCTCCAATGGCAATAGTTAAAATCTGTTTATCTTTAGTTAAGTCTCCTAGAATAATGCCGGTCTTAATATCCCTTATTTCTGTACCGCATGGTACTTTGAGGATTGTATCCTCACCTGAAGCACCTGATCTCTTATTAGGACCTCCTTTGCATCCATCTTCAGCAATTATTTCACGTTTGAATTTGAAATCTAATAATGTTTGTAGATTATTATCAGCCATCAAAATAACTGAACCCCCTCTGCCACCATTTCCACCCGAAGGTCCTCCCGCAGGAACGAATTTTTCTCTTCTAAATGAAACTATTCCATTTCCACCTTTTCCAGCTTTAAGAATAATGTTGGCTTGATCAATAAATTGCACTTAATACGCTTATTAAATTTTTTTCTAGGTATTTTAAATTTTATTTTATCCACGCAATACTGCAACCAGAACCACCCTCGTTGTTGGCTGCATCTTCAATCTTATCAACATAATTTAAACCTGATAACCAATTTCTTAGTCCTTTTTTTAATTTCCCTGTGCCAATTCCATGAACAATCCATAGCGGTCCATGAAATTTTCTAATTTTCTCTTCAATAATTATTTCGGCTTCATGAACTCTTAACCCTCTTACGTCAATTGTATTTTTACTCGTTCTAATTTTAGAAAAAGAAAAATCTTCTCTTGTAGACTTGATCTCAATTTTTGAACTTATGAGATTAGGCTGTTCTCCATTAACGCCTTCAAAGTCATTTACTGATAATGTGCTTCTAAATGAACCACATTTAATTTCATAAAAACCACTTTTTTTATCTAAATCTACAATTTGTCCCATACTATTTAGACTTTTAATCTTTACAAAATCGCCTACTTGAGGGTTCCATAATATTGACTTTTCAGATTTTTTTTGGGTTAAATGTTCCGTCTCAATTTCCTTTAATCTTTTTCCAATAATTCTCGTATCCTCTCCATTAACATTTTTATCTCTTAATTTTTTAATCAAATCTATCACCTCTTTTTTAGCGGATACAATATGTTTTGATAATTTATACCTTTCAATTTCCTGGATTTTTTCAGCATTTATTTTTTGATATTCATAATTTCTCTTAAGTTCATCATGTAATATTTCAGTCCTTGCAATCAATTCTGCAGCAGCTTCTGCAGAATTTTGTTGTTTTATCCTCTCTTCCTCAAGTCCTTTAATAATACTGTTAATATTGTCAACTTCTTTTGGCTTTAGATAATTTGCAGCTTCATTGAGTATGCTTTCATCGAGACCAATTCTCTTTGAAATTGATAAAGCATTACTTCTCCCAGGAATACCCCAGTTGAGTAAATATTTTGGCTTCAAAGAATCCTCATCAAAGGCAACAGATACGTTTTCAAATCTTGAGTCATTATATTTTAAAGCCTTAATATCTCCATAATGTGTAGTTGCCAAAGTGATATCAGATTTATTTGCAAATTCTTTTAATAAAGCCATCGCAAGAGCACTTCCTTCAAGAGGATCTGTGCCAGATCCAATCTCATCTAACAAAACAACTGATAATCCTTTCTTATTATCAAGTGAATCTAATATCTCTTTTATGCGAGAAATATGCCCACTGAAGGTAGATAAATTTTCCTCTAATGATTGATTATCTCCTATATCTACATATATATTTGGACAAAAAGGAATAATAGGATTATTAGTTGAAGGTATCAATAATCCTGCTCTAGCCATAAGTAAAGACAAGCCCAAACCTTTTAAAGCTGCTGTTTTACCTCCAGTATTTGGACCTGTAATAGCTACAACCTTAATATTTCTATTGATAAAAAAATCGACAGCTACTGGTGGAGGGGCTCCTTTTTTCTTATGTTCCCAAATCAATAACGGATGAGAAAACCCAATTAAAGAAATAATAGGATTTTTCTCAAACGTAGGAGTTTTGCCTCCAATCCATTTCGAATATCTTGAACGAGTTAGAGCATTTTCTAATCTCAATAAAATGGATACCATTTTAATAAGATTTTCTGAATTATCACTAACAACTTGGGACCATTTCTTAAGTAATTTAAATTCTTCTGCTGTGATCCTAGCCTCTAAAGAAGCAATTTTATTACCTTTAGTTACTACACTATCAGGTTCAAAATATACTGTATTTCCTGAAGATGAAGAGTCATGAATTATTCCCTTGAATTTATCTACATAATGAACTTTCACTGCTAAAACTGGCCTACCATATCGATCTCCAATAGTAGTATCTTGCAAATAAGCTACATTCTTTTGAATAAATTTCTCAACTAATGTTTTTCTTTCAAGTCTCTTAGATAATAATTCTTTTCTAAAAACAAATAGTTCATTACTAGCACTGTCTGAAATCCTTCCATTAGATTCAATACCTTTTTTAAAAATCGTTTCGATGTTTTGATGATCAATTAAATTTTTTATAAATGATGAAATATAAGGTCTTTGTTCAAAATCTAATAAGATTTTTTTTAAATTTCTTGCTGCAGCAATTGTTTTCGCTATTTCTAACAATTCAGAAGAGGAAATTACACCTCCCTTGGAACAAATTTCAATATTTCTATTGATATCAAAAACACCAGACAAGCTAATTGATTTATCTAAATTACTTTCTAACTCAGTTATTTCAACAGTTTCATTTAAAAGTCTTTTAGATGCTTCGTATTCTGAAGGAATACCAAAACTTAAAATTGCTCGTTTGCCCATTTCCGTTGAGGCGAATGAAGATAAATGCGTTTTTAATGCATCCCACTCTAAAAGGCTTATAGATTCTTCTTCTAAGGTGTTATCCGAATATGATTTTTTACAATAACTTTTCTCTTGCATACAAAAAAAGAATCAAACATTCGATTGAATCCCTTCAGGAGGAACATAAAGCATCTCGAGCCAGTTTCCTTCAGTATCCTTCATATAAAAAGATGCTGTTCCATCTCTATGTTCATGTAAAGGACCAACTTTTACACCAGAGTTCTTTAAATCATTTTGAATATTTTCCACTTCTTTTTTATTTTCAAAATGAAAAGCAAAGTGTGGACCCGCAGCTTTGTAACTAGGGCCTAACAACGCAAGTCCATCTTTCCCTTTACCTGCTTCTAAATAAGACCAATCTTTATCGTCCCAAACTAAATTCATACCAAGCTTAATATAAAAAGATTTAGCCCTTTCGAGATTCTCTACTCTAAGTGCGATGTGACCAATCCTATTTACTTCTTGTGATAGCTTCAAAACAAAGTAGTTAATTTATTATTAATCTAAGAATAAACCAAATTTTTGTTAATAATGAGTTTTTAATTTTCCTGCAACCATTGAGATGCATCGCAAGCATGATAAGTGAGTATCAGTTTTGCTCCCGCTCTTTTGAAACTAAGCAACGTTTCTAATACAATGTCTTTTTCATTAATCCAGTTTTTCATTGCAGCAGACTTTACCATGGAGTACTCGCCACTAACGTTGTATGCAGCTATGGGCTTATTTGAAAATGTGCTTAGTCTATAAACAATGTCCAAATATGAAATTCCTGGTTTTACCATCAAAATATCAGCTCCTTCATACTGATCCAATGCAGATTCAATTAAAGCCTCTTTTGAATTAGCAGGGTCCATTTGATATGTAGACTTATTGTCCGGAATTATTTTCTTACTATTTTCTCTAGGAGCCGAATCTAAAGCAGTTCTAAACGGACCATAATAAGCAGATGAATATTTAGCTGTATAACTAATAATACCTACATCACTAAATCCTTCACTATCAAGAGCAGTCCTTATTGCTCCAACTCTGCCATCCATCATGTCACTAGGGCCAATAAAATCTGCTCCAGCTCTAGCTTGAGTTAAAGCTTGTTTTTTTAAAATTTCAATCGTTTCATCATTCAATATTTTTCCAGTTTCATCAACTAGGCCATCATGTCCATCACACGAGTAAGGGTCCAAGGCAACATCTGTCATTATTGCCATTTCTGGAATCTCTTTTTTTAATATTCGAATAGCTTTAGGTATTAAACCATCCTCATTAAAACATTCTGCTCCATCTTCAGTCTTCAGGCTATCATTAATTTTTGGGAAAAGAACCACAGATCTAATTCCCAATTCCCATGCCCTAGTAACCTCCTTTAATAAACCATTAATATCCCATCTATAAGTTCCGGGCATTGCGGAAATTTCCTCTTTAAAATCTTTTTCATGAATAAATAATGGATAGATAAAGTCCGATGCCGCCAAATGGTTTTCTCTAACCATTTCTCTAATTGCTTCAGTTCTTCTTAATCTTCTTGGACGAATAATCGAATTCATTTGAATATTATTAAATTGAAAAATATTTATCTAATACATTAATCGCTTGCCTCGCACATAAATCAATCAGAGACTAATTTTGTTCAGGAAAATTAACTTAAATTTATTTAACAAGAGAAAAAAAAGTTACAAAAATATTTTGTACAAACTTCATTTTTCACAAATTTACGTCATTAAGAGATAATATCTTCTAGTTAAGTATTTATTTTAAGGAGAGCATCTTTGAAAATAATTAATGGATTTCATCTGAAAAATGTAAGAGGGGATATTCTTGGAGGCATCACAGCCGCAGTGGTGGCTCTACCTCTCGCGCTTGCTTTTGGTAATGCTGCGTTAGGACCTGGCGGAGCAATATATGGACTATATGGAGCAGTAGTTGTTGGTTTTTTAGCCGCATTATTCGGCGGAACACCTGCTCAAGTTAGTGGACCTACAGGCCCCATGAGTGTAACAGTTGCGGGAGTAGTAGCAGGCTTAGCAGCAGTAGGAGTTCCAAGAGATCTTTCTGCAGGAGAAATTTTACCTTTAGTTATGGCTGCGGTAGTCATTGGGGGCTTACTCCAAATATTTTTTGGAATTTTAAAATTAGGTAAATACATTACTTTAGTTCCTTATTCTGTTGTTTCAGGATTCATGTCTGGTATTGGAGTAATAATCATTGCACTTCAGATTGGTCCATTATTAGGAATTAGCACTCGTGGTGGAGTAGTCGAATCTTTATCTACTGTATTTTCAAATTTCCAGCCAAACGGTGCTGCCATTGGAGTAGCAATAATGACGCTAGGTATTGTATTCCTAACTCCTAGAAAAATAAGTCAGTGGGTTCCTTCTCCTCTCTTAGCACTATTGATAGTAACTCCAATATCAATATTAATTTTTGGAGATGGAGCTATTGATAGAATTGGAGAAATTCCAAGAGGAGTTCCATCTTTAAATTTCCCAAGTTTTAATCAATATTTTCCAATTATTTTCAAGGCAGGATTAGTCCTCGCAGTTCTGGGTGCAATTGACTCTTTACTGACATCTCTTGTAGCAGATAATATCTCACAAACAAAACATAATTCTGATAGAGAACTTATTGGTCAAGGAATAGGAAATGCAGTTGCTGGTCTGTTTTCAGGTTTACCTGGAGCAGGAGCAACAATGAGGACAGTTATAAATGTTAAATCTGGAGGGTCAACTCCCATCTCTGGTATGGTTCACTCAGTTGTGTTGTTGATAGTTTTAGTTGGTGCAGGACCTTTAGCTGAGCAAATACCAACAGCATTGCTCGCAGGAATTCTTATAAAAGTTGGTCTAGATATCATTGATTGGGGATTCTTGAGGAGAGCTCACAAGTTATCATTAAAAACTTCAGTCGTAATGTACGGCGTACTTCTAATGACTGTGTTTTGGGATTTAATTTGGGCTGTCTTAGTAGGCGTATTCATAGCAAATATGCTTACTATTGATTCAATAACCGAAACTCAACTAGAAGGTATGGATGAGGATAATCCTTTATCAAAAGATGATGAAGCTAAAAATGCATTACCTGCTGATGAAAAAGCACTACTAGATAGATGTTCAGGAGAGGTGATGCTATTTAGACTTAAAGGACCACTTAGTTTTGGAGCAGCTAAAGGGATATCTGAAAGAATGATGCTTGTAAGAAACTATAAAGTTTTGATATTAGATATTACTGATGTACCACGACTTGGAGTAACGGCGACTCTGGCAATAGAAGATATGATGCAAGAAGCAAAAAATAATTCCAGAAAAGCATTTGTTGCTGGTGCTAATGAAAAAGTAAAAGATAGATTGGCTAAGTTTGGAGTTGAAGGAATTATTGAAACAAGAAAAGAGGCGTTAGAAACTGCTCTAAATGAAATAACATAATAATTTATGGAAATAAATCCAATTCTGCAAAATGTATTAGCCCCGCCAGTTCTTTTCTTTTTAATTGGAGCAATATCAGTACTTTTTAAATCTGATTTAGAAATACCAGCTCCATTACCTAAACTCTTCTCCTTATATCTTCTACTAGCTATTGGGTTTAAAGGAGGTATAGAGATACAGAACAGTGGTTTTACAAATCAAGTATTGCCGACTTTAAGTGCTGCAATAATGATGTCACTAGTAATCCCACTGATTGGATTTTTAATTTTAAGATTTAAGTTTGATGTCTTTAATTCAGCAGCAATAGCAGCAGCATACGGTTCAATTAGTGCAGTTACATTTATTTCCGCAGAAAGTTTTTTAGAAAGTCAAAAAATAGCTTTTGATGGATTTATGGTTGGCGCCTTAGCTTTAATGGAATCTCCTGCAATCATAGTTGGATTATTACTTGTGAAATTTGCAGCTCCCCAAAATAGACCAAAATCAAGAAAAATGCATCTAAGTGCAATATTACACGAATCACTTTTGAATGGATCAGTATATTTATTGTTATCGAGCTTAATTGTAGGTTTTCTCACTGCTTCCAGTAATCCCTCAGGGATTGCAAAAATGGAGCCTTTTACTGGACAATTATTCTATGGAGCAGAATGCTTCTTTTTGTTAGATATGGGAATAGTCGCTGCTCAAAGATTACCGAGACTGAAGAATGCGGGTTCGTTCTTGATTGGCTTTGCTATTTTTATGCCTTTATTTAATGCATTTATTGGCGTTTTCGTTGCAAGATTTTTATCTTTAGGAACTGGCAACGCACTGTTATTTGTGGTTTTATGTGCAAGCGCCTCTTATTTAGCAGTTCCTGCAGCAATGAGGATGACAGTTCCAGAGGCTAAATCTAGTTATTACATATCAACTACACTTGGTCTCACTTTCCCATTCAATATAGTTCTGGGCATTCCAATATATATGAGTTTAGTAAATACCATTATCCCACTTTCCCCTCTATAAAAAAATGAAAAGATTAGACTTGATATTTAGTGAAAGAGAACTAGATGCAATCATTAAAACATTAGAAAAAGCTAATGTTCCTGGATATACTGTTATGAAACACGCCACAGGCAGAGGGCCTGAAAGAGTTGTTACCGAAGATATGGAATTTACAGGATATGGATCAAACGCTCATGTAATTGTTTTTTGTGAGCAAGAATTAATAGATAAAATGAGAGAAAACATTAGGGACGATTTAAGCTACTACGGAGGAGTCGCTTATATTTCTGAAGCAACACCCCTTTAAAGTGAAGAAAATATTTTTAAGAATGAATCCAATCTACTCTTATATTTTTTCTACTATTTAGATATCTATCAATTGACATTGCGGCAATACATCCATCAGAAGCCGCTACAACTGCTTGCTTAAATGGAGTGTTTCTTATATCTCCAATAGCCCATACCCCATCAGAGTTTGTAGACATAAAGTCATCCACAATAACTCCTCCGTCTTCTTTTAAAGCAATTTGATCCCCTAAAAAATCAGTGATCGGCTTTGACCCACTCATATAGACAAAGACACCATCTAAATTTAAATTGATAGGATTTTCTTCTTGCTTATTTTTTACAACAACCCCATTAACACCCATATCATCACCCAATATTTCTAATAATCTTGTTCTACTCCAATGTTTTATATTTGAACTAGCCATCAATTCCATAGCTTCTTCATTATCTGATTTAGGATCACTTGATGTAATCCAATGCACAGTTGATGCGAATTTAGTTAGAACAGTTGCCTCTTCAATTGCCTCCTTGTTCACACCAACAACAGCAACTTCTCTATTTTTATAAAAAGCCCCATCACATGTAGCACAATAACTTACTCCTTTGCCAAGAAAATCCGCTTCGCCCTTAAATGATGCAGGTCTCCCCATAGCTCCACTTGCAAGTACAAGTGATTTAGCTTTGAAAGTACCTTCGGGTGTATAAACCATTTTCCATTCTCCACTAGCGTCTATCCCAAACACTTGTGCTCTCCTATAGTCAGTGCCGTATTGCACAGCCTGTTCTCTCATAAGAGTGAGTAATTTATCGCCACTTATATCAACCGGAACACCTGGATAATTAGCTATTTGATGGGTTATTGCTAAAGCGCCAACAGATGGATTTTTATCTAAAATAACAGTCTTTAAGTTTGAACGAGATGTATAAAGTGCGCAAGTACATCCGGCCGGGCCTCCTCCGATAATAACCACATCTGACTCAATGATTTCCAATTTAATAAAACTCCTTTTTAGTAGTTAATTAGTTGAGTTCTTGGTTAGAAGATATCTTTAAATTTAAATACCTAACCTTTATATAGATATAAGTTAAAAGAAAAAAGAGAAAAAAGCATAATATAGAAACAAACTTACATAGGAAAAATATAAAAAATTAATTATCAAAATGATCAGTTACATGAAATGTACTGTATTGATCTATTATTAGGTCATATCGAAAAATCAATTGCTGTAGAAACATTATATTTTTCATGACCAACTCTGATTACCTTTTAAAAGCTGCTATTAAGAAAGTAACCGAAAAATTAAACGAGATATTGGTTGAAAAAATTGAAGAAGCAGCAAATATTGCTCAAGATACTCCAGAAATCCTCAAAAAAGAATTTGATAGTTTGAAAGAATCAATAATCGAAGAAGCCTCAAGAATGGAAAAAGCGGAGAATATTCAAGAAAATGAGTCTACAAATATTTATCAAAATTCTAAAATAAAAAAAGCTTTAAATGAAATTGAAGATATAAATAAGCAAATTGATCTCTTTAATAAAACCATAAATAATCAAATGAAATGAGTTATCACATTTTGCACTATCGTTTAAAACAATTGAGGAGAGCTTATCTTATTTGGATCACTCTGATTTCGCTTTTAATAAATTTGTGGATAGATAATATTAGATTTACAATTTTCCAAACAAAGAGCAATGAAAAAAGTAGGGTCCAAATTAAAAGAGCTAGACGTTTTACTAATCAATTAATAAAGCTTGGATCAGCATTTATTAAAATTGGACAATTATTATCAGCGAGACCTGATTTAATTCCTAATACTTGGATACAGGAATTATCTAAATTGCAGGATCAAGTACCTAATTTTTCATTTGTGCAAGTTGAAGCAACTATAAAAGAGGAACTAGGGTCTAAGTTTAATGAAATAGATCAAATAACATGTGATCCTGTTGGATCAGCATCACTAGCTCAGGTTCATAGTGCGACTTTAAAAGATGGTAAAAAAGTAGTATTTAAAGTTCAAAGACCCAATTTAAAAGAATTATTTATTATCGATTTGGGCATAATGCAGCAAATAGCAGGATTATTGCAGAAAAATAAGAATTGGAGTCGAGGTAGAAACTGGGTTGAGATTGCTAAAGAGTGTAGGAAAGTTCTAATGAAAGAACTTGATTTTAATTGCGAAGCGCAATATGCAGCAAGATTTAGGCAACAATTTCTTGATGATGAAAATGTTCAAGTACCTGAAGTAATTTGGGATATGAGCAGTGAAAAAGTGCTTTGTTTAAGTTATGTGGAAGGGACAAAAATAAGCGATTTAGAAAAATTAAAAACACAAGAAATTGATTTATCTAAAATTGCAGAGATAGGTGCAATCAGCTACTTAAAACAATTAGTAAATTACGGTTTTTTTCATGCAGATCCTCATCCAGGGAATCTAGCAGTTTCAAGTGAAGGTAAATTAATTTTTTATGATTTTGGAATGATGGGGAACATCTCAAATAATCTTCAAACAAGATTAGGGGGGATGGTTAAAGCTGCTGCTCTTAGAGACGCCTCATCACTTGTTAGCCAATTACAACAAGCTGGGCTAATTTCAAACGATATTGATGTAGGACCAGTCAGAAGATTAGTAAGATTGATGCTTAAAGAAGCCTTAACTCCGCCATTTAGTCCTAATATTATTGAAAAACTATCTGGAGATCTATACGAACTGGTTTATGAAACGCCATTTCAACTGCCAGTAGATTTAATATTTGTGATGAGAGCTTTATCAACTTTTGAAGGAGTTGGTAGAATGCTTGATCCAGGGTTTAACCTTGTATCAGTTACCAAGCCTTATTTAATAGAACTTATGACTTCAAATAATCAAAGTCCCAACGATTTAATTAACCAATTTGGAAGGCAAGTAGGTGAACTAGGATCGAAAGCTGTTGGAATTCCCAAAAGAATAGATGAAAGTTTAGAAAGATTAGAACAGGGCGACTTACAATTGCAAATAAGAATGGGAGAGTCTGATAGGCAATTCAAAAAAATGTTTACGGCTCAAAAGACTTTAGGCCATTCAATTCTCATAGGAAGCTTATCAATTGCATCTGCTTTACTTGTAACCAATAAACAAAATAATTTTGCATTGTTGCCACTTTTTTTTGCACTACCAATAAGTATTGATTGGATAAAGTGCCAATTAATCATGAGAAAAGGCTCACGTTTAGAAAAACTTAAGCGCTAAAAAAACTATATATTTTTGGGACCTAAACCTAAAGCTCCAGCGAATCTTGCTTGATTTCCTAATTCCTCCTCAATTTTTAAAAGCCTATTATATTTTGCAATCCTTTCACTTCTGCTCAAAGAGCCAGTCTTAATCTGACCCGATCTTGTAGCGACAGATAAATCTGCAATTGTTGTATCTTCAGTCTCACCACTTCTATGACTTATAACACTAGTGAAACCAGACATTTTAGCTAACTCAATAGCTTCCAAAGTTTCAGTTAATGTTCCAATTTGATTAACCTTTATTAAGATTGAATTAGCAGATTTTTCTATAATCCCTTTCCGTAATCTTTCTGTATTAGTAACGAATAAATCATCACCTACAAGCTGAACTTTATTGCCTAATTCTTTGTTTAATTCTGACCAACCCTCCCAATCATCCTCAGCTAAACCGTCCTCTATTGAAACTATGGGATAATTAGAAACTAATTTTGAAAGATATGAAATCATTTCAGAACTATTTAAACTTTTACCTTCATATTTATAAATACCATCACCATAAAATTCAGTACTAGCAGCATCTAAAGCTAAAGACACCTGCTCACCAGGCTTAAATCCGGCTTTTTGAATTGCTTCTAATAATAAGTCCCCTGCTTCTTCGCTTGATGACAAATTCGGGGCAAATCCACCCTCATCGCCTACAGCAGTAGATAGACCCTTTTGATCAAGTAATGACTTTAATGAGTGAAAAATTTCAGTACCCATTCTTAATGATTCACTGAAATTATTAACTCCATGTGGAACAAGCATAAATTCCTGAAAATCAAGACTATTTGGTGCATGAGCACCACCATTTATTACATTCATCAATGGGACTGGAAGAAGATTGGATAATGGATCTCCAAGATATCTATATAAGGGAATGTCTAAAGCATTTGCTGATGCTCTAGCAGTTGCAAGACTTACTGCAAGGATTGAATTTGCTCCAAGGTTAGACTTATTAGGAGTTCCATCAATTTCAATCATTAATTTATCTACTGCAGTTTGATCTAAAGATGACAAACCACATAAAGCCGGCGATATTGTTTCATGAATTTTATTAACAGCATTTAAAACGCCTTTCCCCATATATTTCGAACCACCATCTCTTAATTCATGTGCCTCATGAGCACCAGTACTAGCTCCACTGGGAACAATTGCTCTACCACTTGCACCACAATCCAAAAATACTTCTGCTTCTACAGTTGGATTACCTCTTGAATCAAGGACTTGCCTTGCTTCAACAGTATCAATAAGAAAATCAATAGTTTCTTTCACAATTTAATTATTACTATTTAAATCCTATTAATAGCTGAACTATTTGGCTAATATCTGAAATATATTTGTTAACCAACTATAACTTTTAATTTTATGAGAGCTTAGATATTATTTAACGTTTTTTTTCATTCTAAAGTCCCCGCAAATCCTCTCATCTAAATAATTTTCAAATTCATCTTACAATTTGAAAATTATTGGATGATTATTAATGCAGATCCTATTTAGAATATTAATTAATAATCAACTATAGTTTTTATAGTTTATGAGAGAAACACTTACATCCAGTCCTGAACTATTTAGCGATATTAGTTGGAATCTTCTTTTATTAGGTGAAGAAACCGCAAAAAAATGGGATCATAGCGAATTTAATATTGAACACATAATTCATACATTGTTTTCATCAAGTGAATTCTTTGCCTTCATTGAAAAATTATCAATCGACCAAGATACTGTTTTAGATATAACAGAAGATTTTTTAGAAGAGACACCAACAAATGAGTCAGATATTTTTACTATCGGAGAAGATTTAGAAATTTTATTAGATAACGCGAATCAGATTAAAACTCAATGGGGATCGAGATTAATAGAAATCCCTCATTTACTAATTGCTCTTGGAAGAGATTTAAGAATTGGAAATTATGTTTTTGAAGAAGGAAACCTTTCCATGGAAAAATTAGAGGAAGAATTAAAGTTTTTCCCAAATATTAATCAATCAAAAGATTCTTTTAATTATGGGAATGTAATTGAAATAAATAATCAATCTAATTTTGAATCAAACAACGAGACTAAGGAGACTTTTGTAAAAGAAGAAAAATTTAAAAAAGCTATTGTTCCATTACCGAAAAGTGAACTTCAAATTGAAACCAAAAAACAATTTGGAAAAGATGAAAATGCTCTTTCAATTTATGGAAAAGATTTAACAGAATTAGCTAAAAAAGGCTTACTGGATCCCGTTTTAGGAAGAGAAAATGAGATCAATAATTTAATGAGGGTACTCTGCAGAAGAAACAAAAATAACCCTATACTTATTGGTAATACTGGAGTTGGTAAAACCTCAATTGCAAAATTACTTGCTCAATTAATTGTAAACAAAAAAGTTCCTGATACTTTAAAAGACTTAAAAATTATTTCACTTGACTTAGGTGCATTAGTTTCTGGGACCAAATTCAGAGGTCAACTAGAGGAAAGACTAAGTTTAATAATGCAGGAACTAAATAATCCAAACCAAGGAATGATTCTATTTATTGATGAAATTCACTCAATATTAAGTTCTGACAGATCTTCTACCGATATCAGTAATATCTTAAAACCTTTACTAGCTGAAGGAGAACTTAGATGTATCGGTACAACAACACCTGAGAGATTTCGTGAAACTATTGAAAAAGATCAGGCATTAAATAATTGCTTTCAAAAGATAGCTGTTAATGAACCTTCAGTAGAATTAAGCGCAAAAATATTACAAGGGATCAAAAAGAACTATGAATTACATCATGGCATAAAAATTTCTGAAGAAGCTGTAAACTACTCTGCGAAATTGGCCGATAGATATATCAGCGATAAATGTCTCCCTGATAGTGCAATAGATTTAATTGATGAAGCAGCTGCACAGTTGAAAATCGAGTCTAATAATATGCCTCAAATCATTCTCCAACAAGAAAACAAACTTAATTCTATTGATGAAAAATTGAATAATTTGCAAGGAGAAAATATCGAAGCTCAAGAAAAACTATTGAATAATAGACAACAATCAGAGGCAAAATTGAACGTTCTTTTGGAAAATTGGAACAATTTACGTGAAGAAATGGAGGAATTATCTATTTTAATGAAAGAAGAAGATAAGCTAATCAAACAAATTAAAGATAAATCAAATCGCGAAATTGAAAATGATCTAGATTATTTAGAAAAGCTTGAAGAAGAGTTAAGTGAAATAGAGAATGACATACAAAAACACGAAGAGAACTTTAATAAAATAAAGAAAAATAGAAATTTCCCTTTTAAATATCAAGTTGAACCTGATGATATTGCAGATGTTATATCAAAAATTACAGGTATTCCAATTTCTAAAGTAGTTTCAAATGAACGTAAGAAATTAGTCAATCTAGAAACAGAACTAAGTGAAAAAGTTATTGGACAAGAAAAAGCCATAGAAGCTGTTTCGGCTGCTATTAGAAGAGCTCGAGTTGGCATGAAAAGTCCTAAAAGACCTATTGGATCTTTTTTATTTATGGGTCCTACTGGTGTTGGTAAAACAGAATTAGCAAAATCTCTTGCAACAGTTTTATTTGATGAAGAAGACGCACTTTTAAGATTAGACATGAGTGAATATATGGAGAAAAATGCCGTAGCAAGACTTTTAGGAGCTCCCCCAGGTTATGTTGGTTATGAAGAGGGAGGTCAATTAACTGAAGCTGTAAGACGTAAACCCTATTCAGTAATACTTCTTGATGAGATAGAAAAAGCACATGCAGAAGTATTTAATATCCTTTTGCAAGTATTAGATGAAGGAAGATTAACGGACTCTCAAGGAAGGACCGTAGATTTCAAAAATACGGTAATCATTATGACAAGTAACCTAGCTGGTAAATCTATATTGGAGTATTCACAAAAGATTTCTAAAAGTGAGGGAAATTTAGAAAAAGATCAACAAACTCTAGATGATTTAATTAGTAATGCATTGTCTTCAATTTTTAGACCTGAATTTTTAAATAGAGTTGACGAAGTAGTAAAGTTTGATCCATTATCTATTGATGAACTTCAAAAAATAATCATTCTACAAACAGAAGATTTAAAGAACCTGCTACTTGAGCAGAAAATAAATATCGCTATAGACAAAAAAGTTATCAACAAAATTGCAAACGATTCTTACGAACCTGAATATGGTGCTAGGCCACTTAGCAGGGAACTTAGAAGACAAATAGAAAATCCCTTGGCTGCAAAACTTTTAGAGGATAACTTTAAAAATAAAAAAAATATAACAATTAAACTTAACCCTGCTAAAAAAGATGAGATCGTTTTCAAACCTAGCTGAGGAGTAAATCAATAAGCTAAAATAAAAAGTAAAGCATAAAGCTTAATTTCAAAAAAATTTTGTGACAAGTCCTACTACTAATAAAGAACCTCTTAAAAAGGATTCTCCTGAAGTTGAAGAGCCTAAAAAAAAGAATAATTTTTTTAGATCTACCTACGATGAGCTTAAACTTGTCGTGTGGCCTAACAAACAACAACTTTTTAGCGAATCAGTAGCAGTTATAATTATGGTATCTTTTTCTGCTGCAGCAATTGCTTCTGTTAGCAGATTCTATGGATGGGCAGCCTCGCAAATTTTTGGTTGAATTATCTCCCGAATATCCATTAATAAAGATTTTAATTAAGCTTCCAGAAAAATGAGTAATGAATTAACTACAAACCTTGCTTCTTCAAAAGCAAATACAAGCATCGCAAGATGGTATGCAGTTCAAGTAGCATCAAGCTGTGAAAAAAAAGTAAAAGCGACTCTTGAGCAGAGATCAGTAACTTTAGGTGTTAATAATAGAATTATTGAGATTGAAATTCCCCAAACTCCAGGAATTAAATTAAAAAAAGATGGAAGCAGACAAACTACTGAAGAAAAAGTTTTCCCAGGTTACGTCCTCGTAAGAATGATTTTGGATGAAGATACAATGATGGCTGTTAAAAGTACTCCAAATGTAATTAACTTTGTTGGTGCTGAAGACGGTAGAGGCAGCGGAAGATCGCGAGGTCATATCAAACCTCGACCATTATCAAGACAAGAAGTTAATAGAATCTTTAAGCGCGCATCAGAAAAAAAAGCAGTAATCAAATTAGATATTGAAGAAAAAGATAGAATCATTGTGACTAGCGGTCCATTTAAGGATTTTCAGGGAGAAGTTATAGAAGTTTCCGGAGAAAGAAATAAATTAAAAGCATTACTTTCAATATTTGGGCGCGAGACTCCTGTAGAATTAGAATTCTCCCAAATCAATAAACAAAATTAATTTCTAATTGTTCTTGTTTATCGAGTAAAATTATGATTTTCTACTCCAGCTTAAATTCTCTAATCTAATGGCAAAAAAAATTGTTGCAGTTATCAAGCTTGCTTTGCAAGCAGGCAAAGCAAATCCTGCTCCTCCTGTAGGACCAGCTTTAGGACAACATGGTGTCAATATCATGGCATTTTGCAAAGAATACAATGCAAGAACACAAGATAAAGCAGGTTTTGTCATTCCAGTCGAGATTTCTGTTTTTGAAGATAGAAGCTTTACTTTTATCACAAAAACACCTCCTGCCTCCGTCTTAATAACAAAAGCAGCTGGTATAGAGAAAGGTTCAGGTGAATCCGCAAAAGGCTCCGTTGGGAATATAAGTAAATCTCAATTAGAAGAAATAGCCAAAACTAAGCTTCCTGATCTAAACTGTTCTAGTGTTGAATCAGCAATGAAAGTAATTGAGGGTACTGCTCGTAATATGGGCGTCTCTATCACCGATTAAGTTCAATACAAATTTCTCACTTTTTAGGGGAGGTTAGTTAATAACCGTTTGCACCCAATATTATTATGAAAAAACTATCTAAACGAATGGCGGCTCTATCAACAAAGATAGAAGATCGCATTTACGCACCACTTGAAGCTCTTAGTATTATCAAGGAAAATGCTAATGCAAAATTTGATGAAACTATTGAAGCACATATACGTCTAGGTATTGATCCAAAATATACTGATCAACAATTAAGGACCACTGTTGCATTACCACATGGTACTGGCCAAAGCATCAAAATTGCAGTAATTACAAGCGGTGAGAATGTATCGAAAGCCAAGGCCGCTGGTGCAGATTTATTTGGCGAAGAAGATCTTGTAGAAAGCATCAACAAAGGAAATATGGAGTTTGATCTACTTATTGCAACTCCAGATATGATGCCAAAGGTTGCAAAATTAGGAAGAGTTTTAGGACCTAGAGGTTTAATGCCTAATCCTAAAGCTGGGACAGTAACTAATGACATTGCTAATGCAATAAAAGAATTCAAAGCTGGTAAGCTCGAATTTAGAGCAGATAAGGCTGGAATTGTTCATGTCCGCTTTGGAAAAGCAAGTTTCACAAAAGAGGCTCTATTTGACAACTTAAAAACCTTACAAGAATCAATTGATAAAAATAAACCAAGTGGAGCTAAAGGAAAGTATTGGAAAACTTTTTATGTAACTTCAACAATGGGGCCTTCGGTTCAATTAGACATAAATGCCGTACAAGATTACCAACCTGAAGGTTAACGCTTTGTAGTATAATTTAAAGTGCAATAATACGGCCAAAGAAAGTAGGTTGATTTAGTTATTCTAAATTTTTAATTCCTACCGAGGACTCGTCTTAAGTTATTTCTTTTTGGATCTAATAAAAGCGGCCTCTTTAAAAGGACTTTGCCGCATTTCCTGCTCTCCCTAAATTACGATCCAAAAAACATCAATGGGCCGAACACTAGAGAATAAGCAACAAATCGTTAGTGAGATTAAATCTCTATTAAACGACTCGGAAATGGCTGTAGTTCTTGACTATAAAGGTTTAACTATCAAAGAAATGTCAGATTTGCGATCTAGATTGCAAACAACTAACGGCATTTGCAAAGTTACTAAAAATTCATTAATGCGTAAAGCTATTAATGGAGATAGTAATTGGAACGATCTTGAATCTTTACTGACCGGAACTAATGCTTTTGTCTTAATCAAAGAAGATGTTGGTGGTGCTGTAAAAGCTATCCAATCTTTTCAAAAAGACACAAAAAAATCCGAAACCAAAGGAGCTTTATTTGAAGGCAGACTTCTAAGCGATTCTGAAATAAAAGAAATTGCAAGTCTCCCATCTAAAGAGGTATTGATGGCAAAAATTGCTGGCGCTCTAAATGGCGTAGCAACAAAAATTGCGATCTCTATCAATGAAGTGCCTTCTGGACTTGCTAGATCACTTAAACAACATTCTGAAAAATCAGAATCTTAAATCAAAAACCCTAATTAACTTTTAAGAAAATGTCCGCAAAAACTGAAGAAATTCTTGAATCATTAAAATCTTTATCACTTTTAGAAGCATCTGAGCTTGTAAAGCAAATTGAAGAGGCTTTTGGTGTATCTGCCGCAGCTTCTGCAGGTGTAGTAATGGCAGCTCCAGGAGCAGCTGGCGGTGACGCAGATGGTGGCGCTGCTGAAGAAAAAACTGAATTTGATGTAGTTCTCGAAAGCTTTGATGCAGCTGCAAAAATCAAAGTACTTAAGGTTGTTAGAAATGCAACTGGTCTAGGTCTAGGCGATGCAAAAGCACTTGTTGAATCTGCACCAAAAACAGTAAAAGAAGGAATTGCCAAAGCAGATGCTGAATCTTTAAAGAAAGAGATTGAAGAAGCTGGCGGTAAAGTTACACTTAAGTAAGAGTACATTTTTTCAAGCCGATAACCTTAATATCGGCTTCAAAAATTATGAATAGTGATAGTATTGCGATTGAAGCCGCAACAGATGGAGCCTGCAGCGGTAATCCAGGCCCAGGTGGTTGGGGCGGTTTAATAATTTTTGACGATAACAGCGAATTAGAAATAGGTGGTTCCGAGCAAAATACTACTAATAATAGAATGGAACTCACTGCGGCTATAAAAACTCTTGAGAAATTAAAAACCTACAAATTAAAAGAGAACTTTAAACTAAGAACTGATAGTAAATATGTCATAGAGGGTTATACAAAATGGATTATTAATTGGAAGAAAAATGGATGGAAAACAAGTTCAGGAAAACCAGTTCAAAATTTTGATCTATGGCAAAAAATTGATCAATTAAGAATTAATGGCCTAATAATGGAATATGTTAAAGGACATAGCGGGGATAAACAAAATGATAGGGTTGATAAAATTGCAACTAATTATAGTAAAGGTATATCTATAGAAAGTAACTTAAAAAAAGTAGAATCCTCAGTTGATTTTTTTGAAAAAAATGCACCTGCAGAAATTCAGGAATTATTTTCACGCAATGAATTAATTCAAAAATTTGCAGAAAAAAAGTACCTGTTAAGTTCACCTGAACTAGACAGCTTATTAGGAGATGACAACCACTTAAAGATAAAACAATATTCACTTTTTGAATGGCGTAATTGGAGATTGATTCCTAAAGATAAAAAATATTGGATAATAGAAAAAAAAGAAGCCTAATTTTTTATGAATGAACAGAAGGGGGGATTTAAAAATCTTTATAAAAACTTGATTACCCCTGTATTAAAAAAAGACTCTGGAATTGATGCAGAATACTTAACAAATTTATCTCTTAGTCTTCTATCATTCAGTTCGAGAAAATATAATTGGCCTATAGTATCCTCTATCTTAAAAAATCTAAATGAAGAATTTTCTGTAGTTGATAAGAGGTTAACTCAGAGCATATGTGGTATAAATTTTTGTAATCCAATTGGTTTAGCTGCAGGTTTCGACAAAAATGGAAATGCTGCAAATGTATGGAAAGATTTTGGTTTTGGATTTGCCGAACTTGGTACAGTAACCAAATTTGCTCAGGATGGAAATCCCAAACCAAGGTTGTTTAGATTGGCGGAAGAAGAAGCGGCATTAAATAGAATGGGTTTCAATAATAATGGTGCTGAAAATCTAGTTAAAAACTTTGTAGAACAAGGTATTGAGTTTAAAAAAAATAGAAAGAATATTTGTTTAGGGATAAATTTCGGGAAGTCAAAAATTACAGGTTTATCTCAAGCAAAAGATGATTATTTAACTTCTCTAAAATTATTAATTCCATATTGTGATTACGCAGCAATAAACGTAAGTTCTCCAAATACTGAAGGGCTAAGAAAATTACAAGATCCAATTCTTCTAAAAGAACTTCTTAGAGAAATTAAAAACTTACCTAATTGTCCACCATTATTTGTAAAAATTGCACCAGATTTAGGCCTTAAAGATATTGAAGATATTTGCCAATTAATAATCGAGGAAAACATCGATGGAATAATTGCTACTAACACCAGCATAGATAGATTAGGTCTTGAAAATAGGAAGATCATTCAAACAGGATTATTACTTTCTGAAGAAAATGGAGGATTAAGTGGAAAGCCTCTACAAAAAAAAGCAAATCAAATAATAAAACATATTCATAATATTGATAAAAAGATTATTTTAATTGGCGTTGGAGGAATCGATAGTCCAGAGTCGGCTTGGGAAAGAATTTGTTCTGGAGCATCATTAATTCAACTTTATACGGGATGGATATATAAGGGGCCACAATTAGTCCCCAATATACTGGAAGGGATTTTAAAGCAACTCAATAAACATCAATTATCTAATATAAAAGAGGCCATTGGATCAGATTTAAAATGGGTTAAATAAAAATTAGAAAATGAATAATGAACAATCCGAAAACTAATGATTACTCAACATTAGCCATGCAAATATCAAACTTAAAGCATGGAGGGAATGTATATGCAAATGCAAAAAAATTAAATTTATTACCCTCTGAAATTATTGACGCAAGTGCCTCTTTAGTACCCTTTGATCCACCTCAAATACTAATAGATTCATTAAATGCTGGAATTAAGAATCTTGGATTTAGATATTACCCAGAGAGAAACTTGAATGATCTGAAAGAAATAATCGGTAAATTTCATGGGATAAATCCAGACAATATACTTCCTGGAAATGGAGCTTCTGAACTAATAACCTGGGCAGGTTATGAAGCATCCAAATTTGGAATAAGTTGTATTCCTTCTCCCTCATTTGTTGATTATGAAAGATCTTTAAATTGTTGGAATAGCAATTTTATACATTGCGAATTACCAAAAAACTGGAATGATATTTTTCCTCAACCATTTCCTCTGCATCCAAAAGGTGATGTTATTTGGATAACTAATCCACATAACCCTACTGGCCAATTATGGGGAAAGAATTCATTGAAGGAAGTTGTAAAAAAATATAAATTAGTTATCTGTGATGAAGCTTTCTTATCGATAACACCTAATGGAGAGAAAGAATCTTTAATACCATTAACTCAAAGATTTGACAATTTATTAGTCTTGAGAAGTTTAACCAAAATCTTCAACATTCCTGGTCTTAGATTAGGTTACGTTATTGGCTCATCGAAAATACTAAAAGAATGGGAAATAAATAGAGATCCTTGGCCTTTAAATTCATTTTCTATTAAAGCCGGAATTGATCTACTAAGTAATAAGAAATTCTATGAACAGTGGACAAAACAGATTCACAGCTGGATAAATATTGAAAAAAAAAGGGTATTTGAAAAATTATCAAAAATAGAGAACCTTAAAGTTCATAACTCTTCAACCAACTTTTTTTTAATAGAAAGTAAAAAATCCTTGTCGCCTAATATAAAATATTTAGAAAATAAGGGGATATTGCTTAGAGAATGTGCTTCATTTAGATTTCTGGATGAAAAGTGGGCAAGAATAAGTTTGCAGAGTAGGAAAAATAACACTCTTTTA
>CACGHD010000007.1 GCA_902572825.1 uncultured Prochlorococcus sp. | reverse complement strand
CAAGCAAGTAAGTTTAATATTGAAGTTGGGCAATGCTGGTTGGGCTGGGAATATACTTGCTGATCTAAAAAGCCAGAATCTAATTGGAAGGAAAGAAGCTGATATTAATACTGGAGGAAGAAAAACTTACTATTACTTTGCTAAGTAGTTACCAATCTAAGTTCCACAACATATATCCCCAATCAATCGTGCCGCCTTGAGCTTTAGTCTTTTCATCTTCTTTTCTAATAGCTCGTCTAATTCTCTGGTAATACTTTGAATATTTACTATCGTTCTCTTCTGAAGGGTCAGAACAATAATTGCGGATGTGACGTTTAGTCCAAATATCCATAACACTAATATTATAGGCGGTTCAAACCGAAATTTATTGAATATCAGCGAAAAAGTGTGTTTTAGTGTTTAAGTTTCTTTTACACACTCTTTTACACACTCTTTTACATATAAAAAACTTAGTTATAGTCTACATATATAAGACTTTTACATATATATAGGAGCATTGTGTCGTAGACAGTTCTACTAGGCGGTTTTGAGACTAGCTTATTGGTATGACTACGTTTTGGAGTCTCATTTATTCGCTGGTAAGTGTGTTTAAGTTCAATTTTTAGTCCAGTATCAGTCCAAGACCCTCTGAGACTTACATAGAGCCTTTATAACCACGCCAAGTTCTCTTGCTATGTTCCTCACGAGGTCTGATTATCATGTCAAAAAGCAATCTGTAACCAGAAATTACAGCACCGAAGTTGCCTTGTGATTCAGCCTTCATAATGTTCCTTTGAATACCTAGTGTCATCCAGCCCATTAAGCTCTTTACATCCGATTTATCTAAGCTCTGGACTATTCCTTCAAACGCCAAATCAACGTCCCTAATTGCGGTTCTACGGCTGACAGAGTAAGTGTTTTCAATGATTTTGGTAGCATCCCCCCACCCATATCCGTCAGAAACAATCTTGAGTGCATAGCGTCTACGATCTTCTCTCTCTTTTCTAGTGGTTCTTGGCATCAATCCAGCTCCATATCATTACAGTAAATAACCAGCGATAATTGTAGAAATTTAGTTAATTTAGCTAGTTCGGCAAGAGCTTCAGGCATAAAGACATAACATTCAATAGCGTTATAAAATCTCACTTTGCTGGCTAGTGCATCCATACATTTAACTAAGTCAGGGTCTATTGGAGTTGGAGGTTTTTTTTTGCATTAAATATGATTTCTTTTAATCTTTCAGACTCCATTTCGAGCTTATTAGTTTCTTCATCCCAGACCTGATTTTGTGCTTCTTGCTGTCTTTTAATATTGGAAGCCTTTAGATCAAGTTCCTCAATTCTTGTTTCTATTTGACCAGCGTAATAATCTTCTTTAGCTAATTCCTTTAATTGATTCCAAGCCCAAGTTTTAGTAGCTGGAGTAATTCCAGACCAGTTTGGTTTTTTCTTTGCGTATTCATCAGAGTCTTTTTTAACTCTGGTTAATGTGTCGTGAAACAACATCCCCTGGCATTTAATCCAATTAAAAACTGGATGATTCCTTGCAATTCCCATAATTAATTCCAGCGTGTAACTTTTGGTGGTTCTGGCTTTCTTTTTTTGTTTTTGAAGAAAGTTTGTTCGGCTCTTTCTTTAGACCAAATTATTCTTTTACCGCTGGCATTTTTTCCAGTTGCCATAGTGTAGTAATCAGAGCCATTAGTAAATTTATTATTTTTCTGAAGTGTCTTTAATCTTGAAAGTGATATTCCAAGAGCTTTAGCCATTTCAGTTGAGCCAACTTTTGTAGTGTGTAAGATTCCCATTAATAAAACCTCCCGCCGTCAGCTCTTAATCCTCTAAGGACGTTTCTTTCTCTAAATTCTTTTTGACTCATATTCTTTTGGCGTAGTTCTTCAGTCTTGGCCAACATATTCTTTTTCATTTCCTCCAGAGCTAGTTCTTCCTCCTCCTTTCTCTTGTGATAACCAGTTGAGATTCCTAAAAATGCCGCTAATTGTGGGTCATTTCTTTCAATAATTGATCTAAGAGTTAAACCAAACTTTTCTGGATTTACTGGCTTCCCATATTGCCTTGATGGCAATAATGCTCCAGCTCCTTCATAAGACTTTATTCTGTCCTCAATCTGTTTAGATTTAGTCTCTTCTTGCTCTTGTTGAACAAATGCTCCTCTAAGAACATCATCTAAATTACTCATAATTAATAAAAGAAAAAAAGGGAGTTCCATACCCAAACCCCCTGAGTTACGCCATAGCCCTGAGAAAGCTAAGAGTTACACCACTTCTATTGTAAATACTGGGATTTAGCCTTGCTCGGAGTTATCCCCTTATAAGTGTTTATCAGTAGTTATCTAGCCGCACTATATGGTGCATTATTGTGCTAATTTTCCTAAAATTTTGATTATGGAGAAATTTACTTTAATAAATAAGGATAGATCAAGAATAAAAGTCTTTGAACCATTTGAAGATGTTTCCAAGCCTTCGCCAAGCATTGATGCAATGATGATTAGTTATGGTTGCGTATATAAAAGGAGTAGTAAACCAGTTATGAAAGGTAGCAGAGTTGAAACTATTGAAGCGGCCAGAAAAGAATATAAAGAGCTATTAGAACAAGGCTGGAAAAAGACCAGTATTTTTAGAAGTTATTTTTGATTTTCCCAATACTCTTTTACTTCTTTAATATGGTTTCTCATTTTTGGAGTATCTTTCCAAAACTTAGAATCACATTCTCTACAACCAAACTTGCATTGAACTGGAGTTGGGTCTGGTATGCAACCAATTATGAATAGTGATTCATCATAAAAATCTTCTTCTGTTGGATAGCCCAGAATAGCTTTTCCAATATGTCTTGAATTGCAAGAAGGGCAACGATAAGGTTTTCTGTCGATCAGATACCAATTATTGTTCCCAAAATCTTCTATCTTTTCAGCGTATGCCATTAAGATAATTCCTCCAATAATTTTCTTCTTACAATCTCTTTGGTATCTTCCTTAGACATTGTTTCGTGATAAGTTTGCTCATGTAATACGACACTATGTCCCATAGCTCTTGCGGCGTTAGCAGTTGATAAATTAGTTTTTGCAGATTGGACTCCCCATAAATGCCTTAAATCATATAGCTGGAATTTTAATTTTTTATCTTTCATATAGTCTCTTAACCACTTAGCCATTGCATAACCTTCAGCCTTTGCTCTCTCTCCGTCATATTGTTCTGGAGTCTTATATTCGTAGTTTCTTTCGATATTGTATAGATCAAATTTTTCTACGTTTTGGGGTGGTAAAGCTATTGTTGATCTAACCTCACTAGCCTTTTTTGACTTATTAATAGTTACGCAATCAGCAATACCGCCTTCCTCTGGGAATAGTGACCAAACTTCACTAATACGACAGCCATAAGTTAATAGTGCGGCAATAGCCCAGCCAAATCTTTTATCGCTTCTAAGTTCTTCAACAACTTGGGTTGCATAATCTAAATCTAATTTTTCTCTTTTCTTAGGCTGATATTTGCTCATTTTTTCAGAATATTTTTCAAGTCTTGGAATCTCTGGAATCTCTGCAAATTTTGCCAACCTTAGACAATATTTCATCATGTCAGTTTTACCCTTTGACTCTGCTGGGAATTTTTCAACTACAGAAATAATGTAATCAGCAGTTAATAATTTATGGTGTTCTAATTTAATTGAGTTGGGCTTAGTTCTCTCATTTCTTGGTGCTAAATATTGAGCAATAGCTTTCCAACCATTTTCAGTTGCTCCAGTTCTCTGTTTATTTTTAAAGTAGGCTTTTTCAAATCTTTTATAAATATCTGATAATTTTTGACTTTTATTTTCTGGTTTTAATTCTTCGTCACTAGCTAACCAATTAGCCCAGATAAAAGTTTCATTGACTTTTTCATAAGATAATTTTCTTGCTAACTTTTCAACTTTTGCAAGATTATCTCTATCAGCCTTTAATCCAGTTGCTACCCATTGTTGCTTTAATTTAGTCCAATCAGGATTAACTTTTGATGGTAAATAAGCTCTTAAATAGAAAGACTCCTTATTGATATAGACACTTCCAACCTTCTCAGCCTTCAATAACTTATTTAATTTATCTAATCTTGTTTCAAATGAAGAATTGGCCATTAAATTTGGGATGACTTGTTCGGATGACTTATTTATACCATTAATAAGGATTTATCGCTATTTGACTCCTGAAAGATAATTTCTAAAAGTCCTAAATATTGAAACCCGTTGAAGCTATTACTACGACATGACTTAGTAGACTATGACTACCTTCTTATGCTATAATTTCAAAGTTCGGAAACAACTGAATAACCCTCTGGAGGGGTGGTCGAGTGGTTTAAGGCTCTAGTCTTGAAAACTAGCGTATCTGCAAGGGTACCGTGGGTTCGAATCCCACCCCCTCCGTTCTAATAAAATGCAATTAAAGTTCAACAGAATAATATAAACACCTTTTTGATACATCTTTGTTAGAGTAAAATTTATTTGATCTATGAGTAAAGGATTCGCCACAGATAATTTAATATCCAACAAATCGAAAAAAAAAGTTATTTCAACTGAACCTCAGGGAAGATTAATATCTTGGTCTCCTTGGCCTCCAGCTAATTTTCAGACAAGGTATCCTGCTTTCCCTTTTGTTCTTACTATATTAATTATAGTAATCGGGCAATGGTATCTATCTCTAATGGGATAACATGAACATGTTTTTTTTCTTTAAATTTCAGATGAATTGAGTTTGAGAATTTATTTTGTTTTTTTTAATTTTATTAGTAGCCCATTTTCAGGCGGCAATTATCCCAATATTATTAGGAATTAAATCGATCAAAAAATTTAATCACATTCGTAAGAAAGAATTTATACCTTTCGGTTTTATTTTTTTAGGATTGGCGTCGATTTCTGAAATGATAGATCATACTCAAACAGCTTGGATTTATGTAGATCATTCCTCTTTATTTAATTGGTTATTTTATTCTTTCCTATCTTTAGGTCTAACATGTTTATCAATATCAGTTATAGAAAATAAATTTGTTCAAAAAATTAATTTTTGCATTTGTTTATGTTCAATAATCTCATATTTTTTATTTGATAAAACTATTGCTCTTCTTTTTCAAGTAATTATAAGTATCCTTCTAATTATAAATTGGCAAAGATTTTTTAAAGATTGGCTTTTTATCCTTTACCCAATATTTGGTATTTTTTTTACAACTTTCTTTGGAACAAAGCTCTCAGTAAGTGGCGATCAATTTTGGCATGTTTTAATAGGCCCATCTGGAACAATTAGCGTTCTAACCTTTTATTTAGTATTAAAGAGATCCGAGAAAAAATTTGCTTAAGATTCTCATGAAAATATTTGTATTTGTAAGTTTTCTATTTTGCTTAGTCACAATATTCTCGCCAGTTGAAATCTTTGCTGATACTGCACTTGATGTGTACATGAATGATTTTTATTCTAAATCGAATGAAGCTAGCCAGATTCTTAAAGAAATCGAAAATAGTCTAAAAGAGGGGTCAAGAAAAAAAGTATGCTCTAGGCAAAGAGAGGCAGCAAGATTAGGCCTATTAGCTAATAAATCATTAATTAAAGCCTTTGAAATAGAGGGAGCTAATCCGCCAATGCAAGCAATACAGGCAAGTCAAGAAAGATGGGAATCTATTCTGAATAAGTGCTGAAAAAGTTAGTAAATCTATAAGTCTTTTTAAATTTGCATTCTTACAGATTTACTAATTAAGGGAATTTCAGGTTCAACTCCATAAATACATTGAGAAATCGAATAAATAAAAATACATAGTGTAAATATAAAAATTATTGAGCCTAATTCAACTATGGGAAATATTCTCAAGAGATATGAAATTATTATTAAAGCAATATCAATTAATAAAGCTTGGCATGCGTTATATCTAACGAAATAGGGAACATTTGGATTTCTTACTAATCCAGCAAACAAAATTATAAATAATAAAAAACTACCAAAAGGCAAAGATTTTTCAATTATTGCTATCGGAAAAGTTAGTAATAATAATATTTTTAAAAAAGAATATTTATAGAACAAAAAATATCCAAAAGGTATTGATGCCTTTAATGGTAAAGTATACAAAAATACTGATGAGAGTCTTTGGAATATCTGATTCAATATATTATTGAAATTTCGTATTTATATTTTAACCTAATTTTTTGAACATAATAAAAAATACTTACTTTCGAAAAAATCAACTTTGGCAGATGGTTATTAAATATTAGATAATTGATTCAGGTTCATAATTCAAAATGCGTATCCTACATACAATGTTGAGGGTTGGAAATTTAGATAAATCCATTGATTTCTACGTCAATAGATTAGGAATGAATTTATTGCGAAAAAAGGATTACCCTCATGGAAAATTCACTTTGGCATTTGTTGGTTATGGCTCAGAAAAAGAAAACTCAGTAATTGAATTAACACATAACTGGGACAAAAAGTCTGAAGACTATGAGCTTGGAGATAAATATGGTCATATAGCTATTGGAGTAAAAGATATTCATCTAATTTGCCAAGGATTAGAAAAAAATGGTTGTAAAATAACAACCAAACCTAAAACAATGAAAAACAGTACTACTGTCTTGGCTTTTGTTGAGGATCCTGATGGTTATAAAATTGAACTTATTGAAAGAGATTAAAAGCTCAGAAGTTTTTAATTAAATAAACAAATAACTCAAATTTAAAAAGATTGAATTATCAAATATATCGTTTTCAATTTGCCAAAAAATACCTCTAAGATCACATTGGATGGATTCTGAAGTTTTAATTATTGTAAAAAATTATTTCTAAGACGAGGAATTATTAAAAATAAAATTAAAACTTAAAAGAATCTATTTTAAATCAATATAGAATGAGTAGACAATCTATATAGATTTATATATCATAGAATTATCTTCTAAAGCTTATGCCTAGTAATTGGTCAAAAATAAGAGATGAATGGCTTGATAGAACCGCGGTTGCGAAAGATGATGCTAAATGGGCATTAGAAGCTTTAATTAATTCTGAAGAAGAGTTATTTGATATAGAGCAAAAAATAAAAAATAAAGAGGACGCTATAAGCCAAGTAAAATTTTTGAAGAAAAAGGTTAAAGAAACTATTTCCTCTAAAGAAATTAGTCTCGATGATATTGCATTAAATACTTCAAATTCAAACAAAGTACAGATCTCAGTACCATCAAACCTTACTTATCTTTTGAAAGTTTGGGCAGCAGCAGAAGGAAGAGATCTATCAAGTGTTGCTTTTCAATGTTTAGAAACTGGTATAAGGGAAATGAAAAGCAAAGGTTCAATACCTTCAATAGCAGTAAATAGATATGACTCGGCCTGTCAAAAGAGGATTGCACTAGCAGAAGTAAACAATCTATTGGAGAAATACGAATTAGCTCAGGGTGAAATCAAATAATTATGAATAACAGAAAAATCATTAAAGAATACAAAAAATTAATATCATCAAGATTTCATCTAGATACTTCTATAGATAAATCTAAAGATGGAATAATTTATACTCTTTATTCTGATGCATTTAATTCACTTAAAGTTGGTTTTGCTGAAAATGATAAGGTACTAGAAAAAAAATTATCAAGTGAAGCATTGATATTATTGGATATGAAAAAAGGCAAAAAGAAAGATCTATATTTATTAATAACTACTCTAAATGAACTTGGCATCAAATATTCAGACAATTTTTATTTCAAATACTCAGCTTCTTTAATGAAACATTTATCTACTTTAGGTTGGCCTGTTGGAAGATCACTTTATAAACAAAGAAAGATTAAAAAAGAACTAGTATGTGCATAATTTTAAATGTAATCGCACTCTAAAGTTTCTCTGGTTTCTCTATTTGTAATTGGATTAGTTCCAGTAGCACTTTCACAAAATCTCCTAATAATATCTTTTGGCAAAAAAACATTTGTGAAGTCTGCGCCTTGTATTTTTACATTTTCAAACTGGGTACTATAAGCAAAAGAATCCTCCAAGTTAGTATTTGATAAATCTGTTCCATCTAAAACAGCCGAGTCTAAAGTTACTTCTCTTAAGTTGGAGTTACTTAAATTAGTATCTTTCAATTTTGCTCCATAAAGAGTCGCATTTTGGAGCTCACAACCTGACAAATTTGCGTCTTGCAAATCAGTCAAATAGAAAGTTGCTCCTTTTAAATCAGATCCAGAAAAATCAGCCCCTACTAAAGATTGTTTACCATAATCCAACGCCGCAAAGCTTTTAGAAGGGAGGGTTAAAACAACTATTAAAAAAGTTAAAATTATTAATCTCATTTGTTTGAGTAATATTTCAATAAATTCTAGCTTCTTAAGCTGAAATCTAAAAATTAATTATTTACTGAATGCTATATTTATTGAAATAGAAATTACGAACTAGGTTTTGGATATAAGTCCTTATGATGCAATTGTTATTGGTTCTGGAGCAACAGGAGGAATAGCAGCACTTACATTGGCAGAACAAGGGATCAAAGTTTTAGTAATAGAAGCAGGGCCTCAAGTTAAACGGGATGAAGCTAGTAATAATGAGCCAAAAAGTACATTAAAAAGATTATCAGGAGTCTTAACAAAAAAACATGCCAATCAGTGCCAACATCCTGGTTATTGGAAAAATAATCCTGACTTATATTCAAATGAATTGAAGCATCCTTATGACTTCCCAAAAAAAAAGCCATTTCTTTGGACACAAGGTAAACAATATGGGGGGAGATCATTAACTTGGGGAGGCATAACATTAAGACTTTCCTCAGAAGACTTTCATCCGGCTAAAAAAGACGGATTCGGGCCAAACTGGCCTATTTCATACGAAGAAATTTCACCGCACTACGATTTTATTGAAAATTTCTGCGGAATTTATGGACGAAAAGATGATATCAAGGGGGTCCCAAACGGTAAATATATTGGTGAAATTCCTCTTACAGAAAACGAAAATGTTTTTGGCAGCAAAGTTAAATCAAAATTAAACTATCCATTTATCCAATCAAGAGGATTTGACCGTAACTCATCTGTAAAAGAAAAAAATTGGCCCAAGTCCTCCAGCTTAGGAAGCTCTTTAAAAAAAGCTTTAGATACTGGAAATGTACAAATAATCTCTAATTACCTAGTGGAGTCTTTTGAGATTAACAAGATAACAGAGCTTGCCTCAAAACTAACGATTGTAAACCTAGAAAATGGACACAAAGAAGTATTGGATTGTGATTTAATTCTTCTTTGCGCATCAACAATTTCAACACTGAGAATACTACTGAACTCAGAATACAAATCAAATTCCTCAGGGTTTAAAGATAATTCTGGGAAATTAGGCAAATACCTAATGGATCACATATCTATCTGTAGATTTTTTTCAGTCCCAAAAGCAAAAAACTCAGATAATTCACTAGATAATCCTCCCGATCTTTCTGGTGCAGGCAGTTTCTTTATTCCTTTTGGTTCAAATTTACCAGAAATTGACGACATAAATTTCCTTAGAGGTTATGGAATCTGGGGGGCAATTGATAGATTAGGGATACCTAAATTTTTACAAAAAGACGCAAACAAATCCATTGGCTTTCTTATCGCCCATGGTGAAGTCCTTCCTAGAGAGAAAAACTCAGTTTCTTTATCAAGAAAAACAGATGAATGGGGAATACCAATTCCCTACATTGAATTCGAATGGAGCGAGAATGAGTTAAATATGGCAAAACATATGGAAAAAACGATAGAAAAATCTGTCAAAGCTGCAAATGGGAAAATAAAAAATATTGATGAACTAATGAATATTCCATTAGGGAGTTTATTTACAAAAAATTTGATAGCACTTTCAGACAGTCCTCCTCCTCCTGGATATTATATTCATGAGGTAGGGGGAGCACCAATGGGGTTAAATGAAGAAAATAGCGTAGTTGATAAATTTAACAGATTGTGGAGATGTAAGAACGTACTGGTACTAGATGGAGCATGCTGGACCACATCATCTTGGCAAAGCCCCACACTTACAATGATGGCGTTGAGTAGAAGAGCCTGTTTAAATATTAAAAAGACTTAGAGGGTGTAAATAATTGATTTAAATAAATTTCTGAGACAGAATTATCTGTACAACCGTTTTGAAAGAGAAAAGTAGCTAATGCTGAATTTATAAGCTTATATTGATCCCAAGTCGGATTACTTAATACGAAATCTTTCATAGTGTTATAAAGAGTTTCTGAAAGCTCTGTTTCTAATGAGACTTTATTGGAAGAGGACTCTAGGAGTTTCTTATCAGTAAAATTTGTTTGGTTGATTTGATCCATAAATTTATCTTTTCTACATCAACAATAATGATCTTTTTCTCTAAAATTATCAAGAAAAATCTTCTAGTAAACTTTTAAGATTATCAAATAAGACTCATGTTATATGTGGGTTTTTAAAAAAATTCTTTTTCAAATAAGGAAATTGAATAGATCTTAAAAAAAAGTCAACAATAATGTTGAAGTCCTGTTTTTTTTGAAAAATACTGCCATTTCTAATCCAGTGTGGATTTGGACGTGGAAAACAACCTGCAAATTGTGGAAAATCTAGCTCAAAATACTTTCACGATTTTATATTAAGAATACTTATATGTACTGAGTCTATTAAGACTAAGTCGAGAAAGAGACAGGTGATTCATTGATTTCAACGGATTTTCTTAAGATTTAGTCTTTATTAGGCAAGCGAAGCGTGACAGGTCCTAAAGGATGTTTTGAATTTGGATAAATACTATGGTGATGGTTATGGTGATGGTGATTATGTTCATGTTGATGAGCCTCTACGTGTTCATGTTCTAAGTAATCACCTCCTCCTGTGTCTGATTTTTCTTGATTATGAGTTGGTATTTGATTTTGTATTTCACAAGCACCATTACATTCAGGATCACATAAATCGCAGGTGATACCCAAGCCCTCTACATGGTCATGATGACTTTCTTGGACCATTCCAACTTCTTTTTCAAAGCCAAATAAATTTGATCTATATTTACAAGTTGAGCAATTCATAGAATTATTACCTTCGTTATTAAGAATCTCTTCAATCCTTTCTACAAAAGTGTCGACCACATAAGACTGTGACGAAAGATATTTTGCATGTATAAATGAAATATTTGGATTATTAATCGCAACTAAATCACTTTGCCTTTTTATTCTTGTAACAAGGACACCTGAGAAAAGGAAATAAGGGAAAACAATTATATTTTTATAACCAAGTCTCACAACATTTTTCAAGCCAGGTTCAACAAGGGGGAAAGTTACTCCAGAAAAAACTGTTTCCCCCCACCCTAAACCAATACCCTCTACAATCATTCTCGTAATTTTTGAAACATTGGAATTCGCATCTGGGTCGGAAGAGCCTCTGCCCACAACAACTAATAATGATTCTTCAGGTTTGAGATTATTATTTTGTTTAAATACATCTTTTACTCTTTCACAAGCTGCACTAATCATTAAATTATTAATACCTAATTCTCTTCCATAAATTATTTCAATTCCTGTTTTACTTGAATAATTCATAAGCAGGCTAGGTATATCATTTTTTACATGGCCAGCAGCGAAAAGCATTGCAGGTATTGCAATTACTTTTTTTATAGAAAGATCTTTTAACTTGTCTAAAGCATCAACAATCGAAGGTTTAGCAAATTCCAAGAAACCATATTCAACTAAAAAGTTTGGATATCTTTTTTGGATGAAATTAGTTAATTCTTGAAATTCAGTAATGGCTAGTTTATTTCTACTCCCATGTCCACAGATAAGTATCGCAACTTGATTATTTAACTTCAAATCTAAATTATCCAAATTCAAATTATTACTTATACCATAATAGTAAAGAACAATATCCTGTAGTGAAAAATAATAATAACTTGCTTGAAGTTCCAAATATCAACTCAAAGGATGCAAAATTAAAGAAATTAATTTATGACGTGGATGAATCCTTATTTAACGAGGATAACTATTCTTACGAAAAATTCGAGCATCTTTGCGTATGTAGTGGAGGTACAACTTCTAGCTGTGCAAAAAATGGTTTTACAACTCTTGATCTAAGAAAAAATCACAGCAAAATTAATCTAGATAGAACAACCAATTTGGTAACAATTGGAGGTGGTGTAATAATGGGGGATCTATTAAATCATTTACAAAAATATAATCGAAGTTTTCCAATCGGACTTTCTAAACTTCCTGGAGCAGGCTATATACTTACTGGTGGAGTAAGCCCGCTCAGTAGAACCTACGGATTAGCAATTGATAATATTGAATCGATAAAAGGTTTCTTGGGTAATGGCACATTTATTTCTTTAAAAAAAAATCAAATAAATCCAGAAGAACAGTTGATTTGGGAAGCAATTAAAGGCGCAGCACCCTTCTTTTCAATTATTACCGAAATAGAACTTAAGACTATCCAATCTAATTCAATTAAAGTTATTGAAGGATTTGTAAATCTAAATGAACTTACAGAAATAATAAAACTATCAGAGAAATTCCCAGAAAATATTAGTCTTCAATGGATTTATGCCCAAAAAATTTACATATATATTTTTGCTGAACTCAAAAATAATTTAGAGGATAAAAGAACAGAAGAATGCCTAATGCTTCTAGACAAATTCCCTACTCTAGAAAAACAATTTTATGAAAACTTTAACAAAATAAATTTCTTCCCTAAGGAGTTGAATTTATATGAGCTGAATGCAAATAACCATTCTGAGGTAATTAGTCTTCTTGGAGAAGATTTAAAAAATGATATTCCAATTTTCATACAATGTTTGGATGAAATAATGGATAATAAACCTAATAATTCCTGTTACATTGCTTCTCAACAATTAGGTTGCAAAACAAAAAAGTTAAATCATGGCTCAAGCTTTTTTGTTCATAGAAAAAGCACTTGGAAACCATGGATATATGCATCATGGAAAAAAAATGATCTTCAAGAAAAAGAAGTTGCTTTGGAGTGGATTTATAAATCGTGGAGCAAGCTAAAAAAGTTTTATCCAAATATTCACTTAGCCCAATTGCATAATCATTTGAATTCTCATGATGAAGAAATTACATTAGCCTTTGGAAATAGAATGAATGAATTAAAAACTTTAAAGAATATTTTTGACCCACAAGGTATTTTGCCTCCTTTATGAGGTAGCTTCTTAATTATAAATAAATTCAAAATGTCAAATTTCTCAAGATATTTATCTAAAAATTGGTTAGATGATCCAAAGTCAAATATTCTCTCAGGCTTAGTTGTTGCTTTTGCAATGATCCCAGAAGCAATTGCTTTTTCAGGTATAGCTGGTGTAGATCCTAAAGTTGGCCTTTTTGGTGCCTTTTGCTTATCTATAACAATTGCACTTGTTGGAGGAAGAAGGGGGATGATCACTTCAGCTACAGGTTCAACAGCTCTTTTGATGACTGGACTTGTTGCTTATGGAGAATCACAAGCTCCTGGATTAGGAGTCCCATATCTTATTGCAGCTGGAATATTAACTGGAATTTTCCAAATTCTTTGGGGATATTTAAGACTTGCCTACCAAATGCGATTCGTGCCAACTGGAGTATTAAGTGGATTTGTAAATGCACTGGCGCTTTTAATATTTCAGGCACAACTACCTCAGTTAGGAATAGGAATTAAAGAATCAAAAGGATTAATTGAACAAACTTTGAGTCAGTATCCAGTTAACTCACAAATCCCAGTAGTTTGGATTCTTGTAATCCTAGGATTAATAATTATCTATGGGCTTCCAAAAATCACAAAAGTAGTCCCATCTCAACTTATCGCGATAGTAGTAATTACTCTCATAAGCATATTCTTGAATCTAGATGTCCCAACGGTTAGCGATTTGGGTAAATTACCTGATGGATTACCAAGTATTTCTCTTCCTTTTGGATCAATAGAAAATGGGAAAGTACCTTTTAGTCTTGAAACATTAGGAATTATTTTACCGACTTCACTTGCAATATCTCTCGTGGGTTTAATGGAAACCTTTTTAACTCAAGATATTTTAGACGATGTAACTGATACAAGTTCTAATAAAAATAAAGAAGCAAGAGGACAGGGGATCGCAAATATTGTGGCATCCTTATTTGGTGGAATGGCAGGATGTGCCTTAGTTGGGCAATCTGTTATGAATACTGAAAATGGTGGTAAATCTAGATTATCAACTCTCTCCTCAGGTATATCTCTACTAATTATGATTATCCTCTTGAAGTCTTGGATTGGAGCAATACCAATGGCTGCTTTAGTAGCAATCATGATAACGATAGCGATAAGTACAGCAGATATAAATGGATTAAAAAATATTAGAAAGATACCTAAAAGTGATACTGCAGTAATGCTTATGACTTTTGCGGTTACAATGCTAACAAAACCTCATAATCTTGCACTTGGAGTTATTGCTGGAGTTTCGTTAGCTGCAATCCTTTTCAGCAGAAAAGTCGCAAAAGTTATAACTGTCTCAAGAGCTGAAGAAAATAATTTGACTACCTACAAAGTAAAAGGACAATTATTTTTTGTAAGTAAAATTTATTTCTTGCAAGGATTTGATATTCACGAACATCCAGAAAATATTTTAATTGATATGTCTTTAGCTCATATTTGGGATCAAAGTGGCGTTGTTGCTCTTGAGCAAATTATTAGAAAGTTCCAGAATGGTGGTTCTAAAGTTGAAATTGTAGGATTAAATAAAGAAAGTCTTAACTTATTTGAAAGACTAGGTGGTATAGAAAGCGCTCATTAAAAAAGTTAATTAAGACTAACTTGTTGATAACAGAACCAAAGCCATTGTTGAAAAAGCAAATTCCTATGAGATCTCCAAGCTGTTTTTGAACTATTTGGATCAAAATTTTTAGGAGGAGGAACATCTCCCTTTTCTTTGTCTCTTTCAATTTCACTAATAATTCTATGCACCGTATATTCAGGATGACCTAAATGCATAAGTTGTTTTTGATCATTAGATTCAAATATTGTATATCCAACGTTTTCTCCATAAGCCAACAAATTCAATTTCCCTTCTTTTTGGGCTTTCTCCATTTCCAAATCTGGTAATCCAGCAAATCTACTTTGAGGACAAATAAATTCATCATCTTGAGTACCCATCAAAGGGTGTCCAGGAACAAGACTTTTTAAAGGGAATACCCCAAATAATTTCCTATCAAAAACTTTCTTATCGACCCCTGCCAAATAAGCCAGCGCAAAGCCAGCCCAACATAATCCAAGAGTACTCGCACAAGAATTTCTGGCTTCATTTACAATTTTTACAAATTCGTCCCAATACTTAACCTCCTCAAAGGCTAGATGTTCAATAGGTGCTCCAGTAATAATGATTCCATCTAACGGTTCTGGATTATTTGCTTCTTCCCAAGTAATGTATAGATTATTCAGATGATTAAGATCCCATGTTTTATAAGAGTGAGTTTTAAGCTTTATCCAAACTGGCTCAATTTGAAGGGGAGACAATCCAAGTGGATGTAGCAAGTTAAATTCATACTGCTTCCCTAGAGGCATGATATTTAAAATACCAATCCTAAGAGGACGTATATCCTGTCTTTTTGCCAATTCTGGTTCGATCCAAGATATATGATTTTTCTCAACATCACTAATCTTGTGATAGTTACTGGGAATTATTAAAGCCAATAAATCTCCTTTACTATGTGATTTGTGAAAGTGCTTGTTCGAAATCTGCTTTTATATCATCAATATGCTCAATTCCTACAGAAACTCTCACCATAGTGGGAGTAACACCTGCAGATAGTTGTTCTTCTTCAGATAATTGCTGATGAGTTGTTGAAGCAGGATGAATTACTAACGTTTTTGAATCCCCTACGTTAGCAAGGTGGCTCGCTAATTTTAGGGAATCAATAAACTTTACAGCATTTTCATAACCCCCATTGAGAGAGAACATAAGCATGCAACCCATTCCCCTTCCAGTAGTATATTTTTTAGCACTAGAGTAATATGGATCAGATTCTAGGCCAGGATAATTAACACTACTTACATTAGAATTAGAATCTAGCCATTTTGCTAATTCAAGAGCATTAGAAGTTTGTCTTTCTATTCTCAAACTGAGAGTTTCCAAACCCTGCAATAGCAAGAAAGAATTAAAAGGACTTTGAGCTGATCCCCAGTCTCTGAGGCATTCAAGTCTTGCTCTTAACGCAAAAGCTATATTTCTATTATCAGGTACTCCCAAAGATTTGCAGATATCACTACCGAAACCAAAAGCATCCCAATGAACGAGCCCATGATAAGCAGCGCTTGGCTCACTCATTAGT
The DNA here is from genome assembly GCA_902572825.1 of uncultured Prochlorococcus sp. Taxonomy (GTDB): domain Bacteria; phylum Cyanobacteriota; class Cyanobacteriia; order PCC-6307; family Cyanobiaceae; genus Prochlorococcus_A. Next base: position 39,839 of record CACGHD010000007.1, on the reverse strand, counting down.
GGAAATTTACCATTTCCCCAATCAAAGGTTCCGGCATCAACAATAACCCCTCCGATACTTGTTCCGTGTCCACCGATCCATTTTGTTGCACTTTCCACAACAACATCGGCTCCAAAATCAATTGGTCTTATTAAAGCACCACCAGCACCAAGGGTATTATCCACTATTAAGGGAATTCCATTTTCCTTCGCCAACGCAGAGAGTCCCTCAAAATCTGGGATGTTGAATCGAGGATTTCCCATTGATTCGACATATATTGCTTTGGTTTTATCATCAATTTTATTTCTAAAACTATCGATACCATCGCCATCTGCAAATTTAACTTCTATTCCTAATCTTGGAAATTGTACTTTAAATTGATTATAGGTCCCACCATATAGAAAAGAAGTAGAGACAAAATTATCCCCTGCAGTCATACAGTTTACTATTGCCAAGAATTGAGCAGCTTGACCTGAGGATGTTGCAAGTGCCGCCATACCTCCCTCCAAAGCTGCCATCCTTTTTTCGAAGACATCTGTGGTGGGGTTCATAAGTCGAGTATAAATATTTCCAAATTCTTTTAATCCAAAAAGATTCGCTCCATGCTCTGCATTATCAAAGACATAGGAACTAGTTTGATAGATTGGTACAGCTCTAGAATTTGTAGTTGGATCAGGAACTTGGCCTGCATGTAATTGAAGTGTCTCGAACTTTTGGTTGATCAAAATTTTTAAATAATCCTATTATCTATTTAACTTAGAAAAGTCTAAAAAAAAAACAAAAAAAAGATAAATATTTATAAATCCTTTTTTAATGAGGGGTAATTATCTTTCATATATGTACTCAAATCCTCTTTTATCGCAGATCTGAGTTTCTCAATATTTACAGATTCAATTATTGGAAAAGTTTTATTAGCCTCAGGATCTTTTTCAGTAATTGATTTCCAATTCTTACCAACATCTTTTTCAGAGTTGTTTAAAACTTCATCAAAGTTGAAAACCTTGTCATTACTTTTAGCATCAAATTCGCTAAAAGCTTTATTTATAAGCTCTTTCCTATTTTCGAAAAGATTCCTAGCTTTTAAGGTATCTGGAAGACCCATAACTGGTTTTAATTCCTTAAGAAGTTTTATTTCCTCTTCAATTAAAAGTGTCCAAACACCATATTTATTTTTTGGAAGATTAGAATTACTAAAAATATTTATCTCATCGAGGTAAAAATTTAACCATAGATAATAAGATTTTTCTTCAATAGTTTTTTTAACAGATAACTTTTTATTTTGGATCTTTGGGAGTAACTTTTCTGCCTTCTTTAAAAACTGTCTGTCTTCTCTTTCTAAATTTATTAATCCCCATCTTTGACTGTATTCCCATAAATCTTCGTATCTTGTTAAGTCTTCTTGATTCCAACCAAGAGCTTTAAGTTCATGAGAACGATGAGTTAATTCCTTTTTCAAAAAAAACCTTTTAATCCACAATAATTCTAACCCTGCAATCAAGATTAGTAAATAAATTAAGAACTTGGCTTTCTAGAAAATTAGAAAAATAATCAATTATTAAAATATTTATTAATAATTTTCAAAACATTGATATAACAAGGGTTTTTTTTAGAAATTTGATTACTATATTTATTTGTTTTAAGGGCATTTTGCTCTTTGTCAATAAATAATTTCTTATAAAAGTTTTCAATATCATCAAAAAGATAATCTCCTTTTAATTTTTCATTTAGTTCGAAAGATAATTCAGATTTCACAGATTCTTGGCAAAAATTAGTGATTTCTTCTGAACTAATTAAAACCTTATAAATTTCTTTTTTTTCTTCTGAATTAGCATTAAAGCATAAATAAATCAGATTAATCATTGAACAATTGTTATTTTTAATTTTGAATTCTTTATAAATGTCTGGCCAAAATTTTAAAGATTTTAGACCTTCTAAACCTCCTTGACTGAGAGAGTATTTATTACACCAATTTACAAATTCTGAGACATCTTTTGGACATCTGTTGAGTTGCAAAAGCATATCTGATAAAACTTGTCCCGCTTGAAAATTCCGTGTTGGTTTTCCTTCAGTTGGTAGAGTCATACTCCCTAAGACATCAGCCTTAACAGCATTTAATTGAGAAAAAGTATAATCTCCTTTTTCACAAAATTTATCATTAATTATTTCCCTTGCACTAATTATTTCTTCACCATAACCAAGTTCTTTTAATGAAAGATATTTATTCTCTAATTTATTTTCTTTTCTAACTTTTATTGATACTGATGCGGCCTGATCTAAACATTGAGTTAACAAAATCGTATTAATGGTAGGCAGCATTCCTGGCTTATCGGAATGAAAGTTATTTACAAAACCTGCAAATATTGATGAGATATTTTTTATTGATTTTATATATTGACATTCAATATTGTGAACTCCAGGAGAAACTTGAATTTTCGGTGATAATTGATTCAAAATGCGTGCTCCTATTAATGCTGTTAATGCATCAGGATGGCAGAAATTTGCAGTAAAACTATCATTAGGATTTCGTAAAGCTCCGTGACGATGAAATCCTGTAAAAAAAGCTAAATTTGGATATTTATCACAAAGAATAAAAGGATTTTTATTTTTATTATCAATACAAAAAGAACCGACTAGACAGCCAAGAACCACATTTTCTCTTTTTAAATTTTTTCTGAGTTCTAAAGCATTTTTAACATCATCTTGTATGTGATTACTATTTGAAGCAAGAATAACCATCTCACATTTCAAGAGAAGATCTTTTAGATCAAAAGACTTTATTTTTCCCCCTGAAGAAAAATTTCCCATTCTCTTAATCTTTTCAATAATCTCATTATCCATACCAGAAATAACATCATTTGAGAAAGCACCTAACAAATCTCTATCTTCCCTAGGAGCCAAGAGAATATTATTTGATTTTCCATGCATAGCACAGTTGTATGCTAGTGATGCAGGATATAAACCAACACTGTAAAATCCAACTTTGCTATTCTCTATATCTTCAATCAATGAATAAAAATATTTTTCATCTTTGATGTTTTCTACGAAATTATTCTTCATTTTTGGAAACTCTTGATAATTTTTTTAATTTCTTATCCATACCAACATTTTTCTACATTAAAGCAATTTTTGACCATAGCAAATTATTTATTGAAAATATTGAGTTTTTTTATTTATAATTTCTTAGAAAGTGAAAACTAAAAAAAAATTAAATATAAATATGGAATATATGGCAAGTAATTTAAATGAACAAAAACAATTAATTTCTTCTAAAAATATCTTATTTATTCAAGACATTGACGGAGTTTGTATCCCTTTAGTTAAAGATCCAATGACTAGAGAATTAGAATCAAAATATATCTATGCAGTAAAAGAATTTGCCGAGGAATTCTTTGTATTAACTTGCGGGGAACATGAAGGTCCAAGAGGAGTTAACAGAATAATAGAGAGGAGTTTAAGGAGCACTACTGAGCCAAAACAAAAAGAACTATATTTAAGAGGTTTAGCTGCCTGTGGAGTAGAGTATCAAGACAACAATGGTGAAATAAGTTTTGAAGGAGTCTCAGAAAAAGAACTAAATTTTTTATCAAAAGTACCTAGTTTAATAAGACCAAAATTTAATTTTATAGTTAAGAATATTTTTCCTGAAATTAGCCAAGAAGATATCAATTTTCACGCGGTAAAATCAATTTGTGAAACACGCTTCTCGCCAACGATTAATTTCAATAGTCTATTTGATTTGGTTCATGAAGATTCTGATAAAAGAAAGCTTATTCAAATTAGTTTTGAAAAAATGATGAATGAAATCATTTTAAAAGCTGAATCAGAAGGCCTCAAAAACTCATTTTTCCTTCATATTTCACCAAATTTAGGTAATAAAAATGGTAGAGAAACAATTAAACTTTCTTCTCAAGATGATATTGGATCAACAGACATACAATTACTTATTAAAGGAGCAGTTAAAGACTCTGGAGTTTTATTTCTTTTAAATAAATTTATTGCGGATAAAACTGGTAAAGCTCCTTTTGGAAGAAATTTTAATTTTAGAAACTCTCCAAATTCTGTTTCGGAAAAAATTGATTTATGCAAAAGAACTATTCAAAAAGAAGATATGCCTTTGATTGTAGGAGTTGGTGACACAGTCACATCAAAAAAAAATAATGATGAGAAAAGTTTTTCACGAGGAGGAAGTGACAGGTCTTTTCTAGAATTAATACAAATATTAGGTAATGAATATGGGATTAAGAATAAAATAATTTTTGTAGATAGTAGTTCTGGTGAAGTTGAAAGACCCTCTACAAAAAAAACTGGGTTAATAGGGATCAGTGATGTTCATGACAATTTAAAATTTGACATAGTTTTTAAAAATGGTCCCAAAGAATACATAAGTTGGTTTATTGAACTTGCTAGTAAGAGATCAAACTTTAAAAAAAATAGTTGACTTTTAAATTTTCGAATGACAATTTATAAATAATAGATTTATGAAAGAAAAATTCCCCCCAATATATAAAGAACCTATAGAAACATTGCAAATTAACATAGGTTATAAATGCAATCAGGCCTGCAAGCATTGTCATGTCAATTCTAGTCCCCTAAGGACTGAAAAGATGTCCATTGAAATGATATCTCTTATTCCAAAGATAATTGAAAAATACAAAATCAAGACTTTAGATATTACAGGTGGTGCACCAGAACTTCACCCAGAATTTAAAAACCTAATAACCAGTTTGAGCACAAAAAAAATTGATATTATTGATAGGTGTAATTTGACAATTTTCTTTGAAGAAGGTTATGAAGATCTTCCTCAATTTCTTGCAAAGAATAAAGTGATAGTTACTGCTTCGCTACCGTGTTATGAAAAAAATAATGTTGATTTTCAAAGGGGTTTTGGGGTTTTTGAAAAAAGTATTAATGCCATAAAAATTCTTAATGATTTAGGCTATGGAAAAAAAGAAAATGGATTGCAATTAAATCTTGTTTACAATCCTTTAAGCCCAATTCTTCCTCCTTCTCAGGAAATATTGGAGAAGGATTATAAAAAAATACTATTCGAGAAATACAATATCGTTTTTAATAATTTATACACAATAACTAATATGCCGATAAATAGATATGAAGAATCTCTTAGAAGAGAAGGTAAACTAGAGACTTATTACAAATTACTAAAAGAAAATTTTAATGAAAAGAATTTAGAAAATCTTATGTGTAAAAAGACAATTAGCGTAAATTGGTTAGGAGAAATTTACGATTGTGACTTTAACCAACAAATAAATTTCCGAGAGGATAAAGGACCAAAGACACTTTTTGATCTATTGGATGAATCATTTACTTTTGACTACGGGGTAGCTGTAAAAGAACATTGTTTTGCTTGCACTGCAGGTGCTGGGTCAAGTTGTGGAGGTACTTTAAGTTAAAACCTACTAAATGCAATTAGGACAAATAGCTCTTACATTTAAAGAGGATTCAATTAGTTTAAAACCATTAACTTTTGCTGCAACTTTGCCTGCTTCTAAAACTTCTTCATTTTCGAATTCTTCTGTTCTTCCACACCTAATACAAATCAAATGATGATGATCCGGTGTGTCGTTACTAAGCAATTCATATCTGTGTCCACCCTCACTGAGTTCTAATTCATGAAGCAAACCCATTTGTACTAAAAGTCTTAAAGTTCTATAAATTGTTGCTAGTGAAACTTTGGAGCTTGTTTTAACTAACTTTTCATGAACCTCTTCAGCACTAAGATGCTTTCCAGAGCCAATATTTTCAAATAAATTAAGGACTTTTAGCCTCTGAGGAGTTATCCTCTTTCCATCTTTATGTAATCCATCACCAAGAGGAGATGTGATGACTTTGTATTGAGAGGAAAATGACAAAATTGACCCATGGCTATTCTCAATAATAACTCTTGATGAGAGTAAAACAACTTATTGATTTAAAATGTTTACTAAAGTTCTTCAAAATATTATGTTAAATGTATCTTTATATATAAATGATGAATGATCAAGAAATCTCTTCTGATAAATTATCATCGAAAGTAAACGCCTTGGTAATTGTTGATATTCAGGAAAAAATAATAAGACCAATTTTTAATAAGGATTCAATAATCAAAAACATTAAAAAGCTAATAAATGCTTACCAAATTTTAGAAGAAAACATATTTATATCTGAACAGAACCCACTCAAATTGGGAGAAACAATCCCTGAATTATTACCCAAAGCTCGATTTAAAAAGATTGAAAAGATGGAATTTAGCTTAGCTAAGATACAAGATTTTTTAAATGAACTTAAAAATAAGAAAATTAGTAATTTGATAGTTTGTGGGATCGAAACGCATATTTGTATTCAACAAACTGCCTTAGATTGTTTACAAAAAGGATTTGAAGTTATTCTCATATCAGATGCCATGGGAAGTCGAAATAAAGTAGATCATGAAATAGCATTACAAAGAATGAATCAGAGTGGGGCGATCTTAACAACAACTGAATCAATAATTTTTGAATTATGCAAAACTGCGGATAGAAAAGAATTTAAAGAAATTAGAAATATAATAATGAGTTAAAGAAAAATAAAGACTGGTTTGTTGTTTAGAGATAATTTAAAATTTAATTAGAGAAAAATTTTAAGGGTTTATTTGAATATGAAATTAGTTACTGAAAACTTCCTCCTGTCAATATTTATTTTTTTTATTGGAATTTTATTGTCGATGATAATTTCTAAACTTTCAAAAATATTCTTCAAAAAGATCTCCAAACGTACAAAAACAAATTTTGATGATTTTATTTTTGAGGTCATCTCTGGAATTATTAAACCAATAGGTTTTCTCCTCTCATTTTATTTTTCAATTGACTATTTTTTTGCTGATGAAATAACTTTTATCTCTGTATTATTGAATATTCTGAAATTATTTATATTGATAATAATTATAAAAGCTCTCAACAAAGTTTTAATAAGATCTTTAACAGAATCGACATCGAAAATTAATGATTCCTCAATCAGTTCAATGATATCTTCACTTACTCCTTTAATAAAAGCATTAACATGGACTATTGGTTCAATCTTTTTCTTACAAAATATAGGTGTTCAAATGACTGCAATTTGGGCTCTACTCAGCGCAGGGGGTATTGGAGCAGGATTAGCTTTGAAAGATCCAGTTCAGGAGTTTTTTGAATACATAACGATTTTGCTTGATAAACCTTTTCAAAAGGGTGAGTTTATAAAATCTGATAGCGTCCTTGGAATGGTTGAGAGGGTTGGAGTGCGATCCTCAAGAATAAGAAGTATCAATGGAGAAGTAATAGTAATGAGCAACAGTGCCCTTACAAATGGAATAATTTCAAATTACGCACAAATGAAAAAAAGAAGGTTGGTGCATAAATTAGGAGTTGTTTATGAAACCTCTCCAAAACTTATGAAATTGATTCCAATAATAATAAAAAAAATAGTTGAAGAGACAAAAGATGCTTCTTTTGATAGGTGTCATTTCACAGATTTTGGTGACTTCAGTCTTAATTTCGAACTTGTTTATTACATCCCAACAAATAATTATCTCGCCGCAATGGAAGCTCAACAATCTATAAATTTAAGAATTATTGAGGAATTTGCGGCTAATAATATAGAGTTTGCATTCCCAACACAAACCTTAAATATTGAAAGTAACAAAACCAAATGATTTACAAATCTCTTCACTTAAAATCCAGAGTTTTGAAGCTAACTCAGAATTATTTGCCTCATCACTAACCTTACTTTCAACTAATTTATGTTTTTTAAAAGATATAAGTTTATTACTTAAATGAACGTAACCAATATTATTTAAATTTGAATCAAAAACAATTTCAGAAAGTGTCCTACCAGCATTTTCTATACTTTCAGAAATTCCTAAAATATTTTTTGCAGCTTTAGAAAAAATTAAATATCCAAAGAGATTAAAACGCTTACTGTATCTAAAAAAACCAAGATCATCATTTGGTATTACTAGACCAGGAGCCCAAGTAATTACAGAAATTTTACTAGACGAAATTTTTAATTTTTTTTCAAGTTCTTTAGCAAACAAAATATTACATAACTTACTATTTTTATAAGCTTCATCAGCATTAAAATTTAAAAATTGTCCAGTTACTTTTTTTCTTAAATTAACTAGGTTATTAAGTCCCGCTTTCTTTCCTATATTGCCACCTGAACTTTTGGGGTCGTGTACATCTGATGATGTAATAATGATTCTAGATTCTTCTTTATCTCTAATAAAATCTTTTAGGATATTTACCAAGTAAAAATGTGCAAGATGATTTACTGCAAAAGTTAGTTCTATTCCTTGTTTTGATACTTTAGGGTAAAAAGAGCCTGTATATTGCAATCCTGCATTTAAAACAAGAACATCTAAAAAAATCTTTTTACTAATAAAGTAATCTTTAATTTTTTTAATATTCTCTAGATCTGAAAGATCACAATTTTCAATAATATTTAAATATTTACTGAGGTGATTTTTATCAAAATATTTCTCAATTGTTTTGAGAAATTCATTCTTTCTTAATTCCGATTTTAATACAACGTATAAATTATTTTTCGTCTTAAGTAAATTAATAATGGCAAAAAGCCCTATGCCCGAATTACCTCCAGTAATTAAAATATCTTTATTTTTAATCATTTGACTTGCTATGTATTTTTTATAATAAAAAAAATTATAAGTATTTTTTATTTTTAATCTTATAAATTATTGTTAAAACACTGAAAACTTAGTCACTAGTAATTGAGTAATTTGATTATTATAAATCTACTCTTATTACATGTATTGGATGAAATATATAGTCCTAAGCTTAAAAGTAATAATTTGTTCCATAAATTTCCTTAAGCATAAAATTTATATTTAATGTCAAAAGAAAACATGCCAGATGTTCTTGTTTTGGGTGCAGGGCCTGCAGGTATGGCAATCGCCTCAGCTTTAGGGAAGGAGAAATTAGATGTTGAAGTGCTTTCTCCAAATGGACCAGATGAACCTTGGCCAAACACATATGGCATTTGGGGGAAAGAAGTTGATCAACTCGGGCTCCAGGATTTACTTGAATATAGATGGAAGAATACTGTAAGTTTTTTTGGGCATGGAGCTTTAGAAGAAAAGGACGACGAGAATAAAGCCACAGAACATTCATTAGATTATGGACTATTTGATAAAAAGAAACTCCACAATTATTGGTTTAATGAATGCAATGAATCTCTTATTAAATGGCATCAAGGTTTTGCAAACAAAATACATTTTGAAAAATACAAAAGTACAGTAACTACAAAAGATGGCAAGACTTACTCTGCAAGATTAGTAGTAGATGCAACAGGATATGATCCTGTTTTTCTTAAATTAAAATCGTGTGGTCCCTTAGCAGTCCAAACTTGTTATGGGATAGTTGGTAATTTTAGTAAACCTCCACTTAAGAAAGGGCAGTTTGTATTAATGGACTATAGAAATGACCATCTTAATAAAGAGCAAAAAAAAGAACCTCCCACTTTTCTTTATGCCATGGATATGGGGGATGGGAAATATTTTCTTGAAGAGACATCTCTTGGTTTAGTAAATCCTCTAACAATGGAAAATTTAAAAGAGAGACTAGAGAAGAGGCTTTCTTATAGAAATATATCAATCACAAGCATGCAACATGAAGAGCTTGGTTTATTTCTACCCATGAATATGCCAATCCCAGATTTCAAACAACAAATACTTGGATATGGTGGTGCTGCTTCAATGGTACATCCTGCATCTGGATATTTAATTGGTAATGTTTTAAGAAGAGCTCCACTAGTCGCGAAAGCAGTCTCAGAGGCAATTAAAAACAAAAATCTAAGTACCTATCATATTGCTAGAAAAGGTTGGGAAACTTTATGGTCAAAAGAATTAATTAGGAAGAAATCACTTTACCAATTTGGATTAGAAAAACTCATGAGGTTCGACGAGAAACTATTGAGAGAATTTTTTGGGAGTTTTTTCCAACTACCTAAAAATCAATGGTATGGTTTTCTTACTGATACTCTTTCCTTAAGAGAGATTGTATATGCGATGTTTGTAATGTTTATAAAGGCTCCATGGACTGTAAAGAAAGGTCTTATGATTATGCATGGTAGAGAATTTAAAATGCTACTTAGGATAATATTCCCAAATATATAGTCTGAAAATGAGAACCATACTAATAAGTGGAGCCAATAGAGGTATTGGATTAAATATTGCACATAAAGAATTAAAAGAAGGCAACAGAATTAGTGTAGGCATTAGAAATCTAGAATCATTAAAGGGAAGTGTTATTGATCCAAATAAATGGCCAAAAGAGAGGATTATAATAAACCACTATGATGCATTAAAAAAAAATACAGCCGAAAATTGGATAAAAAATACTGCAAATAAATTTGGAGGATTTGATTCAGTAATAAATTGTTCTGGAGTTTTATCCCAAGTTCCTTTCTTATACAAAGATGGTGATGAAGAAGATATTTTAAATACATTAAATATCAATTTTTTGGCAATTTGGAATTTATGTAGGCTTTCTTGGGATCATTTATGTACCTCGGGCAGAGGAAGAATTATTGTTTTAGTTTCAATGAGTGGGAAAAGATCTAAAGGGGATTTAGCCGCTTATTCTTCTTCAAAGTTTGCTTTGATGGGATTATGCCAAACGATGAAAAATAAAGGTTGGGATAAAAATATAAGAGTTTCTGCAATTTGCCCAAGCTGGGTTAATACAAAAATGGCCCAAAATATCTCTTCTTTAGACAAATCAAGCATGACACAACCTGAAGATATTGCTGAAATATGCTCAACTATTCTGAAGTTACCTACCCAATCAGTTCCATTTGAAATAGCCTTAAATTGTAATTATGAAATTTAACCTAAATTGAAAATTAAGTAAGCCATTGAAAGCATTGAAATTGCAATAAATAAACCTTTTATTCGATTAGTTAATAGTGAAAAAAGAGATAAATCTTCAGAAAAATATCCGCCAAAACTACCCGTAATAAATAATATAACCATTGGTAGAGATGCCATTCCGAAAGAATAAGATATAGATTTTATCAATCCAAAATTTAAATAATTAAAAATAAAGGAACTTAATGAAAACAACAAAAAAGATGCAAATAGGGTAATGGAAACTTCAGCATCTAAAGTGTGAGGTAAGCTTCCCTTTAATTCAAATTGCTTTTTACATTCTCTCATTTGCCTTTTAGACAGCTTTAAATAACCAGTTTCAGGAATTCTTTGCGACTTATATTTCCTTAGTAATCTTGCTTCAAGAGTTTCTGGCTCCTTTGTCATAATTGATGTTAATAATTCATCTGGCTTTAATTTCTTAATTTTCTTTTCGAGATTATCCGTTTTCCCAATCCTATAAAGGTCTCCTACTCTAATAAGGTAAACATATCCCGACATTTGCGTTGTAAAATTAATACTATTCCTAATTAAATAATACTAAAAGAATTAAGGAAATTAAAAGTTTTTACAATATGACAAACGATATTTTATATTCATTTCGAAGATGTCCATATGCAATTCGTGCAAGATGGGCCCTATTAATTTGTGAAATAAAAGTAGAGATAAGAGAAATTGATTTAAAAAATAAACCTCTAGATTTTTTAAATAATTCAAAAACGAAAACGGTTCCGATACTTATAAAAAAAAATAGTGAGGTTATTGAAGAAAGTCTTGAAATTATCCTGTGGGCTCTCTCAGAGTCTAAAAAGAAAAACATCAAATTAATTTATTTTCCTGAGAACAAAAGGGAAGATATTTTTGAAATAATTTATGAAAACGATAACGAATTCAAATATCATTTAGATCGATTTAAATATGCCACAAGATATAAGAATAGTGATGAAGAATTTCATTTCACAAATGCGATTAAATTTATAAAGAGATGGAACAAACTTCTTGCAGAAAACAAATACTTTTTTGGAGATAGCCCCACAATTGCTGATTGGTCTATTTGGCCTTTTGTAAGACAATTTAGAATCGCTTGTGAAAGTCAAAAAAAAACAAATTATTTTGAGCCCTCAATAAAAAACTGGTTAGATTCATTTGAGAAAAATAGAGAATTTAAATCCATAATGTATAAATACGAATTATGGGAACCATATTCTAGAAAGAATTATTTCCCATCTAATTAACTTTCCAACAACTTCCTTTTCTCAATTATTCTTGCCAACTCCAAAAAATATCCTGCAGTCCTAAATTTTCCTATATTTTTTTCCTTAAAATCAAGATCGCTTCTGATTTCTGCAGTCTCCGCCATAAGCAAATCTAAATCATTTGATCCAAGACTATACAATTCACCAAGTTCGATTTCCCTCCCTAGTAAATGACTTCTAAACCACTTCCCTTTATTTTCTTGAGGTGGAATATCGTAGGGAGTAAATGACATTTAAATAAAATTTAGGCTTTTTACTATTCTAGGGTGCTTATTGAAACTTTTTCATCTCTAATTTGTTAATAATTAATGCAAAAAAAAGAATTGCAAATGTAATTAGGGCACAAATTTCTGTCCAATAATCTAACCCAATTTTAGAAATCATTAATGGTGCAAGAACTGTGAATAGTCCCCCAGAAAGAATTAACTGCGCAAATAGCTGTTTTGACGTAAAAATTGGTAAAGTCTTAGAAATATTTTTAGGATCTGCAAGCCTTAAAAGAAGTAACCCAGAAGCTACTACACCTGTAGAATTACCGAACTCTATCAAACTTTTTTCAAACCAATAATCATCAAAAATAAAATATGCAAAATAAGCAATACAAATCAAATTCCAAAATAAACCGAAAATAGTAAAGACTAAAATAATTATCCAATTATCAAAAACAACTGCAATATCTAAACTTGCCATAGCTGTAAAAATCAATAAATCTGTGGATAAAATACCAATCTCCCTTTGCAGAATATTTGAAATAAATTCTGTATTTTTAGTTTTCTCTAAAATATATCTTATGAGGAGTGAACCTATAAGGATAAAGGGGAATACTGGTAATGAAAAAATAATTTCCTTCGAAAAATCACCAAAAGAACTTGAAATATACCTTAAAAATTTAAGTAGCAAAACACCAAAAGAAATTGCCATACCTGAGAATCCAAGATTTATGATAAAAATTCTTAAATCTGCAAAAATTCCTGTCTTATTTTTTTCCTTAAAATTATCTTTCTGCTCAAGAATTTCCTCAGTATCTGAAAGACCTAAAGTTCTACCAAGAAAGATAAATATGCTACCCAATATTGAAGAGGATAATAGACCCATTGTTGCCATAGCCAAACCGAGGTCTAAACCATTTGGGAAACCCAGTTTGTTAAAACTTTCACCGATTATTGATGCAGCTCCATGACCACCCTCAAAACCAACCTCTATAAGACATCCCATTAGAGGGTTTGCTTCCATAGATGGAGGCAGAAAATATTTAACAACTAGACCGCCAACAAAAAATTGCCCGAAACCTAGAGAAAGAGCTAATAGAAATTGATTAAAAATTGGTTTAACTAAACCATTTATATTTGGAATAGGTCTTCCCATCATTAAAGTTGCGAAGACTAAAGATAAAAGAGGAGTAGGAAAATTACTCCAAACATTGATTGTTTCTTCTGGCAAAAAATGTATTGCTCCAAATGGACCTATAGATATACCTAAAATCCCTGATATGACTGCTATTGGCAATCCAAATCTCTCAAGTTGAACAGCTAGTTTTAATTTCCTCCCAAAAATCAACAAAAAAAATATAATTAATAATCCCCAAAAACTTATCAATAGAGAATTTGAAAAAATATCTTTATTCTGCAGAGAAAAAATATTCAATGATTTCAGAAACATATAATTCTAAATCTAAATTAACAAAGAAAATTTTTCAAATAAAAAAGGCTCCTGTAATAGGAGCCTTTTGATATAAGTAGTGGAATTTGATGATTAGTCTTTAAGAGTAACTGTTGCACTATCAATATTACTGATAGCATTTGTAACTCTCTTGAAATCAAAGCCTAGCGCTCTTAAAGCGTGCCATAGATGACCTTGAATAAAGAAGAATCCAAAATAGTAATGAACATTAGCTAACCACGCTCTTGAGGTGTATTCACCATCAGGAAGATCAACAGTATCAACCCAATAAGGAGAAATACTAAATTTCAATTCAAGTGGTTCACCAAAGAATTCAGTTGGATAAACTGTTGTATTAGCTGCACTCCAGAAGGCTGCAATTATAGCCATCCAACCAATACCAGCCAATGACCATGATAGAACAGCTTCTGCAGAGAGAAGACCTTTGCCTTTGAATTTGGTAAATTCACCAACTTGTTTAGTAGCGATATGCCAAGCACCACCTGTAATCTCAACAAATGCAAGGAAAGCATGGCCTCCCATTACTTCTTCAAGACTATCAATAGTTAAAAAGTCTGTTTGGTGATTCCAAATCTTAGCCAAATTTAATTCATACTCAACCTGTCTTACAGAACCAATAGCTGGATCATAAATTCCATGAACCCTTGCCCATTCAACAAAAGCTATAACTGCGAAACCAAGAATAATTAGATGGTGACCAAGAATAAATGTCAATTTGTCTGGATTATCCCATTCAATATTGAATTTTCTAGCTCTCGCTACATCGGAATCTTCTAGATTTCCAGGAAGAAGTAAAGAATGTAAAAGTCCCCCGGCTGCTAAAACCATAGAAGAAACTAAGTGAACTATTGCTATCGCTAGAACAGGTTTAGTGTCTCCCATCGCAACACCATTAGCATCAAACCCTATTCCAAGAGTTGCTAAATGAGGAAGAACGATTAGAGGTTGATGCCCCATTGGGACGCTTGGGTCAAATCGTGAAAGTTCAAAAAGGGTGAATGCACCCGCCCAGAAAACAATTAATCCTGCATGAGCTACATGAGCAGCAATGAATTTTCCTGAGCGATTTGCTACACCTGAATTACCAGCCCACCATCCATAGGTAGTATCTGGATTTCCATAGGTTTGCATTTAGGAATTGATTAGCTTAAACGTTTTGAGAATACTTTATATTTCATCAAACAGTTGAATTCATAACAAAATTGTAAAGGTTAGTAATCCTAACTATTACTAAACAAGAAATTTTCATAAGGCAAACTAATACCAAAAAATGTAGATTTAATGAAGAAAAATTATTCTTATAGATAAAAGTTCTATGTTAAAAACAAGTATTTTTAGATTTAAATTAATTTAATAAATTTCATTTTGCTGACATTAAACGATTTTTTATTTCATTACACCATTTAATTTGTTGCCTCATTCTCAAACAATTATTAAATATGGGATAAGACATTTAATATTATGACTACTTTTCAAGAGTCTTCTAGAAAATTTTCACTAGAAATGAAATCGGAAGTTCATTACAAAAAGGCTGCGAAATCATACAGGAAATCAAAACAATATATAAATATGATTAACTTATATCCAACTTTGCAAAACACTCTAATTGAGTGTAAGGATGAGAATCTAATAGAATAAAAAAAATATATATTTTTCCAAATCAAAAAAAATAATTTTTTAGGCTGCAATATTATATTTTTCTTCAGAATAAAATTTATTAATTATTTTTCTGCACGTTTTTATATTGTATAGCGCTTTTGGTTTCCAAGGTTTTTTTTGACCTAGTGGAGAGCTTTTCCAATGAATCCCAGGCTTAAGGATTCCATTTTCACGTAAAAAAGAAAGTTTAATTTCAGTTATTCCTAGTTGTTCCGCGGTCAACTCAGATGAGCTCCACATATCCCCTAACATTGAATAAAGTAAATATTATTAATCCTTGATAACGTTAATCTTATTTTTTTGAAAGGGGTAAAACTTTTAAATAATTATTAAGTAACAAAAAACCTAGTATTTACAAAGAAAAGAGATTTGAAAGATTTGTTTAAAATTAAGAAATATTAAATAAAGAATCTTCATTGATAAACATCTCATCGATACCCTCTCCTTTATTGATTGATTTATAGTTAAGGTATTCTTCTGTAATCGATTTATGCTTTGAAAGATTGATCCAACCCTTATGCCAATTTCCACTATTTATTAATTCTTCGTAATTAGTTTTTAAATTAATTTCAGAATCAAGAACAGAAACCATTAAAAAAGTAATATTTCCTTTTTCTTTCATCTCATTTACCAAAACAAAATGTCTTAATCCTTTTATAGTTTTATTAGAAGTCCAGAAATTTTCCATTATTATTTTTTCTTAATGTTCCCCTTAGAATTTTCTCCAGATATTTTTTTATATTCATTTCTAATTTCGTTTAATAAAAGTTTTCTTTTATCCTTATAGTTTACAGAATCTTGTTTTGATAAGTTATATCTTTCTTTTTTAGTTAAATTCATCCAATTATTAAGATTCTTCTTATTGAAAGTTGTTAATTTTTTAGTCTTCAAAAATTTATGTTTTTTATTATATTTAAGAAAATTTCTTAAATTTAAAAAAATAATTATAAAAAGAAAAATTATTACCAAAATCAAAAGCATCACTTCTCAAGCAAGTTATTATTAATCCACTTTTTTAATTCAATATCATTATCAAAAGATATAATCTCTTCTCTATTCCCATTACCTGATTGATCAAAGAGTCTTATTAAAAATTCTCTTTTGGACGCTTCATCATCACCAATTACAATGATACTTTTAGATTTTAGTTTATTTGCCTTTTTAAATTGTTTAGAAAATGAGGCTCCGCTTAAATCTAACTCAACTAACAAATCGTAATTTCTTAATTTTCTAGATAAATCCATAGCTAATGATTCAGCAATTAAGCCTTGATTAATAATATAAATATCAGTATTTCTTGGAATTTCAAGCTCTTTTCCTGCGAGTAAAATTAATCTTTCTAAACCAATAGCGAAACCAATTGCAGGAGTGTTTGGCCCTCCCATTTGTTTTATTAAATTATCGTATCTCCCTCCTCCGCAAACTGTAGCTTGGGAGCCCAGAGCTCCACTAGTAATTTCAAAAGCTGTATGAGTGTAGTAATCTAAACCTCGTACAAGATCAAAATTTTCTACATAAGGTATTTTTAAAACCTCTAATTGTCTTTTTAAGTCTAAATATCGGTTTTGACTTTTTTCAGATAAAAAATTAAATAATCTTGGTGCATTTTCAAGAACTTTTTTAGTTTGAATATTCTTTGTGTCCAAAATCCTCAAAGGGTTTTTAGAAATCCTATTCTGAGAATCTAAATCTAGAGAATCTTTATTTATTTCCAGCCATTTTAAAAAAGATTTTTGAAAATTTGATCTGTCATCAGTATCACCTAACGTATTTATTTCAAGATTGAGTTCTTTTATTCCTAATTTACCTAAGATATCCCAAGCTAAAGCAATAATTTCAACATCACTTCTAACTGAATCATGTCCTATAAACTCAACACCTAATTGATGAAACTGTCTTTGCCTGCCTGCTTGAGGTCTTTCGTATCGAAACATAGGACCCATGTACCAAAGTTTTTGAAGAGGATTAGACGATATTCCATTTTGTATTAACGCTCGTGCGACTGAGGCTGTTCCTTCAGGTCTTAGAGTGCAAGATCTCTCCCCCCTATCAAGAAATGTATACATTTCCTTACTGACAACATCTGTTCCTTCACCAATTCCTCTTATAAATAATTCGGTCATTTCCAATATTGGTGTTCTTATTTCTTTGATGGATGCTCTAGAAAGCTGTTCTAATAAAATTTTTTCAACGTTTTGCCACTTTATTAATTGATCAGGAAATAGGTCTACTGTTCCTCTTAGGTTTTTTAAGTTATTCAAAGTTCTAAAAAATAATTCAAAATTTTTAATTCATCTAGAAATTAATCTTTGATTGGTTATCTTGTGAGACAATTTTAATTTAACATTTAGAAAAACTATTGGGAATTAACAAAAGTAAAGAGAATCAACATTGCGGTACAAAACCAAAAAAAATTGCCTTTGGAATAGCTCCTCTTGGTATAGTTTCAATAGGAATAGTGCCAATGGGAGTAATAAGTATAGGGGTAGTCCCAATGGGGGTATTTTCTTTTGGTGCAGTAGCAATGGGAATAGTCAATTTATCAGTAGTTGGGATGGGGATTATCTCTGCCGGTGTTACTACTATGGGGATATGGGAGTATTCACCCAATTCTCATAAAAATCATCATAATCATTCCAAACAAATTTCAAATTCAAATAAGGAAAATATGATGTCAGATCTATTTAACACTAAACAAGAGGCTGAAAAGGCTGCTTCAAAATACGGATGTATTGGAGCACATAAAATGGGTAAAAAATGGATGCCTTGTGAGATGCACTAAATATTTTCTTAGTCAAAAATTCATTAAATATTAATTCAAAATCTCAACTTTAAAATCAAGATTTTTTGCCTCATCAGTAGTTAATTTTCTTGACCAAGCTCCTTGCACAGGACTATTCCATCTGAACCCAGCATTTTTAGCTAAAGACCTATCTTCATAACTAACCAAAGCCTTGTATAAAAACCTCGGTTCAGTAGCTTTAAGTAAAAGTTCCTCTAAGTTGTCGCATTTTTTGAAGACCTCAGATATATAAAAGCAATCAGATAAAGCTCTATGTAAATTCCAAACTGGTATTGAAAAAGATAAAGCTAGATCAGTTACAGAAGGTCTTGTTTTTAGTGATTTTTGAAAAGACCAATTAATATCCTCTAAACTACATATCCATTTCTTATTAAGCTTAGGCAATCTTCCTTTGCCAAACCATTTCTTATCAAACTCCACATTATGAGCAATGATGAAATCCGAAGAATCAACAAGTTTTAGAAAGAAATTCAATCCATCTTCCCATGGTTGAGAGATATTAGTTACTTCTGCTGATATACCATTTACATGTTCGGCTTCATTATTGTTAACTGGGAATAAAAATGAGATCTGCGAAAGTACACATTTAAAAGATACATCAAACAAAATACAACCTATCTCTATAACTTCATCTTTATTTTCATCTAAACCTGTTGTTTCAGTATCAAGAATTAAAATTTTTTCAATTTTTTTATTCTGATTAGCAACACTATTTTCAGAGGGATAACTGATAACTTGATCCTGAAGAATATCCAATTGATTTAATTCTTTTTTGTTAGATAGTTCCAATTAGCTGAAAACACTTTTTTTTATCTTGACGCATTTAATAAAAATTTCTCTTAAATTAATATAAATTAAGAAAAATGATTAGAAAATAATTTTTGAAAAATTCTTAGTTTATGAAAGATGACTTTTACAAAATATCAATTTAATAATTTTTGTTATTGGCCTTCAAATCCTAAAAAAATTGTAGAATTTATTGGTGGAAGTTATCTGGCTTCTAAACCAGATTTAACTTATAAAAGATTCATAGAGAGTTTAATTAATAAAAACTATGCAGTACATGCATATAAATACACTCCACAATTTGATCACCAACAACTTGCTATTAAAGCATGGAGGGATTTCAAGAATTGTCGAATATCTTTATCAAAGAGAATAGGAACATCAATTCCTTCAATAAGAATTGGTCATAGCCTAGGCTGCAAACTTCATCTAATTTCTCCTGATGGTGGAAGAAATTGCGAAAAATTCATATCAATAAGTTTTAATAACTTCAGTGCTAATAAATCAATTCCATTATTGAAACAAATTTCTCAAAAATTAGAATTCAACAGTGAATTCAGCCCAAGCCCTGAAAGAACTTTGCGATTAATTGCAAAAACATATAATCAAAAAAATAACTTCCTTATAAAATTCAACTCAGATGAATTAGATCAAACAGATAAATTATTTTCTTGTCTAAAAGCAAGAAAAGAAGATAATTCAAAGGGAGTAATGTTAAAGGGTACACACACTATAATTGCAAGCGCAGGACTAAGAGAAAATTTTTTGGGAGACTGGGCCGATGATGAATTTAAAAGAAATACAATAAAAAAAATTTCCAATTTAATTGATGAATCTGATTAGGATAATTCTTTCAGCTTTTCCAAAACAGAACTATCTTCAAGAGTACTTATATCACCGCTAATTTTTTCACCAGCAGCTAAAGATCTTAAAATTCGCCTCATAATTTTTCCACTACGTGTTTTCGGAAGAGATTCAGAAATTATAATCTTTTCAGGCTTTGCGATAATTCCAATTTCATTAACAACATGTTTCTTTAGATCCTCTACTAATTCTGAAGAACCGTTCACATCTTTCTCTAAAGATACAAAAGCAACTATAACTTCACCTTTTAAATCATCTTTTTTGCCAACGACTGCAGACTCTGCAACTGATTTATGACTTACCAAAGCAGATTCTATTTCCATTGTGCCTAACCGATGTCCTGAAACACTTATGACATCATCAACTCTTCCCATAATCCATATATATCCATCTTCATCAATGCGTGCTCCATCTCCAGCAAAATAAACATTTTTTTCTCCCTTAAAGGAAATATATTCCCAATAACTCTCCAAATATCTGTCTGAATTTCCGTGAATTGTTCTCATCATTCCAGGCCAAGGTTTCTTAATAATTAAAAAACCACCCTCGTTCTCCTTAACCTTATCTCCATTCTTATCCACGATTTCAACTTCGATACCTGGCAGAGGGAAAGTAGCTGAACCTGGCTTTGTATCAACGACTCCAGGCAAGGGACTTATCATCACACCACCAGTCTCAGTTTGCCACCAAGTATCAACAATAGGACATTTATCTTTACCAATAACATCCTTGTACCAAATCCATGCTTCAGGATTAATTGGTTCTCCAACTGTGCCCAAAAGTCTAAGACTCTCAAGATTATATTTATCAGGGATTTCACGTCCAGACTTCATAAATGCTCTTATTGCAGTTGGTGCAGTATAAAAAATAGAAACCTTATATTTTTGAACAATTTCCCAAAAAGCCCCTAAATTTGAGGGTCTTGGCACTCCCTCATACATCAAGGTTGTAGCACCATTAGATAAAGGCCCATAAACTATATAACTATGGCCTGTAATCCAACCAACATCAGCAGTACACCAGTAAATGTCGTCATCTTTCAAATCAAAAATCCATTTAAATGTTAAATGGGACCATAGATTGTAACCACCTGTTGTGTGCACGACACCTTTGGGTTTTCCAGTAGAGCCTGAAGTATAGAGAATAAAAAGTCTATCCTCGCTATTCATGACTTCTGGTTCACACTGATCTTTTTGATCTTTTAATAATTCATGCCACCATAAATCTCTATCATTAACCATCGAAATATTTTTTTTGGTTCGTTGAACAACAACTACTTTTTCAACAACTTTATCTGCCCCACTTTCAATGGCGGCATCAACTGCTTTCTTAAGTTCAATTACCTTATCTTTTCTAAAGCCACCATCAGCAGTAACAACAAATCTGGCGTTTCCATCAATTAACCTATCTTTTAAAGCTTCTGAAGAAAATCCTCCAAAGACAACTGAATGAGGCGCGCCAATTCTTGCACAAGCTAACATCGCAAACATCGCTTCTGGAATCATCGGCAGATAAATACATACCAAATCTCCTTTTTTTACCCCAATTGCTTTTAATGCATTAGCTGCTTTACATACCTCTTTTAGAAGTTCTTCGTAAGTATATTTTTTGCTATCTCCTGGCTCGCCTTCCCATATCAGTGCAGTCTTTCCTCCAAGCCCTCTCTTAATGTGTCTATCCAAGCAGTTATATGTAATGTTGAGTTTCCCTTCTTTGAACCATTTGAAAAAGGGCGCATTTTCGTTATCTAATACAGTTTGAAATGGCTCAAACCAATCTAATTCAGATTTTGCAAAAGATTCCCAAAATTGAATAGGATTATCTGATGCTTGTTTTTTTAGACTTAGTAATTCTTCTTGAGAACTAATATTTGAGTTTTCTGCAAATTTTTTTGATGGAGGGAAAATTCTCTTTTCTTCAAGTATGTTATTGATTGAATTTTTTTTATCTAATGACATTAAATAAATCTATGCTTAATAAATTTAGTCGAAAAAATTAGGGTTTTTCAAAAATTTTAATATTAATTTAGCTCAAAGATTTATTTCTAGTAGATCTAAAAAATACGGCTTAGGACAAATTCTGGAAGAGCCATTAAAGCTCTTTTATATTCTGAATCAGGAAGCCAGACTATAGCTTCTTTAGAAAGCATTGCAAAATCCTCAGCTAGTTTCCTTGAACTTTCAATAGCTTTAGAGTTCATGATGATATTAAGTGCATCATCTAAATCATTTTTTTCAGCAAGTTCTCTGTTTATAAGAACTGACAATTGTTTATTTTCTTCTAAAGCATATAAAACTGGGGCGGTAAGATAACCACTAGCAAGATCACTTACAGCAGGTTTTCCAAGTTGTTTATCATTTCCAGTAAAGTCTAGAATGTCATCTACAACTTGGAAGGCCAAACCAATATTTTTGCCGAAATCGTACAATGAGGTTAAGTTTTCGTCATTAATCCCACTCAAAACTCCAGCTGCTTTGCAACTATTTGCTATTAGTGAAGCTGTTTTACAATAACTTTTATTGATGTATTTGGAAAAAGATTGAGCTGAATCAAATCTATTTAAATTTTGTTTAATTTCACCCTCTGCTAGATCCATTATAACTCTACTAAGTAATTTAACTACATTTACATTGTCAAGATTTGCCAGGTGCCAACTTGCTTGAGCGAATAAAAAGTCTCCCGCCAAAACAGCTACTCTCGTATTAAATCTACTATGAACTGTATCAACTCCTCTTCTTGTAGACGCCTCATCAACAACATCATCATGGACTAATGAGGCTGTATGAATCATCTCAGTTATTTCAGCAAGCCTTTTATGTTTGGTTGTCAAGCAAAATTCAGGAGATATGGCTTTTGAAATCAATAAAACTATTCCAGGTCTCAACCTTTTCCCTCCAGCACTAAAAAGGTGTTCAGCTGCGGCTTGAAGAATTGGGTGACCAGCTCCTATTAAATTTTTCAGTTCTAAAATAAGATCATCAAGATCATTTTCAACTGGTTGTAGTAGCTCTGTTACTGTGTTCATGATTGACCTCTCTTATATCTTAAGGAATCAAACATTACTTCGGAGGTTAACCAACCTAATTTCTTTATTAATTTCAAGCCAAAATTTTACTTTATTGGAAAACTCTGCTCTTTCTGAAGTAACAAAGAATTTTACATTTTCGAAAGAAATACTCTCATAGCGGTCAGTTTCTGGAATATTAAAAGATTCATTAAATTTCTTTATTAATGCTACCGAAGGATCAATAATTTTTATATTTGAATCTAACTTTTTTTTAAAAAAGTCATAAATTAAAGGATAGTGACTACATCCAAGTATTAATTCTTCAATATTTTTGTTAATTAGTGGTCTTAAGTATAAATCTGATAGATTATTTAACTTATCAAGATTTAATTTTTCTTTTTCAATTTCTGATACAAATTCTGGACATTCTTGCTGAAATATTATTGTATTCTTTTTTTTAGCATTTATAGCTTTCTTGTAATACGATGATCGAACAGTTGTTTGTGTTGCCAGAACACCAATTATTTTTTTATCAACTATTTCCGATACTGAGTTTATAAGATCAAAACAAGGGACCTTTAGCTTATCTTCTATAATATCAAGCGCACACGCATTTGTAGTGTTACAAGCAACTAAAAGTGCATCTAAATTCTTATCAACAAAAAAAGTACAAATCTCATTTGCAATTAATCTAATCTCTTTAGAATTTTTATTCCCAAAAGGTATTCTTTTTGTATCCGCCAAATAAAAGACTTCTACATCTTTACGAGTTTTTAGTAAAGAATTAAGGATAGTAAAACCACCTATTCCGCTATCAAATATACCTATTTTAAGTTTCACCCTACTTTATCTAGATATTCAAGGATGCCTTTTGCAATTGCATAGGCTAATCTTTTTCGATGGGTTATTTTCTCTAATCTTCTTGCATCTAATCTTCCCGTTAAAAATCCAATTTCTACTAGGACTGCTGGCATCCTAGTATTTTTAATTACATAAAATCGGCCTTGTTTAACTCCTCGATCAGGACTCCCAGGGGAAACTCTTAAAATTTGTTTTTGAATTCTTTTCGCGAGTAATCTTCCTCTCCATCCTCTGTAATAAAAGGTTTCCAATCCATTTATGTCTTTTCTTTTACCTCTTGAGGCATTTGCATGAATACTTACAAAAATATCTGCATCCGTCTTATTAGCAATGGAAACTCTTGGAGGTAAATCCAAATCAACTTCATTTGTTCTAGTCAACCTTACTTTGACACCTTTTTCAGAAAGTAAATTTTTAACTATTTTTGAAACCTCTAGGACAATATCTGTTTCTCTAATACCACCTATACCTATCGCTCCTGGATCAGGTCCACCATGCCCTGGATCGATTACAACCTCAAACTTGTTTCGTTTTACCTCTGGTAGTTTAAAGTAACCATAATTGTTTTTCTTCTTATGAATTACATTTTGATTTGCTTTGATATTTCCTCTTTTCTTTTCAACTAAACCTTCACCAATCTTTTTAAATGAATATTTTGAATTAAATAGTTTAATTCTCCATCTATTTTGATCTAAGCCAACCATTTGCCAAGTCAAAGGTTTCAAATAAGTTTCTTCCTTAAATTCAATTACTAGTCTTGTTTTACCTTTATCTGGTTTACCTAATCTAATTTCTTTTATTGGGCCATTTCCTTTTATTGTTCTGGGATTTATTAATTCTCCTGGAAAATCTACCCAGAATCTATCTCCCGATATTTGGTTAGCCTTCTGAAAGTATGCTTTTAAATTTGTATTTGATTTAGTTCTTAATTCTAAAACCCCATTGGTGTTTATAGCCCATGCCGCAAGAGCACTTGAAGATTTAACTGGAAGGATTGAAGAATTTAAAAATAAGAAAACGGATAAATAACGAAAAAGTTTATTATCTAAAAACTTTATCATTAGTTTGAAAACAATTTGTTTTTTCTATGTTTAAGGCTTGGCATCTGCTGCCTAATTTTCTTCACTCTTTCTTTATCAGCAGGAGCTATTGCAGCTCCCTGAGTTTTTCCCGCATCAGATAAAACTGTACCCCAAGGGTCAATTACCATTGCATGGCCATGACTTTGCCTTCTTCCATAATGAATACCGGTTTGAGCTGGAGCGACTACATATGATGTATTCTCAATTGCTCTTGCTTGTAATAGGATTTGCCAATGATCTTTTCCAGTGAATGCTGTAAAAGCTGCGGGAATCATAATTAGCTCAGCACCATTGTAAGACAAATATCTATAGAGTTCAGGAAATCTAACGTCGTAACAAATGGATAATCCTATTTTGCATAAACCTGGGACATCTACAACAGGTGGATACTCTGCTCCAGATAAAATAGTGGATGATTCCTTGTATAAATTTCCATCTGGCAAATCAACATCAAACAAATGAATCTTGTCGTATTTCGCCAAAATCTGTCCATCTTTCCCAAATAAGGCTGACCTATTAAAAGTATGACTATCATCACCAGCAGGGACAGGATACCCTCCTCCCAAAAGAAATACTTGATATCTTTGTGACATAGTTTTTAGAAAATTTGTACATTTCTCTGACAATTCAGAAGCTAATCTAAGTTTTTCATCATCTCCTCCTAAAAAAGCGAAATTCTCAGGCAATCCTATTAACTCAGCACCTCTTCTAGCAGCTAATTCAATCTGTTCTTCTGCTTCAGCAAAATTTTCTTCAACATTTGAAGTACTCGTAATTTGCAATGCAGCTACCAAAAAATCAGTCAAGACTTTACTCCTAATGAACCAATTCGTAAATCATGAGGCACGAATCACACCTCTTTCAACTTGAGCTGGAACAATATCTAAGCAATCAAGTTCAGAGCAACATTTAAAATCATCCTCATAATCTCCAAGACTTGTCAATCTTTTGCCATGGGTTGCTGTTTTTAAACATTTCAAAATATCATTTTTCCAGATATCCCAGAGTGCCAAGGCAGATTGTAATTCGTCATTAATAATATTAATTTCGAAATCACAGTTCTGTTTTAGGTATGAAGCCAAAGCACCCGCAGCTAAAGAATCCTCGAGTGAATAAGAACCTTCCCAACCACTACCAAGTATTAAAACATTTTCACTTTTTAATGAAATGATTTTTTCGGCAACTGCTTTTCTGTTTGGGAGACCCATAGCAAATAAATGATTAGCATTTTGAACTTTTTGCAATGATTTAGTCCCATTAGTCGTACTCATAAATAGTCTTTTACCATTAACGACTTTATGTGTAACTGATAAAGGAGAATTTCCCAGATCAAAGCCCTCAATCTTCTTTCCGCCTCTCTCTCCAAGCATTAGTCTTTTTTCAGCTTGCCACTTAATTGCAGATTCTTTTAATAAATCTAAATCTGCAAAAACTTGAATTGAATCAGCTCCATTTTTTAAAGCCCAAGAAATTGTGGTTGTAGCTCTTAAAACATCAATGACCACTGCAATGTCAGGACTATTTTCGGGAACATCCTTTGCAACGTGATAATAAGTAAGATTAATAGTCAAATCCTTTTTCTGATTTTATTATAGAAAACAGTTACTTAATTTGATTATTTTTTTTTAAAAAACAAACTTATTGATAATATAAAACTAATTTGTTTTTACAGAAATTTTATCAAGTAATTAAATTGAAAATGAATAATATCCGCACAATAAAAGGTGGAGTTAATTTAAAAGGAAAAGTAAAAGTACCTGGAGATAAATCTATTTCTCATAGAGCTCTAATAATAGGAAGTATTGCTAAGGGTGAGACGACTATTGAGGGGTTTTTACATTCTGAAGATCCCCTTTCAACTGCTGATTGTCTAAGAAAATTAGGTGCAAATATACCAGAAATAAAAAAGGATGAGCCTTTTACAATTTCGGGATTGGGTCTTGATGGATTAAAAGAGCCCAAAGAGATTCTCAATTGTGGGAATTCGGGAACCACCATGAGATTATTAATGGGATTACTTGCCGGTCAAGAAGGTAAGAATTTTATCTTAACAGGTGACATTTCTCTTAATGAAAGACCAATGGCGAGAGTAGGCAAACCATTGTCGTTGATGGGTGGCAAAATTTTTGGTAGAGAAAAAGGAAACAAAGCTCCAATCTCAATTAATGGGAATAAACTAAAAGGATGCGTTATGGGAACCCCTGTAGCGAGTGCTCAAGTAAAATCCGCAATCTTATTGGCAGGCCTAAAAGCTTCTGGAACCACTTCTGTTATTGAACCAGCATCTTCAAGAGATCATACTGAAAGAATGTTAAAAGCATTTGGAGCAGACATTAGTATCAGAGGAGAATTTGGAAGAAATGTAGTTATCAATTCAGGGGGTAACTTAATAGGCCAGAAAATATTGATTCCTGGAGATATAAGCTCCGCTTCTTTTTGGATGATTGCTGCATCTATTGTTCCAAATTCAGAGATTTTAATTCAGAATGTTGGATTAAATCCCACTAGGACAGGGATTTTAAATGTAATGGACTCAATGGGTTGCAATTATGAGATTTTAGATAAATCGACTATTGCTGGTGAACCTATTGGATCTATAAAAGTAAAGACATCAAATAATTTAAGATCATTCACTATTGAAGGAGATATTCTCCCAAAACTCATAGATGAAATTCCTATCCTTACTGTGGCTGCCTGTTTTTGTAATGGAGTTTCTGAAATTAAGGATGCACAAGAATTAAGAGTTAAGGAGACAGATAGATTAAAAGTCATGGCACAACAGTTACAAAAATTCGGTGCTGAAATAACAGAAAAAGAGGATGGGTTAATTATTAATGGGCAATCAAAATTTCATTCTGCGGAGGTAGACAGTGAGACAGATCATCGAGTAGCAATGAGTCTTGCTATCGCTTCACTTCTTGCCAAAGGTACCTCAAAAATCATGAGAGCAGATGCAGCTAGCGTCTCGTATCCCACTTTTTGGGAAGAGCTTACCAAACTAACTAACTAGCCTAAAAAGTTTTTGTCTGAATTAATAGAAGTTTTAACTAAAGATGGTAGTTACTCATTAAGAAGTTTATTTTTTCAAGAGAACTTCCATAGTTTATTGGGCGCATTGGAGGAAACAACGTCAAAGTTTACAGCTACTTCTAATTTGCAAAGATTTAAGGGCAAATCTCTCAATGTTTTGGATATATGTTTTGGTTTGGGATACAATTCAGCTTCTTTATTAAATGAATTAATTAAACAAAAATCAAATTTAAATTTGTATGCATTAGAGATTGATAAAAAGCCTCTTGAATATTCGCTTAAAAATGAATCTTTCCTTAAATTATGGGATCCAAAAGTCAAAAAAATATTTGAATCACTTTATCGAAATGATTACTTTGAGGATCAATTTTTTAAATGCAATATTTTGTGGGGTGATGCTAGAGAAAAAATCAAAATTATTCCTTCCTCTATTAAATTCGATCTAATTTATTTAGATGGTTTTTCTCCTCAAAAATGCCCACAAGTATGGACGATTGAATTTTTATCCAAAGTCACAGAAAATCTTAATCCTCAGGGTTTTTTAATAACTTATTCTTCATCAGCTGCAGTAAGAAAAACCTTGAGAAATCTTGGATTAGAAATTTTTACTATTAAGCCAAGTTTTAAAAACAGAACTTTTTGGAGTCAAGGAACTGTCGCAATATCAAAATTTGATAAAAATAAATTGAAACCTAATTTTAATTTTGAAAAGTTATCTTTAATGGAAGAAGAACATCTCTTAACTAAAGCTAGTATTCCATATAGAGATCGAGATTTGAACTCAAGTAAAGATGATATTATCAGTAGAAGATTAAATGAGCAATTATTGTCAAATTTATTATCTACAAATAAATGGAGAGAGAAGTGGGGAATGACGAAGTTATCCGTAAAGAGTTAGATTTAAATTAGGATTTCAAATAAACATGTTAAGTGTTGCGATATTAGCGGCAGGCAAGGGCACTAGGATGGAAAGCTCATTGCCAAAAGTTTTACATAAAATTTCTGGCAAAAGTCTTCTACAAAGAGTAATTGATTCATGTGTCGAATTAAAGCCCGATAAAATTTTCGTAATTACTGGACACAAATCAAAACAAGTACAAAAGTCAATACCAAACGATAAAAAAATCCATGTTGTTGTTCAAGAACCTCAATCAGGAACCGGTCATGCTATCCAGGTACTTTGTAAAGAAGTAAAAAGACATGAAGGAAAACTTTTGGTACTTAACGGCGATGTGCCACTCATTAGGCCTAGTACTCTAAAAAGACTTTTGTATCTACACGATTCAAAAAATGCTGATGTTTCTTTAATTACCACAAAGAAAACAAATCCTTATGGATATGGCAGAGTTTTTTTGAAGGGGGACTTTATAGAGAGAATTGTTGAAGAAAAAGATTGCAATGATCTAGAAAGAGAGAATCCATTAATAAATGCAGGAATTTACTGCTTTAACTGGGGTAACTTGTCAGAAATAATTAATACCTTGCAAAGCAATAATAATCAAAAAGAGATTTACTTAACAGATACAATATCTTTGCTAAAAAATTCCTTAAGTCTCGAGGTAGATGATAATGGAGAGCTTCAAGGAATTAATAACAGAATTCAACTATCTGAGTGCGAGGAATGTATTCAGAATTCAATTAAAGAAAAACATATGCTTAATGGTGTAACTTTTATAAATAAAGCAAGTTGTTCAATTAGTGAAGAAGCTGAAATTGGAAAGGATGTAATCATAGAGGCTAATACGCATATAAGAGGAAATACGAAAATAAATAGTCATTGCATTATCGGTCCAAATACTTTTATTGAGAATTCTAATGTGGGATTACAATGTGAAATTTCAAACTCTACTGTTTATGATTCTCAGATAATGGATCATATCAAAATTGGCCCTTATAGTCATATAAGACCAAATTCCAAAATATCTTCCCATAGCAAAATAGGTAATTTTGTTGAGATCAAAAATAGTCAACTAGAGGAAGAATCTAAAGTAAACCATCTAAGTTATATTGGTGATTCTATTATTGGAAGATCTACAAATATTGGAGCAGGCACTATTACTGCAAATTTTGATGGACAGAAAAAATATCAAACAAAAATTGGTAAAAATTCTAGTATTGGGGCAAACACAGTTTTTGTAGCGCCAATAAATCTAGGGGAATCAGTAACAACGGGTGCTGGTTCAGTGATCACAAAAGACTCTAAAGATAATTCACTAGCGATCTCAAGAACTAAGCAGGTAAATATAGAGAATTGGAAAAAAAAGAAATCCTAATCTAGTTAATTAATTCAATAATTTTTTCAAGTTGCCAACATCTGCTCCCTTTTATAAGAATAGAATCACCTTTTTTTGTAGATTTGTTTATTTCTTGAGGTACATCTTTAATATTATTTAAAACTAAGAATTTATTCTTATCTTTTAGATAATTGGTGTAAATTTTTTCATTCTCTTTATCGCAAATAAATAAACACTTTTCTATGTCTGAATTATTTATTAAGTTGAATATTTCTATGTGATATTTTTCAGAATCTTTACCCAATTCTTGCATACTTCCAAATATGAAAAATTTATTTCTCGGTTTTTCAAGCAGGGTTTTAATACATGCTTTTACTGACTCTGGCGAAGCATTATATGATTCATCATATATTGTTGTTTTTACTGATTTAAGAATTTTATTTCTTCCACCTAGACTTACAAAATCAAATTTATTGAAACTTTCAAAATCAATGCCTAGCTCTTTAGAAACTGCATAAGCAAATAAGAAATTAGAAGCATTATGAAATCCCTCAAATGAAATTTCAAAGGTATTTTCTTCAATTAAAATTGTTTTATTCAAAGGATTATAAAATCCTCGCAAATTATCATCTTTCTTAGAACTCTCCTTTTGATTTTCTATATTTAATAGTTTTACTTTTATCACTCTACCTTTCCAAAATTCTTTCAAAGTTTTTTCAAGGAATGGATCATTTGCTGGAATTATTACAACTCCTTCTGGATTTAAGAACTTACTAATTTCACACTTTGCATGAGTAATATTTTTTTTGGAGCCTAACAATCCAATATGAGCTGTGCCAATGTTGGTAATAACTGCAATATCCGGTTCACTATATTTAGATAAATTCTCGATCTGTCCAAGACCTCTCATCCCCATCTCAAGAACTAAAACTTTATCTTCTATATCTGTCGCAAGAATAGTAAGAGCAACTCCAATCTCATTATTGAAATTTGCATGAGATAATTTAATTCTTCCAAGTTTATTTAAAACTCCACCAATCATTTCTTTTGTTGTGGTTTTACCCACTGAGCCAGTTATTGCAACAATAGGGATATTTAATTTTTTTCTTTTTAGCAATGCTAATTTTTGAAATGCCTCTGTTGTGTCATTTACAACCCAATAAGGAAAATTACTTGGAAGTAATTTCTGCATCCCTTTTTTAATTACAACAGATTTAACTCCTTTATTTAAAACCTCTGGAAGAAAACTATGTCCGTCGAAATTTTTACCTTTGATAGCTATAAAAAGATCATTTTTTAATAAAGTTCTACTATCAATACTTATATTCTTAAATTTTAAAAAATCTTTTTTCCCCTCGCTCAGATTTCTAATATCCCCCAAAACATCGTTTAATTCTGATAAAGAGAATTCCATCAAAAAATTAAGTCATACTTTTTTTTAAAGATGGATCAGCTGATTGTCCGTAAGAAAACTTTTCAACTTCAGCAACATCTGGCGATGGTTCTTTTATTCCGCAAACATCTTTATACATAATCTCGTATTCAAGAGCAGATCTTTGCCAACTAAACTCCTGGCTCATGGCTCTTTTTTGCAGTAATTCCCAACTATCTTTATGCCTAAAAGCTTCCCATGACCTTACTAAAGAAGTATAGAAATCTATAGGTTCAAAGCGATCAAAGCAAAATCCCGTACCATTATTATTTTCTGGGTCATGAGGTAAAACTGTATCAACTAAACCTCCAACTCGCCTTACTATTGGAATAGAGCCATATCTCATAGCTAGGAGTTGACTAATACCACAAGGTTCAAATCTACTTGGCATTAAGAATGCATCTGAGCCACCATAGATAAGCCTTGATAAAGAATCATCATAGGTAAGAAATACTGAGAATCTTCCTGGGTAATCTAATGCCAGTTGCCATAATCCAGACTCTAAATATCTATCTCCAGTACCTAAAACAGCAATTTGAGAATCTGTATAGGCTAATAATCTTCTTGAAACTTGTAAAAGCAAGTCAACACCTTTCTGATCAACTAGCCTACTGACCATACCTAAAAGATATTTTTTAGAATTAACTTCGAGACCCATTTCTCTCTGCAGAATTTTTTTATTTTCTATCCTATTTTCTAAATTCTTAATACTGAATTTTGCAGGTAACACTGGATCTTTGGCTGGATTCCATTCATCAAGATCTATGCCATTAAGAATCCCCCTTAATTTACCTGAAATGTAATTAAGTAATCCTTCGAGGCTTTCCCCGTATTCATGGGTTTTAATCTCATCTGCATAAGTCGGAGAAACAGCATTGACCCTATCTGCGTATAACATTGCCGCAGCCATTGTATGGTCTCCATGCATATACCAAGGACACCAAGTCATTTTTTCAAGTTTCCACCTCCAAGGGCCTTGGTATTTTAAATTATGAATTGTGAAGACAGTACTAATTTCGGGGTCCTGATGCATCCATACAGGAATCATTCCAGTGTGCCAATCATGGCAATGGAGAACTTGAGGTTTCCAACAATTCCAGGCAAATTCTGCAGTGGCACTAGCAAAAAATGTAAAGCGCCAATCCTCATTTTCACCTCCGTATATTTGGTCAGAGTCAAATGTTGGATGACCCACTAGGTAAATCACATAATTATGAATGGGATGTTTTGCTTTATATACGGCAAAATCAGTGCCCATTGTATTTGCTCTAAAGACTGGTTCATTCGACACCTCTAAAAGACTCCATAATTTTCCATATCCTGGAATTATTACCCTTACATCGTGACCAAGTTTTATCAAAGATGGAGGCAACGAACCAACCACATCTCCCATACCTCCAACTTTGATCATTGGAGCACATTCAGCAGCGGCAAGAAGAATTCTCATTGATAATTATTTAAAAAAGTTCTTTTGAAAAATAAACTAGGGTGTCCACTTATATTCAGAGAAGTCTGGTGGACGCTTTTCAAGAAAGGCATCTCTACCTTCTTGGGCTTCTTCAGTCGAATAGAATAATTGAGTTGCATATCCAGATAATTCCTGAATA
This sequence comes from uncultured Prochlorococcus sp., assembly GCA_902572825.1. Taxonomy (GTDB): domain Bacteria; phylum Cyanobacteriota; class Cyanobacteriia; order PCC-6307; family Cyanobiaceae; genus Prochlorococcus_A. The sequence goes on along the minus strand of CACGHD010000007.1, from coordinate 6,662 downwards.
CCCGCAATCCCATCATTCTCCGCATTGAATGAAGCTTTAAGAATACGAATAGCAGTTGGACTATTTCGTAAAATCTCTCTTGCCCAGATTACACCCTCAGCTTCTAATTCTTCAATCTTTGTAATTGCATTTATCAAGCCCATCTCAAGAGCTTCCTTGGAATTATATTTTCTACATAAAAACCAAATTTCTTTTGCTTTTCTTTGACCAACAAGCCTTGCTAAATAACTAGATCCAAAACCGGCATCAAAACTTCCAACTCTTGGGCCTGTTTGACCAAATATTGCATTTTCAGAGGCGATACTGAGATCACAAATTAAATGAAGTACCTGTCCTCCTCCAATTGCAAAACCGGGGACTAAGGCAATAACCACTTTAGGTAAACTTCTTATTAATCTTTGAAGTTCAAGTACATTTAATCTCTGCCTCCCTTCATCATTTTTATACCCATTTTTACCCCTTACACTCTGATCACCTCCAGAGCAAAAAGAATAAATGCCTTTCTTGTCAGGTCCCGCACCTGTAAAGAGAACTACGCCAATAGTTTCATCATTTCTTACGATATCAAATGCGTCAATGAGTTCATCCACAGTTTGTGGCCTAAATGCATTTCTTTTTTCAGGCCGATTAATTGCAATTCTCGCAATTCCCTCATCTGATTTGTGAAACAATATATCCTCATAAGATTTGCACTCTGACCAATTTAAAGTTGTTTTACCAGGTAATACTTTCATGAAATCTAATTATTCAAAAATAGAAAATGATAAATTTAACTGCCGATTATTTTTTCTAAAAGGGCATTTTTTTCACAAATTTCATTTTCTGAATCAACATCAACTTTAATTATTACAGATTTCTGGATAGAAATGCTCCAATCGAAGGCCTCTCGTAATTTTTTAAAATTTGCCACACTTTTAAAGTTTACCTGATAGCCCTCTGCGAGTTTTGGCCAGTTTATTTCTTTTGGCATAAGAAACAGTTTTTTTAAATCATCTTCTTTTAAATTTTTTTTATAAATACGATTAAATATATTTCCGCCATTATTATTTATTAAAAGAATTGTTAAATTCATGTCGATTGAATTTTCAATCAGCCAACCGTTTATATCATGAATAAAAGCCAAATCTCCAGTTACAAGAAGTAGAGGATTTTTAATTCTAGAAATACCTAATGCAAGAGATAAAGTACCGTCTATGCCCGAAGCGCCCCTAAAGCTGAAACAATTTCTTGTTAAAGTCCCATTCTCAGAAAATGTGAGCCAATCTCTAATTGGGCTACTTGCGGAGAGCATTATAGGATTTTCAGCTGGCCAAAGTTTTGGGACAAGGTTTGCAAGCATATACTCAGTAATTTGATTATCTTGAGTAATTTTCTCTTTTAAAACCCCTCTAATCTGCTCGCCTTCCTCTATTAGATCTAAAGCCATTGGAGTAAGAGACTTTTTATTTTTTTCGTTAATTGATAATTCTTCTAGTAATAGAGTAGTAAAATTTGAAAGCCCGAAATCATATTCAAATGATTTTTTTATTGGGTCCAATTTTCTATAGTTTTTTTCTTTTATAAGAATTTGTATACCTTCGAAAGTTGTTAAAAATTTCTCCAAATCAATTGAAGATGACATGGGGCCAAGCCTCAAAAGTTGATGACAATTTATTGAGTTTTTATTTTTTCTTAAGACTAATTCCCAATTCACAACTAATCCTCTTAAATCAGAATTAACTCCTGAAACAGGATCAGCAAATACTGGCCAACCAGTAATTTCTTGCAATCTTTCTAAAGATTTATTGAAAGAAATTAAATCATTTATGGAACCTTGATAGGGACCTACCAAAATAATGCCGGATTCATCTAAATTTAAACTTTTTAAAATTTCTAAGAATTTATTTTTATCAGATTTTATTTCAACTTCCTGAAATATATATTTTTTCTTTAAATAAATTCTTTCAAAAACCTCTAAAACATTTTTTTTATTTAAAGGTGAAATACCTAAAGGCTTATCAATAGGAATATTTAAATGAATAGGCCCAGGGAAAGTTGATATTTGCTTCTCAGTAATTCGAACTAAATTCAGGATTTCGTTTTCTTCTGTTTCATGAAGTCCATTAAGATTTGTACTTAAAACCCTTCTGCAGACTGAAGTCAAAAAATCTTCTTGATTTACTGTTTGATTAGCGCCACAATCTTTTAATCCTAAGGGTCTATCAGCAGTAAGAAATATAATACCTTTACAAGATCGGTCTGCCTCAACTGCTGCTGGCAATAAGTTACTTACGGCAGTTCCAGAAGTGGTAATAACTAAAGAAGGATTACCTGATGCAGCAGAAATCCCAAGAGAGTGGAATCCTGCAGATCTCTCATCTATTGAATTAAAAATATTTACCAGTCCTAATTTATTTAATTCTCCAGCAGCTATCGCTAGGGGTGCTGATCTACTACCTGGACATAGTATTAAATTTTGAACTCCTATTTTTATTAAGAGATTCAAAAGTTGTAAACTTCTAAGAAAATTTTTGCATTCAATAGATGATGTCATAATTTATATAAATGCTTTGAGATTTTCCTTATAACTGAATTAAATAAAACATGTCTACAACTCAAGAAAAAAGAAATTCAATACTAAAGGATTTAAAAAATCTTTTAATCTGGATATCTATAGCTTTAATTATACGATGGCAGGTTATAGAGCCAAGATGGATCCCATCCGGTTCAATGCTTCCAACTCTTCAAATACAAGATAAAATTCTTGTTGAGAAGTTAACCCCCAAAATCACTTCCAAATCAAATCTTTCAAAATTAAAAAATAAAATAGTTGTTTTTAACGTTCCGGAACAATTAATTAATGCTGGTTATGAAGCAGATACTGCACTAATAAAAAGAGTAATTGGAATACCTGGAGACAAAGTAGAAGTAAGAGAAGGTAAACTTTACTTAAATGATATCGCTCAAAAAAATTACGTTTTTGACAAAAATATTAATTATTCTACAGGGCCTTTTATTGTCCCAGAAGAGTCATTATGGGTGATGGGAGATAATAGAAATAACAGTATGGACTCACATATTTGGGGATTTTTACCCTATGACAAGGTTATTGGTAAAGCTATTTTTAGATATTGGCCGTTTAATAAAATTGGACCTATTCGGTTCCCTGCCCTTAATAATTTAGATTAATGGGTACGTGATGTTGTAGGGTTTTTATATCTTGAAGTTGTAGAAATGTTTAATCCAGAATTTCTCGCTACTGAAAATAATGATCCAAACGATGAGAATGATTTAATCCAATATTTACAAAAACAATCTCCAGAAGTTTTGCAAAGAGTAGCAAAATCAGCTAGTGAAGATATTCAAGAAATTATTAGACATAATGTTCAAGGTCTTCTTGGAATGCTTCCTTCAGATCAATTTGATGTAAAAATAACATCTTCAAAAGACAATATTGCTAATTTATTATCTTCTGCAATGATGACAGGATATTTCTTAAGACAAATGGAGCAAAGAAAAGAGCTGGAACAAACTCTTAAAAATGATGAGAACATGTCTATTGAAGAATAATTGTTTTAAAGATTTACTTCTTCAGGAATTATTCCTAGTTCAAACAACTTTTTATATAAACCCATCAAAAATTTATTATCCTCTGGAAGTTTGTCCCACTTTTGGGAATTTATTTCATTAATTAGTTTTTGACAATCTTCTATTGTAAATTTTATTGGGGCCGTAAAATGAGCTGGAATTAAATATTCCATATCTTCAAAACACTTGATATTTTCTAACCATTTGAGTAAAACTTCTTTTGAACGCGGAAAAATTAATTTCTGTAAAACTGGTGCAATTTGAATCTTAGGGGTATCTTTACCCATTATTTCAACAAGAGAAGATTCCCAATCTTCTTCCCATAAAAAGGGATAAATACCGAAATGAGATCTCCAATTCCTCAGATCTTTTTTGAATGAATACTTAAATATTTTTTTTAAAGGTGGAATATTTAATTTACCTGGTTTTAAAAAAGATGAAAACAAGACTAACCTTTTCCATCCTTTTTTTCTATGTTCGATGGAGTCAATCAAAGGTTCATCTCCTCTCTCTCTAGAATGAAAAAGAAGTGGAGTTGGATCAAAATCAAATATCTCAGGGGGAGTTGAGTCTATTCCAACTATTGCGTCTGTCACATGAAGTGTTTTCGTAGGATAATGGAAACAGCTTATCTCCTGATATCTTCCAAGTCCTAAATTCAGAGGGCCTAATGAAGACCATTTAAAGTCGTTTGTATGTGGAGTACCTTCCTCAAAGAGTATTCTTGATCTTTTTGATGGAATTCCTAAGAAATCTAGTGGTAGATTTATGGGAAAACTCCATTGTCCAGGACAAAGCCAAATTTCTGCATCTTTAAAAGTTCTTGAAAGAGATGGCAGTCCGATTTTATGTTCTAGTCCAGAGGCACTCGGTAGAATTATTGTTTTTACTTTGCCATGAATAGAAATTAATTTTTCTAACTCATTTATTAATTCTTTTGTCGGAGGCAGTGGATTTATTAGCATCAATCCATTATCAACCTTTATTACCGTCATTCTTATTGGAACCGCAACATAATAAAGTCCCTGTATTTGTTCCAAGGACCATATTTGATCAGGAATTAATTCTTTTAAAATTGTTTTCTTATTTCCATAAGGATATAAGGGGAATAATGGCCACCAATTCCACTTTTTTTTTAAAGTTTCATCCACCACAATCATTTATACCCAGCAAATAATTTCTTTAACTTAAAAATTCCGTATCTTGGAGCGAATAAAAAAGCAAATAAAAATATAAAAGTTTGTGCTAAGACAATTGATCCTCCTGTTTCAAGATCAAACCAAAAACTAACATAGATTCCTATAAGGCTTGAGATGATTGCACTTAATACTGAAATTACTGTCATATTATCAAACTTATCCGTTAGTAAATATGCTGTAGCCCCAGGTGTAATCAACATTGCAACTACCAAAATAATTCCAACAGACTGCAACCCCACAACAGCTGCCAAAGATAAGCATGTTAGGAGTAAATAATGAAGAAAAAATACATTAATCCCAACTGTTTTTGCATGCCTAGGATCAAAACAATAAAGCATTAAATCTTTTCTGAAAATTGATAAAAGGATTACTACCAATAAAGAAATGAATATAGTTTGTTTTACATCTGAAAGTGATATTCCTAATGGACTACCAAAAAGAATAGAGTGCAGATCAATATTACTTTTAATCTTGGAAACCAATACTATTCCAAGAGCGAAAAATCCAGTAAATACCAACCCAATAACAGTATCTTCCTTAACTCTAGATTTCTGCTTAATAAACCCTATCAAGGCTACAGAACCAACTCCGAAAATAAATGCCCCTAATGAGAAAGGAAGACCTAATGCATAAGCAACCACAACACCAGGCATTACCGAATGTGAAACTGCATCTCCCATTAAAGCCCATCCTTTAAGAGTCAAATAACTTGATAGAAAACCACAAACAGCTGCAACTAATGAACTCATAAGAAGTGCTTTTCTCATAAAGTCATGAGTTAAAGGATCTGTGATGAATGAATCTAAAGTTAAAAAAGAACAGAGCTCCATATAAATTAGAATTTAGGATTCAGGTCCAAACAAGAAATCAGGTGAGATCCCTCCAAAAGTGGTTGTAATATTTTCAGGGGTAAACACTTCAGAGGTTTCACCATAAGCTACAACAGTTTTATTTATTAAAAGAACCAAATCACAAAATTCACGGACATGAATCATATCGTGCGTTGATAATAATATGGTTTTCCCCTCATTTTTAAATTGAATAAATAATTCCGAGATAAGTTTTTCAGTTCTTATATCAACACCTGAAAAAGGCTCATCAAGAAGAAGTATTGATGCTCTTTGTGCAATTGCTCTAGCTAAAAAAGTTCGTTTTCTCTGACCTCCAGATAAGTTTCCAATAGGTGTAGATAAATGATCAGTAAGATCAACTCTCTCAATAGCATCTTTAACCGCCTGAACATCAGACTCTCTAGGACACCTAAAAATATTCATCGAACCATATCTTCCCATCATCACTACATCCCAAACACTTATTGGAAATTGACTATCAATTCCTTCATTTTGAGGAACATAAGCAATTGTCTGATCTTTTTGAGCAGATCTTACAGACTCTCCATTTATTCTAATTTTTCCCTTTGAAATATTTACAAAGCCAGTTAAAGCATTAAAAAAAGTTGTTTTACCAGCACCGTTCATCCCTACTAACCCACAAATCTGGCCAGGTTTCAATCTTAAATTTGCATCATACAAAGCCACCTTTCCGTTGTAATCTACGCAAATATTCTCTGCATCAATCCTAAAGTTTTGATAATTAATTGATTCCATAATTCAAAAAAGTCCTTTTTTAATTAAATCCAAATTGTGCTCAAGCATTTTTATATATGTACTGGCAGGCCCTCTATCATCGGATAATGAATCAACAAAAAGATTTCCTCCAAAATTAGCTCCAGTTTCTTTTGCAACAACCATTTGAGATTCGTTACTTACAGTACTTTCGCAAAATACAGATGGGATATTTTTTTCTTTGATTAGTGAGATTGTTCTTGTCATTCTTTTGGGAGTAATTTGACTCTCAGCATTAACTGGCCATAAATAAACTTCCTCTAATCCATAA
>CACGHD010000006.1 GCA_902572825.1 uncultured Prochlorococcus sp. | reverse complement strand
TGAGAAATATTGTATGTTGTGCCAATAATTGCAAAAAAACTCCATGGCAGAAATGTTACAGGTAAATTCCACAAATAATAATAGAAAGGATTTGTAAAAGTATTTTTATTTGATAGAAAGTTAAACTTTTCAACTAAGTGAAAAATAATATTTTTATCTAAATAAGGGTTGATAGAAAACGTCCAGACTAAAAAAGGAATAAATCCAATGAGTAGACCTAACCAAAAGAATTTGATGAATAAAAAATTTTTTTTAAAAAAAATATATGGTATGAGTGATAATAAGGGTACAAAAACTAAAAAAGTTTTCATCATAAAAGCTAAACCAATCCAAATTCCAAAAAGTAGAATATAGAATTTGTTATTTTTACTTTTTATTTTGACTAAAGCTAATACTCCAACAGTTACTAAACATGAATAAATAATATCTTGAGTGGCTAAGTGTGAGTAGTCAAACCATATATATGTAGTCGCAAGGATTAGTGGAGATATAATTGCATTTTTTTTATTAAATAATTCTTCATGTAATTTATAAGTTGTAAATAGCATCAATATTGATGCGACTGTTGTTGGTAGATATGCGGAAAAAATATTTCTTCCAAATAAGTCTTGTGACTTTGCAATTAAAAACTGTAATCCTATTGTTCTATCTAAAACATATTCATCCCACCATAGTGGAATAGTCCAGTTACCTTTTTCTAATATCCATCTGGCTTGTAGTGCATAAAAACCTTCATCAAACGCAATATAACTTCTTTTGCCAAAATAAAATATAAGAGGAATAAAAACAAATAATTTAAAGAGATATCTGAATTTTAAAATTTTATTAACCATTTTAATTAGCTATGAAAGTGCCGATAATTGGAATTGAACCAATGACCTACTGTTTACGAGACAGTTGCTCTACCACTGAGCTACACCGGCCGAATTAAATATTGAATTTTTCATATAGACTTAATTTTATAATTGAAAGAATTTATGTCAAAAATAGATCCTGAATTGAAAAAGAAATTATTAAAGGAATCCCAAGCTCCTTTCAAGGGATTGAGAAGAATATTGTGGATAGCTTTTAGCGGCTCTGCATTTTTGGGACTTCTAATAATGCTTTCCAGAATTGCGAATGGAACTGAATTACAGCTAAATAACCTTCTCATACAGTTGGGTGCTTGTGTAATATTTCCTACTTTATTAATCTTTGACAGAAATAAAGATTAATAAACTAAGGTTTAATTATTGTGATAAGGTCCTTTTTTTGGTGACAAACTTGAATGCTTCGATTACATCTCCTTCAACCCATGAAGAGAATTTATCGCAGCCAACTCCACATTCAAATCCTGTATTTACTTCTTTTACATCATCTTTAGCTCTTTTTAGAGAGTCTAAATTACCCTCAAAAATTACTTTCTCTGATCTAATAACTCTCAGAGAACAATTCCTTTGTAATTTACCAGTTTGTATATAACAGCCCGCAATAGCTCCTTTACCGACTGCGAAAGTTGCTCTAACCTCAGCTTGCCCTAATGATTCTTCGACAAGATCGGGTTCAAGTAGTCCTTCCATGGCCAACTGAATATCTTCTAAGAGTTTATAAATCACTTCATATTCTCTTATGTCAACGTCATTAGCATCAGCTGCTCTCTTCGCGCCAGAAGCCAATGAGGTATTAAATCCAATAATTACTGACCCAGATGCAGCAGCGAGATCAATATCTGTCTCTGTTATTTCTCCCGGAGCAGAAAGTAGGACTCTGACTTGAACTTCATTTTTTGGTAATTGTTCTAGTGATCCTAATATCGCTTCAACACTACCTTGAACATCAGCCTTGAGAATTAAGTTTAACTCCTTAAGTTCTCCATCATTTGCTTGAGTTGATAAGGATGATAAGCTAACTCTTCTTGAGGCCATTTGCTGAGCTAATTTTGTGGCTCTAGCATCTGTTGCCCTTTCTCCGACAATGGCTCTACCAGTTTTCTCATCAGGGTAGACTTCGAATTCATCCCCTGCTGTAGGTACTTCACTGAATCCTAGCGCTTCAACTGGGAATGATGGACCTGCTTCTTTGATTCTATTACCATGTTCATCAACCATTGCTCTAATTTTTCCAAGGACTGAACCCGCAGCTAAAACATCTCCAGATTTCAAGGTTCCATTTTGTACTAACAAAGTAGCCACAGGTCCCTTTGCTTTGTCTAGGTGGGCTTCAATAACAGTACCTTTTGCAAATCTTTCAGGGTTAGCTTGTAGATCTTCTACCTCTGAAACTAATAAGATCATTTCGAGCAATTTATCAATGTTTTGTTTTTTGATAGCACTTACTGGAACCATCACTGTATCGCCTCCCCAATCTTCAGCAATTAAATCTTTTTCTGATAGTTCCTGCTTTACTCTGTCTGGAGAAGCCCCTTCTTTATCAATTTTATTTATTGCAACAACTATTGGTACTTTTGCAGCTCTTGCATGACTGATAGCTTCTAGCGTTTGAGGTCTGCAACCATCATCTGCAGCAACTACAAGAACAGCTATATCTGTAACCTTTGTACCCCTTGCTCTCATTGCAGTAAAGGCTTCATGACCTGGGGTATCAAGAAAAGTTAATTTTTTCTTTTGAGATTCATGTTCAAATTCAACTTGATAAGCTCCTATGTGTTGAGTGATTCCCCCTGCTTCTCCGGAAGCTACTCTTGATTCTCTGATGGAATCTAAAAGACTTGTTTTGCCATGATCCACATGACCCATCACTGTAATAACAGGTGGTCTTCTTATTAGGTTATCAATATCATCAGATTCAATCATATTAACTGTTTTCTCAGCAGCTTCTTGGATATCATCTTGTAAAACAGGCACTCCAAATTCTTCTGCTACTGTTTCGATAGTTGCTAAGTCAAGTGATTGAGTAACAGTTGCCGTTATGCCTTTGAAGAAAAGAGATTTTATTATTTCAGAACTTTCAAGGCTTAATTTATCAGCTAATTCTTGAACAGTTAAATTATCTTCGGGAACTATTATCATTTCAGGTCTTACTTGTTTGGCCTCTTTGGCAGCCTTTAATTCCATTGCTCTCCTTTTCTGCCTTTGTCTTGTGGTCTCTTTTTTCTTCTTCTTAAATTGTTTGATAGATTTTTGAGATTTAGTTTCTTCAGACTTTTCTTTCTTAGGACGAGCCAGACTTGCTGATAAAATTGAAATTTTCTCGCCTGAATATCCACTGGTTTCAGATGTTAATGAATCATCATTTTCACCAATAATATGAACTTTCTGCCTTTGTTTTTGGGTATTTTTACTTCTTAATGCTTCAAGTTTTGCGCTATCATCCCAGTCTGTCTTTCCTGGTTTCTTTGAACTATTTGAAAATGCTCTATGAGGAGCTTTTTTGGAACTTGGAGTAGCATTTGGACGACTATTAGGCGCTTTCGCCTTCTGATTAGGCGTATTTAAATTTTGTTTTGCGTTATTCTTTATATTTAGTTTGTCTTTCTCAGAGTTATTATTTTTTTGAAGTTGTAAAAGTTCGTTAGGTGATACTGGCTTCCTTATCCCAGAGGAATTTTGGCCATTGAATTTAGAACCAGATCTATTGGGATAACCAGGTCTATTGGGAGAACCAGGTCTATTGGGAGAACCAGGTCTATTGGAATTGCCTTGCCTATTAAATGAGCCAGGTCTACCTTGATCTGTAGGTTTGTTTCTTAAGCCAGGCCTATTCATGCCAGGTCTGTTGGGAGAACCAGGTCTATTGGGAGAACCAGGTCTGTTTGAAGCAGTTTGTTTAAAAGCAATGTTTTGCTTATTATTTTGCTTATTAGGATTTATTTTTGGATCTTCTCTTCTTATTGGAGCTCCTACGAGCTCAGGTGTTTTAATTCTATTATTAAAATTTTTTGTTTTAGGTTTGTTCGTATTTTGATCAGGTTTGTTTGATAGTCTTCTTTTATCTCCTGCACTTGAGATGTTTTGGGAAGATTCATTAGATTTAACATTATTAATTATATTTTTAGGCTTTGCAATTAATTGAATAGGTGGTTTTGACGGGCTTTTGATAGGTGGGGTTGTGTTATTTTCGAAAGTTTTTTTATCTTGGTTTAAATTCTGTGAAGTTTTACTGTTTATATTTGTATTTGTAAGATTTGCTCGAGATTGTGAACTGCTAATAGTGTTCGATTTATTGGGATTTTGAAGTTGATTTGGAATTATTTTTGCACTCTCAGGCTTGTTAAGTGGTTTTATCAATAAGGGTTTTATGTTTGAATTATCTTTGAGAGGGTTCCCTTTTTTGGATGAAATAGAAGAAGATTTATCTTTTTTGTTTTGTTTGAAATTATCTTTTTTAATTGAAGGTTTATTAATGGAAAGTATTTTTTTATCTGAATTCTTTTTATTAATAAGATTTTTAATTTTTTTTGCCTCTTCTGCACTAATAGAACTGCTATGGCTTTTTACTGAAATTGAAAGTTTTTGGGCGGCATCCAGTACATCTTTATTTTCCAGATTTAAGTCTCTGGAAAGTTCGTAAATTCTGATTTTATCGCTGATAGTCATTTAATCTGATTTGTACTCTTTTGCAATTGAAGAGGATTTAATTTAATTATATTCCCTTAATGGGGTTAGTTATTGTAGCTTGTAATTTCTTTTTCAAAAATTTCAACAAATTCAGGTTCCAAAAATGTTTTTAAAGCTTTTTGAAGCTTTTTTTTGATCTTGGAATCTGAGTAGCATTTTTTTGACTTGCAAATGTAAGCTGATCTCCCCATTCCCGTTTGAAGCATGATGCCTTGCTTATAATCTTTAGTAATCTTTAAAAGATCTTTTCGGTCATATGTTTTTCTACATGAAATGCATACACGCAAAACAGGGATTTGTTGTATCACCGTTTTTTCTCCTCTTTAGAAGATATATCAGTACCTTGAAGAGTCTCTAATGGATCATTATCTGTGAATTCTTCTCCTTCGTATTGTTCCTCGCCATATTCTTCTTCATCTTCGGGGAGGGGATAAAGCTCTCTTAATCTTGCATCTTCTGCAGCACGCTCAGCTTGTTCTGCTTCTAATCTTAGTTCAGCTTCTTTCTGGAGATTCTCTTCATCTTCTCTTTGAATGATTAATTCAGAGACTGCAGCATCTTCTGCTTCCTGATCGTATTCATGTGAATTCTTAACGTCAATCTTCCAACCAGTTAATCTTGCGGCAAGTCTTACATTTTGACCTTCTCTACCAATTGCGAGACTTAATTGATCAGGAGGAACTAGTACGTGCGCATGTTGCCCTGCTGGGTCAACAAGTCTTACTTGATCGACTTTCGCAGGACTTAAAGAGTTTAAAATATACTGTATTGGATTAGATGACCATTTAATAACATCAATTTTTTCTCCTCTTAATTCATTTACTACTTGTTGAATTCTTGCTCCTCTAGCTCCAATACAGGCTCCTACAGGGTCCACTTCTTCTTCGCCACTATCAACAGCTACTTTTGTTCTTGGTCCAACAGCTCTTGAAGGAGGGTTGGCTTCTCTTGAAACAGCGACAATTTTCACTGTGCCTTCTTGAATTTCCGGGACTTCATTTTCAAACAAATAAACCACTAAACCAGCATTTGCTCTACTTACAAAAAGTTGCGGCCCTTTTCTTGCAATTTCGCTAACTTCCTTCAAAAATACTTTGAAAGTTGCATTTGCTCTATAATTATCATTTGGTAATTGATCTCTCTTGGGAAGTTCGGCCTCTACTTCAGGTCTACCAATACCCGAACTAACTCCCATAATGACTGATTGTCTTTCAAATCTTATAACTCTTGCAGTTAAAACAGGATCTTCCAAATCCGCAAATTCTTCTTGGATCATTTTTCGTTGTTGATCTCTTAATTTTTGGGCTAAAACTTGCTTTGTTGTTGAAGCAGCCATTCGCCCAAAATCCTCTTTCTCTGGTGTAACGTCTAGAACAACTGTGTCACCTATTTGAGCATCATCAGCTACTTGTTTAACTTCTACAAGAGATATTTGATGATCTTCGCTCTCAACTTCTTCAACAATTATTTTACTCGATAATATCCTATAACCTTCTTCATCTAGATCTAGTCCAACATCAAAATTACTGAAATATTCTTCGTCAAATGGATCTTGGTTTACTCCAATGTAAAAAGTTTTTCTATATTTTTCGTATCCTTTTAATAAAGCTTCGCGTAAGGCTAATTCCACGATATTAGGAGGTAACTTTTTTTCCTCACTAATGTCTTCAATGAGATTGTTTAAACCTGGGAGAATAACTAATGCCATCTATGATGGGAAATTGAATAATGGTTGAAAATAATTAATCTTTTAACGTACAAAGACTAATTTTAAGTACTTCATCAAAAGGGATTTTTTTAATCTTACCTTTTATGTTAATGGCTAAAAAATCTTTAGACTTTTCATAAAGTAAACCATTCAGGAATTTTATTTTTGAATTCTTTTGGTTTAACTCAACATTAACTGGGAAACCTTTAAAAGTTTTGAAGTCTCTTTCTGAGGTTAGTTCATCACTGACCCCTTGACTACTAATTTCTAACACATATGAACAATTAAAAAGATTTGATTTTTCTATTTCGTCAGATGCTGGGGTATTAAATAGAGAACAATCATCTAATGAAATGTCATCCTCATTAGTTTTTTTTATAGTTATTTCAATAACTATTGGATTTTGATTAGTTTTTATATTTAAACCGCAGATTTCTAAATCCCGCTCATTAGCAACTTTTTCTAATAAAGCCTCTAGTTTACTTTTGTTTTCTTTATCCAAATTTATTTATAAATTTATTTAAATTTTATTTTCACACATTAAGAAGTTTTTTCTATAGTAAAATTTAAAAATTTGCATTTTATGGATGTAAACAAAAAAACAACAATAATCTCTTTCTTCAATTAGATTTATCAAATAAACTCAAAAACTATTAATGAAATGAACTATCTCAAGATTAAATTTAATAATTTAATCCAAATATTCATTGTTTTTTGTTTTTGCATACTCAATTTATTTCAAGAAGCTGAAGTTTTAGCTTTAACTTCTTTTGAAAGTCATAATTTCGTATCATCCGCAGTTAAAAATATTGGCCCTGCAGTTGTAAAAATTGACACTGAGCGCTTGGTAGAGAGGCAACAATTTGATCCTACTTTAATTGACCCTTTATTAAGGGATTTACTTGGGGAGCAAGGCTTTTCTCCTGAAAGGGAGAGAGGGCAAGGCTCTGGGGTTATCATTAATGAGAATGGTTTGGTTCTTACAAACGCTCATGTCGTAGAAAGAGTCGATAATGTCTCAGTTACTTTGGCAGATGGATCTATTTGTGATGGTGAAGTTTTAGGCACGGATACAATAACTGATCTTGCTTTGGTAAAAATTGATGAAGATACTTATTCTGGTTTTGCTCCACTTGGAAATTCTGAAGATCTTGAAGTTGGGGATTGGGCAATAGCTCTTGGTACTCCCTATGGACTTGAAAAAACAGTTACCTTAGGTATTGTAAGCAGCCTGCATAGAGATATTAATAGTTTAGGATTTTCAGATAAAAGGTTGGATCTTATTCAGACTGATGCGGCAATAAATCCAGGAAATTCTGGGGGGCCACTCATAAATTCCAATGGCGAGGTAATTGGAATAAATACATTAGTAAGAAGTGGTCCTGGAGCAGGTTTAGGTTTTGCGATTCCCATCAATCTAGCTAAAAGTGTTTCTGATCAGCTACTCAAAAATGGGGAAGTTATTCATCCATATTTAGGAGTACAATTAATTTCTTTAAATCCTAGAATTGCTAAAGAACATAATCGTGATCCCAATTCTTTAGTTCAATTACCCGAAAGAAATGGAGCTCTAATTCAATCAGTAATACCTAATAGCCCCGCTGAAAAAGCTGGATTAAGAAGAGGCGATTTAGTAATAGCAGCTGAAAATATCTCCATAAATGAGCCTAAAACTTTACTAGATGAAGTAGAAAAAGCTCAGATAGGAAAAGTATTTCTTCTAAATATTTTGAGGGATAATAAAGAGATACAGATAAATATCAAACCAGAACCTCTCCCCGGTTTGACATAAATCACCCATTGAAATTTAATAATCTATAACCATAAGAGAAAAAGATTTTGGATTCACAAACTCAAATGAAACAAGTTGTTGCTGATGCAGCAATAAGGGAAGTAAAAAGTGACATGATTCTTGGATTAGGTTCTGGATCTACAGCTGCATTCATGATAAAAAGCCTTGCGGATGAAATGCGTTCTGGGAAACTCCAAAATATAAGAGGTGTTGCAACTTCTTTTCAATCAGAAGTTTTAGCGCTTGAACTGAATATCCCGCTTATTGATTTAGCTTCTGTATCTCAAATTGATTTAGCTATTGATGGAGCAGATGAAGTTGATCCAGAATTTCAATTAATTAAAGGAGGAGGAGCATGCCATGTGAGAGAAAAGTTAGTAGCATCTAAATCCGATCAATTGCTGATTGTTGTTGATGAAACTAAACTTGTACAAAATTTAAATCTATCTTTTCCTTTACCTGTAGAAGTTCTTCCAAATGCTTGGAAGCAAGTTCAGGAAGTTATCTCAGAGATGAAAGGTAGTTCAACTTTAAGAATGGCTACTAAAAAAGCTGGCCCAGTTGTTACTGATCAAGGAAACCTTATCCTAGATGTATTTTTTGATGATGGCATTAATAATCCAAAAGACATTGAAATGACGATTAATAATATTCCTGGAGTATTAGAAAATGGATTATTCGTTGATCTTACTGACAAAGTATTAGTTGGTAAAATTGAAAACAACACTCCAGTGGTTTACTCACCCTCAAAAGCTAGCTAATCTTCAAATCTTATTTGCACTGAGTTAGCGTGGCTATGTAAGCCCTCACTTTTAGCAAGATTAATAATATCAAGGCTATTAACTTTTAAACTTTCTTCATTAAATTCTATTATTGAAGTATTTTTCATAAAAGTTTCAACTCCCAGAGAACCGCTAAATCTAGAATTTCCTGATGTGGGTAAAGTATGATTTGGTCCTGCAAGATAATCTCCAACAGCTTCTGGAGTCCATTTTCCCAAAAATATCGCTCCGGCATTCTCTATTCCTGCAAGAATTTTTTTTGGATCTACAGTAAGAATTTCTAGATGTTCAGGGGCAAAGTTATTACTTAATTCCACACATTGTTCAGAATTCTCGCAAATCACGATTGAACCCCAATTTTTTATTGATTGCATGCAAATTTCTTTTCTTGGATGATCATCTATTTTTTTATAAAGTTCTTCTAAAACTTCTTTTGCCTGGTTTTTTGATGTAGTTAGTAGTATTGACGAAGCCAAAGGATCATGTTCTGCTTGGGCTAGTAGATCAGATGCTATATGAGAACTTTGAGCTGTTTCATCTGCAATGATTAAAATTTCACTTGGACCAGCTAATGAATCAATTCCAGTAGAACCATAAATGAGTTTTTTTGCAGTCGTGACATATATATTCCCTGGACCTGATATGACATCAACTTTATTGATTTGATTTGTACCAAATGCTAATGCACCAATTGCTTGAGCTCCTCCAATTCTAAAAACTTTATTGATACTTGATAAGTGAGCTGCAGCTAATACAGTTTTGTTTATTTCCCCTTCTTTATTCCCGGGAGATACCATTATAATTTCATTTACTCCTGCTACTTTTGCTGGAATTGCATTCATTAATACAGTACTTGGATAAGCAGCTCTTCCTCCAGGAATATAAATACCTGCATTCTTAACTGGTTTCCATCTTCTTTGGACAATATCACCATATTCACCTTTTATAGTAAAAGATTGAGGAATTTCTTTTTCATGGAATTTTTGAATTCTTTTGTGAGCTTCCTCAAGTGAGCGTTTCAAATTGTCATCAATTTCATCCCATGCATTTTTTATTTGATCCGCATTCACTTGCATAGGGAAAGGATCGAAACCATCAAATTTTTTGGTATATTTTTCAACTGCTTCATCTCCAGAAATTTTTACCTCTTGAAGAATTTCTTCAACAATTTTAATTATCTTATTATTATTTTCTGAATTAGTTCGGGTAGAAATCCTTTTTAATTCTTTAATAGCTTCTGTTTTATTATTAATTATCTGCATATGCTTAATTTTTTCAAATCGAGAGGTTCAAAACCAATCTAATAATTTTTTAAATTATATATGATTGATTAGTAGTCTATTTATTTGTTATGATGTGAATCTAATATTTATGTACCATCTGTGGCCAATAACAAATCAGCAAAAAAGAGAATACAAATTGCAGAAAGAAATCGTTTAATCAATAAATCATACAAATCTACAGTAAAAACTTGGACTAAAAAAACTCTTGAAAATTGTGAAAAATATAAAAAAGAACCAAATGAGGAAAATAAAAATTTAGTCAATACAAGTCTTAATAAAGCCTTCAGTTTAATCGATAAAGCAGTTAAAAAAAATGTTCTTCATAAAAATAATGGAGCTACTAGAAAATCAAAAATTAACAATTTTGTAAAAACTACTCTAACCACAAAGTAAAAAGGCATAGAGGAATTATGAGCAACATAGAACTCATTGATTCACACTGTCATTTAATATTTGAAAATTTTGAGAGAGATCTTCAAGATGTTGTTTTAAGGTTACGTTCAAAAGGCATAAAAAAATTAGTTCATGCTTGTTGTGAATTAACAGAAATTCCTAAGTTGAAAAAAATATCTCATGAATTTAATGAAATTTACTATTCAGTTGGATTGCATCCTCTAGAAGCAAGAAAATGGGAACAAAGTTCAAAATCTCTTTTAAGAAAATCAGCTCAAGAAGATAGAAGAGTTGTAGCTATTGGGGAGTTAGGTTTGGATTTTTTTAAAAATGAAAACAAAACTCAGCAAATTGAGGCACTTATTCCGCAAATGGAGTTAGCGTATGAACTTAAATTGCCTGTGATTATCCATTGCAGAGATGCTGCAAATGAAATGATTGAGATATGTAGTGATCTCTCTAATAAAGGAAAATGTCCTGATGGTGTACTTCATTGTTGGACAGGAACTCCAAATGAAATGAAGCAATTCTTAGATCTTGGGTTTTACATCAGTTTCAGTGGAATAGTAACTTTCCCAAAAGCACATGAAATTCATGAGTGTGCCAAAATAGTCCCAAATGATAAATACTTAATCGAAACCGATTCGCCATTCTTAGCTCCTGTCCCTCATAGAGGAAAAAGAAATGAACCTGCATTCGTTGAAAATATTGCAAAATTTATGGCAGAATTAAGATCTACTGAATTAGATACAATTGCTAAAGAGTCATCTAAGAATGCTGAAGATTTGTTTAAATTTGACTTGTTAATTTGACTCAGCAGCTGTTAATATAAGGAATTACTGGAAATTTTCTTAATTTTTTAGATTCTAACTTACACAGTTAATGATTTGTCAGCATAAAACAAAATTTAATTCATCTAAATTAAATTAATTTTTTTGTTGAAATCGAGATTTAATGGTTATCTCATTTAAGTGAAAAGTTAAATAACTAAAATATTGAGTAGATTAATAGTAAATAGTAAATCTCACAAAATCGCAGGTTTTCTTGGATGAGCAGTAGCGCTTTACAGGTAGCAAAAACAGCTACTTATCTACCAGATTTAGTTGAAGTACAAAGAGCAAGCTTTAAATGGTTTTTGGAAAAGGGTTTAATAGAAGAACTACAGAATTTTTCTCCAATTTCTGATTACACAGGTAAATTAGAATTACATTTCATTGGTGAAGAGTACAGGTTAAAAAGGCCTAGGCATGATGTTGAGGAGGCTAAAAGAAGAGATGCCACATTTGCATCTCAAATGTATGTAACTTGCAGGTTAATTAATAAAGAGACAGGAGAAATTAAAGAACAAGAAGTATTTATTGGCGAACTACCATTAATGACTGAGAGAGGAACTTTCATCATTAATGGCGCTGAAAGAGTTATTGTTAATCAAATTGTTCGAAGTCCCGGAGTATATTTCAAAGATGAACTGGATAAAAATGGTCGAAGGACCTACAACGCTAGCGTTATCCCTAATAGAGGTGCTTGGTTAAAATTCGAAACTGATAAAAATAATTTACTTTATGTGAGAGTTGACAAAACTAGAAAAATTAATGCTCACGTTCTTATGAGAGCGATGGGCCTTTCAGATAATGATGTGGTCGATAAACTTAGGCATCCTGAGTTTTATCAAAGCTCAATTGAGTCAGCTAATGATGAGGGTATAAATTCAGAGGACCAGGCATTACTTGAGCTATACAAAAAGCTACGTCCTGGTGAACCTCCCTCTGTTTCAGGCGGACAACAGCTGTTACATAGTAGGTTTTTTGATCCCAAAAGATATGATTTAGGCCGAGTTGGTAGATATAAAATAAATAAAAAATTGAGACTTACCGTACCAAATGATGTGAGAACACTTACCCATGAAGATGTCCTCTCTACCATTGATTATTTAATTAATCTAGAATTGGACATTGGCGGCGCTAGTTTGGATGATATTGACCACCTTGGTAATCGAAGGGTTAGATCTGTAGGAGAACTTCTACAAAATCAAGTTAGGGTTGGACTTAATCGCTTAGAGAGAATTATTAAAGAGAGAATGACTGTAGGAGAAACAGATTCTTTAACTCCCGCTCAACTGGTAAATCCGAAACCTTTAGTTGCTGCTATAAAGGAATTTTTTGGATCCAGTCAATTAAGCCAGTTCATGGATCAAACTAATCCTCTGGCTGAATTAACACACAAGAGAAGAATTTCAGCATTAGGTCCAGGAGGTTTAACTAGAGAAAGAGCAGGCTTTGCAGTAAGAGATATACACCCTTCGCATTATGGAAGATTATGTCCTATCGAGACTCCCGAAGGTCCTAATGCAGGACTTATAAATTCTTTAGCTACCCATGCAAGAGTTAATGAATATGGTTTCATTGAAACACCTTTTTGGGAAGTCAAAAATGGTAAAGTGGATAAAGAAGGTAATCCTGTTTATCTTTCTGCTGATTTAGAAGATGAGTGTAGGGTGGCTCCTGGAGACGTCGCAACTGACAAGGATGGGAACATAATTGCAAATCTAATACCAGTAAGATATAGACAAGATTTTGAAAAAGTTCCTCCTCATCAAGTTGATTACGTTCAGCTTTCCCCGGTTCAGGTGATTTCAGTTGCTACTTCACTTATACCTTTCTTGGAACATGATGATGCTAATAGAGCTCTAATGGGATCAAATATGCAACGCCAAGCCGTTCCACTGCTCAGGCCAGAACGTCCTTTAGTTGGTACAGGTTTAGAATCTCAAGTTGCTAGAGATTCGGGGATGGTTCCCATAACAAAAGTTAATGGAACTGTATCTTACGTAGATGCTAATGAGATTGTCGTCAAAGATGAGGATGGTAATGAACATTTTCACTATCTACAGAAATATCAAAGATCAAATCAAGATACTTGCCTCAACCAAAGACCTATAGTGAAAATTGGAGATAGAGTTATATCTGGTCAGGTTTTAGCAGATGGATCTGCATGTGAAGGAGGGGAAATTGCTCTCGGCCAAAATGTTTTAATTGCTTATATGCCATGGGAGGGCTACAACTACGAAGATGCAATTCTCGTAAGTGAGAGGATGGTAACCGATGATTTATATACTTCAGTGCATATTGAAAAATATGAAATTGAAGCAAGACAAACGAAGTTAGGGCCTGAAGAGATAACTAGAGAAATTCCCAATATCTCGGAAGAAAGTTTAAATAATCTTGATGAGATGGGAATTATTAGGATTGGCGCTTTTGTAGAGAGCGGAGATATCCTTGTGGGAAAAGTGACTCCAAAAGGTGAATCAGATCAACCACCGGAAGAAAAACTATTAAGAGCCATCTTCGGTGAAAAAGCTCGAGATGTGAGAGATAATTCTCTCAGAGTACCTAAAACTGAAAAGGGAAGGGTTTTGGATGTTCGTATTTATACTAGAGAACAAGGTGATGAATTACCTCCAGGAGCCAATATGGTTGTCAGGGTTTATGTCGCTCAGAGAAGAAAAATTCAAGTAGGTGACAAAATGGCGGGGAGGCATGGAAATAAAGGAATTATTAGCAGAATCTTACCCAGAGAAGATATGCCTTATTTACCTGATGGAACGCCTGTAGATATAGTTCTTAATCCTTTAGGAGTTCCAAGTAGAATGAATGTTGGTCAAGTTTTTGAATTACTTATGGGCTGGGCTGCTTCCAACTTAAATTGCCGGGTTAAAGTAGTTCCATTTGATGAAATGTATGGAGCTGAAAAATCACATCAAACTGTTCAAGCATTTTTGGAGGAAGCTTCAAAACAACCAGGTAAAGCTTGGGTTTACAATCCTGATGACCCTGGAAAGTTATTACTTAAAGATGGTAGGACAGGTGAACCTTTCGATCAGCCAGTTGCTGTCGGATACTCTCACTTCCTCAAGTTAGTTCATTTGGTGGATGATAAAATTCATGCTAGATCTACTGGCCCTTACTCTTTAGTTACACAGCAACCATTGGGTGGTAAAGCTCAGCAAGGTGGACAAAGGCTTGGAGAAATGGAAGTATGGGCTCTTGAAGCTTATGGAGCCGCTTACACGCTGCAAGAATTGTTAACAGTTAAATCTGATGACATGCAAGGAAGAAATGAAGCGCTTAATGCAATCGTAAAAGGTAAACCGATTCCTAGGCCTGGTACTCCTGAGTCATTTAAAGTTCTTATGAGGGAATTACAATCTCTAGGCTTGGATATAGGAGTCTATACAGATGAAGGAAAAGAAGTAGATTTAATGCAAGATATCAATCCCAGAAGAAATACTCCATCAAGACCTACTTACGAATCTCTGGGAACCTCAGAATATGAGGAAGATTAAATATCAAATGAAACCTTTTTAATTTAAATTAGCCAAAAATGACAAACAGCAACCTAAGAACTGAAAATCACTTTGATTACGTCAAAATTTCAATAGCTTCTCCACAAAGAATAATGGACTGGGGGCAGAGGACATTGCCCAATGGACAAGTAGTTGGTGAAGTCACCAAACCAGAGACTATAAATTACAGGACACTTAAACCGGAAATGGATGGGTTGTTTTGTGAAAAGATTTTTGGGCCATCAAAAGATTGGGAGTGCCATTGTGGAAAGTACAAAAGGGTAAGACATCGCGGCATTGTTTGTGAAAGATGTGGGGTTGAAGTGACTGAAAGTCGAGTCAGAAGACATAGGATGGGCTATATAAAACTCGCTGCGCCAGTTTCACATGTTTGGTATTTGAAAGGAATACCTAGTTATGTTGCGATACTCTTGGATATTCCTCTTAGGGATGTAGAGCAAATAGTTTATTTTAATTGTTATGTTGTTTTAGACCCTGGTGATCATAAAGAACTTAAATACAAGCAATTACTCACTGAGGATGAATGGCTGGAAATTGAAGATGAAATTTATGCTGAAGATTCAACTATCGAAAATGAACCTTTTGTTGGAATTGGCGCAGAGGCACTCAAGCAACTACTTGAGGACCTTGATTTAAATCAGGTTGCTGAGGAGCTTAGAGAAGAAATTACAAACAGCAAAGGGCAAAAGAGGGCAAAACTTATAAAAAGAATAAGAGTTATTGATAATTTCATTGCAACCAATGCCAAACCAGAATGG
The DNA here is from genome assembly GCA_902572825.1 of uncultured Prochlorococcus sp. Lineage (GTDB taxonomy): Bacteria > Cyanobacteriota > Cyanobacteriia > PCC-6307 > Cyanobiaceae > Prochlorococcus_A. The sequence continues at coordinate 44,307 of CACGHD010000006.1, read as the reverse complement.
ATGGTTTTAGATGCAATCCCAGTTATACCTCCTGATCTTAGACCTATGGTTCAGCTTGATGGTGGAAGATTTGCAACTTCAGATTTAAACGACTTATATAGAAGAGTTATAAATAGAAATAATAGACTTGCTAGGCTTCAAGAAATTTTAGCTCCTGAAATTATCGTAAGAAACGAAAAAAGAATGCTTCAGGAGGCAGTCGATGCACTTATAGATAATGGAAGGAGAGGAAGAACTGTTGTTGGAGCAAATAATAGGGCTCTTAAGTCTCTAAGTGACATAATTGAAGGTAAACAAGGAAGATTTAGACAGAATCTTCTCGGAAAGCGTGTTGACTATTCAGGACGATCTGTAATAGTTGTGGGTCCAAAATTAAAAATGCATCAGTGTGGTCTTCCAAAAGAAATGGCGATAGAGCTCTTTCAACCTTTTGTAATTCATAGATTAATACGACAAAATATTGTAAATAATATCAAAGCTGCAAAAAAATTAATACAAAAAGCTGATGACGAAGTTATGCAGGTACTTCAGGAAGTTATTGAAGGTCATCCAATTCTCTTGAATAGAGCCCCTACGCTGCATCGTTTAGGAATTCAAGCTTTTGAACCGAAATTAGTTGGAGGTAGAGCAATACAACTTCATCCTTTAGTTTGTCCTGCATTCAATGCTGATTTCGATGGAGATCAAATGGCAGTTCATGTTCCTTTAGCTTTAGAGGCACAAACTGAGGCACGCATGCTTATGTTGGCAAGTAATAATATACTTTCTCCTGCTACCGGGGAACCAATTGTGACTCCATCACAAGATATGGTTTTGGGATCTTATTATTTAACGGCTCTTCAACCGAATTATCAAAAACCAGAATTCGGAGATAATAAGACTACTTTTGCTTCATTAGAAGATGTTATTTTTGCTTTTGAAGATAAAAGACTCAGCCTACACGAATGGATTTGGGTTAGATTTAATGGAGAAGTTGAAGATGAAGACGAAATGCTTAGTCCACAAAAAACTCAATTGCTTGAAGATAGTTCAAGACTAGAGATCTGGAATTTAAGAAGAGACAGATTTGACTCTGATAATAACTTAATAAGTAGATTTGTACTGACAACTGTAGGAAGAGTAGTTATGAACTATACCATCATCGATTCTGTATCTAAAACGTAATCTCTAAAAACTATTTTTCATTTACTTAAAAATCATGACTTCATCTAAACCTAAAAAAACATCTAGAGTACGTAAAACTACTAAAAACTCTAAAAAGAATAATCCTGTTACAATGCCTGCTCTCGCTAAAACCCCACCATCATTTAAGAATAAGGTAGTTGACAAGAAAGCCTTAAAAAATTTAGTGTCGTGGGCCTATAAAACTCATGGGACTGCTGTCACTGCAGCCATGGCTGATAATCTAAAGGACTTAGGATTTAAATACGCTACCCAAGCTGCTGTATCTATCTCTGTAGATGACTTAAAAGTTCCTGCAGCAAAGCAAGATTTAATAGGACAAGCTGAAGAGCAAATATCTGCTACAGAAGAATGCTACAGACTTGGTGAAATTACCGAAGTAGAAAGACACACAAAAGTTATAGATACATGGACTGAAACTAATGAGAGATTGGTAGATGCTGTCAAGAATAATTTCAATCAAAATGATCCTCTAAATTCTGTTTGGATGATGGCTAATTCAGGAGCGAGGGGAAATATGTCTCAGGTAAGACAACTTGTTGGTATGAGGGGATTAATGGCTAATCCGCAAGGAGAAATCATTGATTTGCCAATAAGAACCAATTTTAGAGAAGGACTCACTGTTACTGAATATGTAATTTCTTCTTATGGAGCAAGGAAAGGTTTGGTTGATACTGCCTTAAGAACCGCAGATTCTGGTTATTTGACTCGAAGATTAGTGGATGTTGCTCAAGATGTAATTGTTAGAGAAGAAGATTGTGGAACAGAACGATCAATTGTTGTTGAAGTTGAAGATGGTAAGTTTGGCACGAGGCTTCTTGGTAGGCTTACCGCTGAGGATATTTTTGATGCTGAAGAAAATCTTGTTGTTCCCCAAAACACTGCAATAGATCCTGCATTGTCAAGTGAAATTGAGAAAGCATCTATCAATAAAGTAAAAATTAGATCTCCATTAACATGTGAAGCTAATAGATCAGTTTGTCGGAGGTGTTACGGATGGGCTTTGGCTCATAATCATTTGGTTGATTTAGGTGAGGCAGTTGGAATTATTGCTGCTCAGTCTATTGGTGAGCCAGGAACTCAATTGACAATGAGAACTTTCCACACTGGAGGTGTATCTACTGCTGAAAGTGGAGTAGTAAGGTCAAAAATTAATGGTAAAGTTGAATTTAGTTCAAAAGCAAAGGTTAGAGGTTATAGAACCCCACATGGCGTAGAAGCTAAACAAGCTGAAGTTGATTTCATACTAAAGATAGTTCCTCAAGGAAATAATTCTGGAAAGGCTCAAAAAATTGAGGTTTCTAGTGGATCGCTTTTATTCGTAGATGATGGAGAAGAAATTAATTCTGATATAACTGTTGCTCAAATTACTGCTGGGACCGTTAAAAAGAGTGTTGAAAAAGCAACAAAAGATGTTATCTGTGATTTGGCTGGTCAAGTTAGATACGACAAGGTTATTCAACCAAAGGAGGTGACAGATAGGCAGGGTAATATTACCTTAAAAGCTCAAAGATTAGGCAGATTGTGGGTTTTAGCTGGAGATGTTTATAACTTGCCACCTAATGCAAGACCAGTTATCTCATCTGGAAAATCTGTAGATGAAGGAACTGTTTTGGCCGAAGCAAGTCAATCAAGTGAGTTTGGCGGACAAGTTCGATTAAGAGAATCAATAGGAGATTCTAGAGAAGTTCAGATTGTTACTACTTCAATGTCTTTAACTAATTTTAAATTAATTGAAGAATCTACCCACTCAGGTCAAATATATAATTTGGAATCAAGTGTTGGTATATCTTATCGTTTAAATACTTCTCCAGGAAGTAAAATCAGTAATGGTGAAGTAATAGCAGACTTAACAGATGAAAGGTTCCGGACAAAAACTGGAGGTCTAGTAAAGTATGCACCAGGATTAAGTGTCAAAAAAGCAAGATCATCTAAAAATGGTTTTGAAGTAAGTCAAGGAGGGACATTGCTTTGGATTCCTCAAGAAACACATGAAATCAATAAGGATATATCTCTTCTAATGATCGAAGATATGAAATGGATTGAAGCTGGAACAGAAGTTGTAAAAGATATCTTTAGTCAAACATCAGGTATTGTTACTGTTACGCAAAAAAATGATATCCTTCGTGAAATAACTGTAAGAAATGGAACTTTTCATGAGTGCGATGATGAAGAAGTTTTAAATAGATTTACAGAAGAAGGAAATCTTGTAAATCCTGGCGAGAAAATTTTAGATGGTGTTGATAATAAAGAAATTCTATTTGTTCAAAAATTAGAAACACCTAAATGTCGAGGTTTATTATTAAGAACTGTTGAAGAATTTACTATTCCTGATCAAGCGGAATTACCCAAACTTTCGCATGTTAAGCAGGAAAAAGGACCACATTTAGGTTTAAAAGCCATACAAAGGCTTACCTACAAAGATGGTGAATTGATAAAATCAGTTGAAGGAGTTGAATTACTTAGAACACACTTAAGTATTGAAAGCTTTGATGCTACTCCTCAAATGACTATTGACGTCGAGTCGATCGAAGATAAAAATGATTCATCAATTAATAGATTAAATTTAGTAATCTTGGAGTCTATTCTTGTAAGAAGAGATACTTTATCTGACTCCAGTCATGGCTCAACACATACAGAAATGCAAGTTAAGAATAACCAATTAGTAAAAGCAGGAGATGTAATAGCTACGACTCAAATTCTTTGTAAAGAGAAGGGATTTGTTCAATTACCAAATGTTGTTGAAGATGAGCCCATAAGAAGGTTAATTGTTGAAAGAGAAGAAGATAAAATTAAAATTAAAATAAGTGATAAAGCAGTAGTTAAAATTGGTGATCGTGTAGTTGATGGCGATCCTATTAGTAAGTCTGTAAAATCGACTTCTTGTGGAGAAATACAAGAAATTTCTAATGGTTTAGTAACATTAAGACTTGGCAGGCCCTATATGGTTTCTCCTGATTCGGTTTTACATGTTAAAGACGGAGATTTAGTTCTAAGGGGAGATGGTTTAGCTTTACTTGTTTTTGAGAGGCAGAAAACTGGAGATATCGTACAGGGATTGCCTCGTATTGAAGAGTTATTAGAAGCTAGGAGACCCAGAGACTCTGCAATTCTCAGTAAAAAATCTGGAATTGTTCAGATAAAAAAAGGTAATGATGAAGAATCAGTTTCGTTGTCGGTAATTGAAAATGATGACTTTGTTAATGAATATCAACTATTAATTGGAAAAAATATAATGGTTAGTGATGGACAACAAGTTACAGGTGGTGAATCTTTAACTGATGGTCCAATTAATCCCCATGAACTTTTAGATTGTTATTTTAATGATTTAAAAGACCAAAAACCTTTGATAGATGCGGCTCGCGAATCTATATCTAAACTTCAAAGAAGTATGGTAAGTGAGGTACAAAATGTTTATAAGTCACAGGGTGTAGCAATCGATGATAAGCATATTGAAGTTATTGTTAGACAGATGACAAGTAAAGTTCGTATAGAAGATGCTGGGGATACTACTCTTTTGCCTGGTGAACTCATAGAGTTGAGGCAAGTCGAGGATACAAATCAAGCAATGGCAATTACGGGAGGAGCTCCGGCAGAATTTACTCCTGTTTTGTTGGGGATTACTAAAGCCTCTCTCAATACAGATAGCTTTATTTCAGCAGCATCTTTCCAAGAAACAACAAGGGTTCTCACAGAAGCTGCAATTGAAGGTAAATCTGATTGGTTAAGAGGTTTAAAAGAAAATGTTATTATCGGTAGATTAATACCTGCAGGTACTGGTTTTAGCGGCTTTGTTGAGGAATTATCCTCAGAGGCTGGCCCTCATCCTGATATCCTCGCAGAAGAATCTGGTGGATATAGAAGAGCTCAGAACTTAAGGCCAGACTATACAGTTGATATGCCACAATCACCTTCTGTAAGCTCTACTGCAATACTTGATGATCCTAGTGATGAAGATCTGGAGACAACGAGAAACCGACATGGAATCGATCCATCTTCGAGTAATTTTGCAGCTTTTGCAAGGCCAAATGCTGAAAATCAATTTTCTGAAGATCAATTACCAGATCCTGCGGCATTGGAGGGATTGCAGGAGGAGGGCCTTCTTTCTGATGAATAATTATTATCTATTATTATTTTTAGTGACTAGAATGGATTTTTTAAGATGTAAGTAATGATTAAGCCAGAAATTATCCCCAAAAGAAAATTACCTCGTTATGGATTCCATTTTTATAACGAAAGACTTAACGGAAGAATGGCCATGATTGGTTTTATTGCGCTTATTCTCACAGAATTCTTCTTAAAACATGGTTTGCTGTTATGGTGAAAATAGTTTTGAAATAAAGACTACTTAATTTGAAAAATCTTCTTGGAAGTAGTATTAAAGAATTAGAAAATGTGGCTTTAGATTATGGTCAGGCTGGTTTTAGGGGTCGCCAAATCTATAATTGGATTTATAACTATAGAAATAAAAAGAAAACTATTGATCAAATAGATGTCTTACCTTTAGATTTTAGAAAGAGATTAAAAGATGATGGTTTTAAAGTAAGTGATCTAAACATTCATGAAAGAAACTTAGCAAACGATGGTACTCTTAAGTTATTACTTTCTACAGAAGATAATGAGAGTATTGAGTGTGTTGGTATCCCAACTGAAAAAAGATTAACTGCTTGTCTCTCGAGTCAAGTTGGTTGCCCAATGGACTGCAAATTTTGCGCAACTGGTAAAGAAGGTTTGAAGAGATCTTTAAAAGCAAGTGAAATTTTAGATCAAATTTTATTTATCGAAAATGAAATGAATAGAAAAGTGACCAATATTGTTTTCATGGGTATGGGTGAGCCCTTATTAAATATTGATGACTTGCTCGTGTCAATTAGATCTATAAATGAGGATTTTAAAATTAGCCAGAGAAAGATAACTGTCAGCACTGTCGCTGTCCCAAAAATGATAAATAAATTATCAGCAAAGTCTTTTCAAATATTAGGCAATTGTCAATTTACATTAGCAATAAGCCTTCATGCTCCAAACCAAAAAATAAGAGAAACAATAATACCAAGTGCAAAAAACTACGAGATCGAGAATATAATTAAAGACTGTAAGCAATACGTAAGAGATACTGGTCGGAGGGTAAGTTTTGAATATTTAATGCTAAGTGGGGTTAATGACAAAATAGAACATGCTAATGAATTAAGTAATTTACTGAAAGGGTTTCAATGCCACGTAAATTTAATACAGTACAACCAAATTGATGAGGTTGAATTTCAAAGAGCATGTCTAAAAAATCTTCAATCATTTCAATCTAGACTCTCTCATAATGGCATCGCTGTTAGCTTGCGAAAAAGCAGAGGTCTCGATAAAAATGCTGCATGCGGTCAGTTAAGACAAAATGCAAGAAATTAATAATATTATCTAAGAAAATATTATCAAAAAAAATTTTTTAAAAGTCTCTTTAACAGGTTATCATTGTGTTAAATAATATTGAATCTTTGGGTTTTATTAAGACAAAAATTTTACCTTTCGCTATCGTCTCACTTTTTGGGATTGCATTTTTTGCAGTTAGTGCAAGAATTTGGTTGCCAGGAGATATGATGTCACCTGCTCCAATCAATTAATATTGTTAGATGTTGAAAAATGACAAAAAATAAGAATCCTAATCAAGAAAGCTTAGCTGAAATAGCAATTGATCCAGATGTTTTAGCCAGAGAATTGGCTTTAGAGATTGAAATAGATCCTTTGGAGCATCTTGATGAAGATGTTTTTTCAAAAGATTTAAATATCACTCAAGAGTGTGATGAAGCTTTAAAAATGCTTAAAGGTAATAGAGAAGAGAGAATACAAGGCTTAAGAATATTTTGTGAGTATAGAGATCAAAGATCTTTCCCCCTTTTGTTACCATTACTTGATCAACCTTGCCCTGTTGAAAGAATGAGTGCGGTATATGCTTTAGGTCGTAATCCATGTCCTGGCGCAGTCCAAAAACTTGTCAGTCTTTTGAAGACTGATGATAATGCTTATGTCAGAAGAGCAACTGCATGGAGCTTAGCTAATTATGATAATCAAATTGTTTTAGAACCATTAATAAATGCTTTAAAGAATGATGTTGCTGCAGTAAGGTTATGGTCATCTAGTTCTTTAGCTGAGATTGGAAATGTTTCTTTTGAAAACGCTCAATTAGCGGCAGAACAACTTTTAATAAGTCTAAAGATAGATAATGAATCAGGTGTGCGAAGTAATTGCATTTGGTCATTGTGTAGGTTGTACGAAAAATTAAACAACATATTCCAAGAAAGTTTCGTTGATGAATGTACTAAGATAGCCCTTTTCGATAAAGAACCATCTGTTATGGAAGAAGCAAAAACTGCCCTCGATTCAATGGGGATGCAAGGTTTTTATAATTAAAAATCTAAATTTTTTTACCAGAACACTACATAACTAATTAATTTATCAGATATTCAATATAAAAATTAAAATTAATTAACTTGTACCAACTGAAACAAAATATTTTCGTTATTCTATATAAAGTAAAAAGCACCAAGTACTTGAATTTAATGCCTCAAAAAACATTGAGATTCAAAATTCATCAAGACGGTAGAGTTGAAGAGACTGTTGAGGGATTTACTGGTAATTCATGCAATGAAGCTACAAAAAATCTCGAAGACGCTCTAGGTAAAGTAACAGTTAAGAATAAAACATCTGATGCTTTCATCTCTAATCAAAGTGAAAACTTATCACAATTAAATAACGAATCTAATGTCACATTTTAGTACGATTAAAACCCAGCTTAAAGAAGCAGAGCCTTTAATTAAGGCTTTAAATCACTTCGGTTATAGTATTAATCAAGAAGAAAAGTTTGTAAAAGGATATAATGGTCAGTTCACAGCCGTTGATATAAGTATGCATTTACCAGGTGATACCCAAGTTGGGTTTAAATGGGATAACAATACTAATGCATATGAATTAGTTACGGACCTTGATCTATGGAAATTTGAAATTCCAGTAGAAAGATTTATCTCAAAAGTTACACAAATGTATGCTTACCAAACAATCATTTCTAAAACGCAAGAAGATGGATATCAAATCGTTGAGCAAAAAAATAAAAATGATGGTTCTATTGAATTAGTCTTAACCAAGTGGGAAAACTAATTTCAAGATATGGATTTTACAGATCCATTTCATAATAGCGAAGAAAAGATTGAGATTTCAGGCTTTGAGCCCGTTTTGGGTGGTCAGTTAGCTGAAAAAGCCGTATGGGTTGATGAAGCCAAGTGTATTGGTTGTCAGTACTGCGTTCACGTCGCTTCAAATACTTTCACTGTTGATGAATTTCATGGTAGAAGTCGAGCTATTAGGCAAGATGGAGATAGTTCTGATGTTATACAAGAAGCAATAGATACATGCCCTGTAGATTGTATTCATTGGGTCAAATTTGAAGAATTGGATGATTTAGAGAATAGTCTCGATAGGGATATGTTTCAAACATTTGGAAAGCCACCGAGAATGAATAAGCACTAATATCAAAAAGATGCAATATCGTAGATTTGGTAGAACCAATCTGAAGATTCCTGTTTTATCTTTAGGTGGTATGAGATTTCAAAAAAGTTGGGATCAATTAGATTTTTCTGAGGTTTCATACGAAGAACAAAAAAAAGTAGAAAATATATTAGATTACGCGACACAATATGGCTTAAGTCATGTAGAAACCGCCAAGTACTATGGAACTTCTGAAGTGCAATTAGGGATGTGTTTTAAGAATACTAAGAAAATCCCAAATATAATCCAAACAAAGATTCCGCCAAATAGTGATCCGGAAATTTTTGAGCGAGATGTATTATCTAGTATTGAAAAATTGAAAGTAAAAAAAATTGATTTGTTAGCAATACATGGTATTAATACTGCTGAACATTTACATCAGGCTATTCGAGATGGAGGTTGCATTGATATTTTGAGGAATTTTCAAAAAGAAAATTTAATTGGATCTATTGGATTTTCAACCCATGGAAAATCTTCACTTATTGAAAAGGCTATATCAACAAACTTATTTGATTATGTAAATTTGCATTGGTATTTCATTAATCAGGAAAATACAAAGGTTATTAATTTAGCAAATAAGCATGATCTTGGGGTTTTCATAATAAGTCCAACTGATAAAGGGGGACATCTTCATACTCCCTCAAGAAAAATGTTGGAATTTTGTAAACCACTTCATCCTATAGTTTTTAATGATCTTTTTTGCTTAAGAAATCAAAATGTCCATACTTTGAGTGTGGGTATTGCAAAAGAGACAGATTTTGCTTTGCATTTAGAAGCTGTCTCATTGTTATCAGAATCTGAGAAGTATGTGCCTAGGATAATTAACAAATTAAGGCAGGAATCAATTAATTCCTTAGGTTTAGAATGGCATCAAAATTGGAATAGAAATTTACCAAGTTGGGAATATACGCCAGGAAATATTAATATTCCTGTTCTGCTTTGGCTTTCAAATTTAATCGATTGGTTGGGTATGGAAGGATATGCAAGAGCTAGATATCAATTGCTTGGTAATGGAAGCCACTGGTTCCCAGGATTCAACGCAAATTTACTAGATGAAGATGTTTCTGAAGGACAATTATTGAAAGTATTAAAAGGTCATATAAATCCAAGAAAAGTAATAAAAAAATTGAGAAATTTAAAAGAAAAGTTTGGAGATAAGAATGCTAAAAGATTATCAAAAAAATAATTTCATAATGGATTTTTTTCAGGTTTGCCAACTTTTCTTGGGTAAATTTCAGGACAAAAATTTTTGGGTTGAATAAGAATAATATTTCGGGTGCCTTTATTTCTTGGTAATAGTATTTCTTTTTTATCTTTAAATTTCCCTTCTAATTTTTCTAAAGTTTTATCTAGATTTTTGCTTTCTTCATTCGTCCATTTGCCACAATATAAAACTCCAAACCCTTCTTTTTTTATCATTGGTAGTATATATTCTGAGACTGTTGATGGATTACTAACCGCTCTAGTTGTTGCAATATCAAAATTATTTCTCATTGACGACTGGTGGGCTAAGTTTTCAATACGATCATTGATTATATGAATATTGTTTTTGAAATTGATTTCTTCAACTAAAATTTTTATTGCATCTGTTTTCTTTTTCAAAGAGTCAATTAGGTATATCTCAGAATTAGGATGAGTTATTGCATAAGCTAAACCTGGGAAGCCACAGCCAGATCCAATATCTAAAAATTTTTTATTATCAAAATTAATATTCGTAAAAGCTTTGAATGGCCAAATGCTATCAAAAACTTGAGAAACCCAATAATCGTCCCCCTCAGTTAATCTTGTGAGGTTGATTTTATTATTTAATTCTTTAATTTTAATTTGTAACTCTTGAAATAAATTTATTTCTTCTTCAGTTATTAAGGAGAGAATTTCTTCTGGAATGTTTTGTTTTTTCATTTCATTATAAATATGAATTTTAACCATCCATTAAATACATTCTATTTATTAAAAATTTATTAGAATTACAATATTAATAAAAGATTATTTTGAAAGGGAAAACTTCCTATTACAAAATTTTAGGTGTAAATGAAAATGCATCTAATCATGAATTAAGAAAGGCATTTTGTAAACTTTCTATTGAGTTGCATCCCGATACAACTGCATTAGAAATAGACGTTGCTAAAAGTAAATTTCAAGAAGTTCTTGAAGCTTATGAACATTTAAATAATAGTAATTTAAGGAAAATATATGATGACAAGCTAAAAGAAAACTCCAGAACTAGAAATAATATTAACGTTTTAAATAATTTAGTAATCGATTCTAATAATCAAAATTTAATAGGAAATAGAAGACCTTTTTCGAATGGAGAATTGTTTTCGTTGTTTCTTTTAATTATCATCATTTCTATAAGTTTAATTTGTTCAATTTTTATTGCTTCTTTTACTGGAAAAGAATTAGAGACAATACCGCTTTGGCTAATTAAATAGTTTTTTAAAAAAGTCTGTGAATCCCTCTAAAAAACCTATCAATCAAAATTCACTGCGATCATTAGAATTGTGGCTAACTGATTTAGGTGCTGTGAAGGATATAAATAATCCATCTAAATGGTATCTTTTACTTTCAAATTGGAATGCAACTATTATTTTTGAACAAGAAGATTTAAGTGTTATCTGGGAAAGTGAAGGACAAGAAACTAAAAGGCTATTTTCCTATTGCATTAATAGAGAAGATGTGGAAAATGCAATAATGCAGGGACCTTAAATTTCTATCTAAAGATTTTCTAAGATTTGCCTTATTATCCAGTAACTTTTTTCTAATTGATCATCGGTTATACAGAGAGGTGGCAAGAGATAAATAACATTCCCGAGGGGTCTAATAAATAAACCTTGCTCCATTGCAAGACTCTTTATTTCTTTCCCAATATTATTGAAATAACCTTTTTTGTTCCCAACATCTAAATCGAAGGCAGCAATTGTGCCGGATACCCTTATTTTTTTTATATAAGGTAAGTTTTTAAATTTAATTAAGTGAGATAAATGTTTTTCTTCAAATGAAAGGTATTTGTGTGGTTCTTTTTCTAATAAATCAAGGCTAGCATTTGCCGCAGCACAACCTAAAGGATTAGCAGTAAAACTATGTCCATGCCAAAAAGTTTTTCTTGGGGATTCATCAATAAAGGATTTAAAAATTTTTTCTTTACATAAAGTTATTCCCATTGGTAAAAATCCACCAGTTAAGCCTTTCGAAATACTTATTAAATCAGGAACGATTTTTGCCTTTTGAAACGCAAAAAGACTTCCACATCTTCCAAACCCAGTTAAAACTTCATCAGCAATTAATAAAGAATTATTATGTTTTATAATTTCTGAAACTTTTTTTATAAACTGAGGCCTAACCATATTCATTCCTCCTGCTCCTTGAACAAGTGGCTCAAGGATTACAGCTACTGTGGGAGTTTGAAGTAGAGTTTCTAATTTTTGGATCGCCTCATTTTCTTTATTTTCTACTTCTTTATCGTTCATCCAAGTTGAAGGCCAGGGAACTCTCCTTACTGGGAACATAAGATTATCGAAATTCTCATTAAAAATATTTCTTTCACCTAATGCCATTGCTCCAAATGTATCGCCATGATAGGCGCCATCAAAAGCTACTATTTGAGTTCTTGTCTCTCCTCTATTTTGCCATGATTGGAATGCAATTTTTAAAGCAACTTCCACTGCAGTAGAACCGTTATCAGAAAAAAATAATCTTTCTAGTTTTGTTAATTTACTAAGTCTTTCCGCCAATTTTTTTGCCTGTGGATGTAAAAAATCAGCAAATATAACTTGCTCAAGTTTTTTTGATTGATTGAAAATGGCATCCGCAATGTATTTGTTACTATGTCCATGAAGAGTTACCCACCAACTACTAATTGCATCTATTAGTTCTTTTTTAGGATTTTTAGTAAATAGGATGGCATCTTTACCATGAGTTACTTCTATTTGCGGTTTGCTAGTATTGATTTGTGTAAAAGGTGGCCAAATATTTGGATGCCATTCTTGATTTGGAGTTTTTGAATCCAAAGATTTCATTTAACTTATTTTTGAGTTTAAAAGTGAGATCAACTTGTTCTTGATGTCTAGTTCTTTCCATAGTATATCTAAATTGTTTGAGTCAATTTTTTTGATGTAAGGAAATTCAGCAATTAACGGAATACCACTAAAATCAACTAGAGTTTTTGGATTATCTAGGTGTTTTTCTCCATTGACTACTAAACCTAAAATCTCGATATTTCTCCGTTTTAAGGCCTCAATACTAAGCAAGGTATGATTAAGAGTGCCAAGTGAGCTTCTACATACGAGTATTACCGGAAGATTCCATTGTTTTATTTGATCTATTTGCAAAAAATTGCGTGTTATTGGAACCATTAATCCACCTGCAGTTTCTACAATTAATGAGCCTTGCACTTTTGGCAATCTCAACTTGTCAAAGTTAATAGTTTTTTGATCTATTTCAGCAGCCCAATGAGGAGAAAGAGGTTTCGTAAAGACATAAGCTTCTTTGATGATTTTCTCTTTACTTAATTGTGCAAGTTTTTCAACAGTTTGACTATCAGTTTGCGATTCAATACCGCTTTGAATAGGCTTCCAATAAAAGGAATTTAATCCTTTAACGAAAAAAGAGCTTATTAAAGTTTTCCCAATATCAGTATCTGTTCCACAAATTATAAATTTGAAAATATTTTTGTGACTACTCATAATTTCTTTATGATTTGAATCTGAATTTGCCATGAAAGGTTCACTGTATTATTGTAATTCTTTGGCCAAAACTTTTGAATTTCCTTTAACTCTTTAACTGTTTTGCGTTTACAGTTTGTTGAATGTGCTCCTACATTTTTAATGCTTCTAAAAAGTTTATATACATCTTTAAAATTTTCAAGATAATTAAATTGTTTTGAATAATGTATTTCAGTTGATTTGAAATCTTTTAATAATTCTTTAGAGCAAAGGAAATTAAGACCACTATATTCAATATCAATTCTTTTACAAGTATCTTTCCATTCAGGAAAACAATCTTTTGTTGGATATGAAATGATTAAAAAACCTCCGGGTGTTAATTTGCTAAACCAATTTTTTATTATCTTTTCTGGGTTATTTAACCAATGTATACAAAAGTTAGATGTAAATAGTGCACAGTTATTTATTTCAGAAGGTAAATCATTATTCAAATCCCATAAAATTTTTTTTCTAGATAATTTATTCTCAAGAAGCATTTTTTTGCTGAAATCAATTCTGGATACTTTTTGGGAAGAAATTTTTTCTATTTCATCTGCTAATAGTCCTGGTCCTGATCCTAGATCTATCCATTCACCTTTTTTTTTGGGATTTAATTCTTTGATAAGATGGACAATCTTTTTTGCAAAAAATTTCTGAATATTTGAATGCTCTAAATACCGATATGCAGCATCATTGAAATTATTTTGTATTTTCTCATTCCACTTTTTACTATCCATTTCAATCGTTAAGTGTATTACGTAAGATCTCGTATAAATTTAAATTATTCAAGCAATGACCTTGTTGAGCTAATTTAATTAAAATTGGCTTCCTTTCAAGTTTTTTATTTAAGGAATCTAAAAAGTTATTATTTGATTCGTTGTCAAGAATCAAATCATTTTCTGATTTTATAAAAATAACTTTGCAATCTTTTCTTAAAAAGACTGGAAAATCTCTATCGATGTAAAGTTCTTTTAAATCACTTAAAAGAAGAGTTTTATTTAAACTCTCTAGACTTTTATAAAAGATATTTTTAAAACTATTATTCATATGATTTGGTACAAATGATCTATATATAAATTCTTTCAACATATCCTTAGGTTCATCTTTTATGATTTTTGTTTCCATTCTTTTTAGAGACCTCAAAATAAAGTGTCTCTTATTACTTAAAGGAAGAAAATTATTAAAAGAATTTATAAGAACAATATGAGTTGCTTCTTTTAAAATTTTTTTTGGCATTAAATGAAAACCAAATGAATGGCATAAAGTCATTCTGATTTCTTTTTTAGATTGGCTTTTAATCCATTTTGCTTGATAATTATTTGTCGAAAAATAGCCCCTTTCATTATCTTGCCAATGCCAATTATTTTTTAAAAAATCAACTTTATAATCATCCCAGAAATATTTATTTAGTCCCCACCCATGTTGAGTAATAATTTGTTTCATTTAAACTCTTTTAATACTGCAATGAAATTATTTAGCAGATTAAAATCTAAGTTTCTTCGTATTGTTATTCTGATTCTTGATTGCCCCACTGGAACAGTTGGAGGTCTTATCGCAATTGCTAAAAACCCATTTTCTTCGAGATATTTTTGTAGATGAATTGCTTTCTCTTCTTGGCCAACAATAATTGATAAAATGTGAGAATCTCCCTGAACTGGAAAATTAAAATTTTTAATAATTTCATCTTTCCATGCATTCGCAGAAGATAACAAATCACTACCCCATTCTTTATTTTCAAAAATTTTTTTTAAACCTTCTAGTGCCCCAGCGGCCAAAGATGGCGCAAGTGCGGTTGTATACCTAAATGCACCACTTGTTTGGATAAGATATTCTCCAATTTCTGCATTTGAAGCTATGAAAGCTCCACCGCTCCCAAATGCTTTTCCAAAAGTTCCAGTAATCATAGTTATATCTGAACGAAAATTAAAACTTAAACCCCTGCCTTCAGGGCCCAAGATCCCAATTGCATGAGCTTCGTCAACTAATAATTGAACACTATTTTTTTTGCAAATTTCCGTTATTTCTCTGAGCGGAGCAATTGATCCCTCCATGCTATAAATAGATTCAACAACAACTAAAATCGAATTTTTTGTGGGGTTAGATTTAATAATTTTATCTTCTAAATCTTTTAAATTATTGTGTGAGAATCGAACTAGTTTTGCTTGAGCAGCTTTGACTCCAACCAATAAAGAGTTATGGATCAATTTATCTGCTATTACGATACTATTTCTGTTTGCTAAAGCCTGGATAGCGGCTATATTTGCTTGAAATCCGCTTGGGAAAAGTAATACTTTCTCTTGATTCAGCCACTTGGCAAGTTCTGTTTCTAATAATTTATGTATTGGTCTTGAACCTGTAATAAACCTAGAGCTTCCTGAACCAATGCCTTCTAACAAGCTTATTTCGTAAGCAGCTTTTATTAAATCCTTGTCCCTGCTTAATCCAAAATAATCATTACTGCATAAGTCTATAAGTTTTTTATTTTGCGAATTTAAACTTAGAAGTTCGAAGGATTTTTTACCTAAAGAAAATGTTTTTAATTTACGGACTCTATTTTTTGGAATTTTTACTTTTTTCATTTTGGTAAAATAAAATATGGTGGATTTAATTAAAAAGATTTAGATTTGCTATTAAAGTTTGCAAGGTATTTTTTGTTTATTAATATCTATATAGATCATATATTAAGAAGTTAACTCATCCTCTCTTCAATCACAATTATTGCTTAATTTAGAGGAATATTTTCCTTTTCCGCTAGATGATTTCCAATTAGAAGCAATACGAGCTATTAATAGCGGAAATTCTGTTGTTTTAACAGCACCAACAGGTTCGGGTAAAACATTGATAGGTGAATTTGCTATATATAGAGGCTTATCTCATGAAAGTAGAGTTTTTTATACAACACCTTTAAAAGCTCTATCAAACCAAAAGTTTAGAGATTTTGCTAATCAATATGGTGAGAATAAAGTTGGTCTTTTAACTGGAGATATAAGCTTAAATAGAGAAGCACCAATCTTAGTAATGACAACTGAGATTTTTAGGAACATGCTTTATGGAGAATTTGATGAATTTGATGATCCCTTAGAAAATTTAGAATCTGTAATTCTTGATGAATGTCATTATATGAATGACCCCCAAAGAGGTACAGTTTGGGAAGAAACTATAATCCATTGCCCTACTAGAACTCAAATAATAGCTTTATCAGCAACAATAGCCAATGCAGATCAATTGCAAAAATGGATAGAAAAAGTGCATGGGCCCACAGTACTAATTAATAGTGATAAGAGACCAGTCCCACTTGATTTTATTTTTTGTAGTGTTAAAGGCCTTCATCCACTTTTAAATAATAAGGGGAATGGAATTCATCCAAACTGTAAGATTTGGAGAGCTCCAAAAGGGCAGAAAATAAGAGGAAAAATGGGCAGGATAATGCAACCAAAGTCTCCCTCAATTGGCTTTGTGATCTCGAAACTAGCTGAACGAAATATGTTGCCAGCTATTTACTTTATTTTTAGTAGAAGAGGATGTGACAAGGCTATTGAGAATATAAAAGATTTAACTTTAGTGAGTTATTCAGAAGCAAGTATGATATCCCAAAAATTAGATGTTTATCTTAAAAATAATCAGGAAGCAATTAAAGATAAATCTCAATGCGAGGCATTAAAACGCGGTATCGCATCCCATCATGCTGGATTACTGCCTGCATGGAAAGAATTGGTTGAGGAATTATTTCAGCAAGGTTTAATAAAAGTTGTTTTTGCAACTGAAACTCTTGCTGCAGGAATAAATATGCCCGCAAGAACAACTGTTATTTCTTCTTTATCAAAAAGGACAGAAGATGGTCATAGATTATTATTTAGCAGTGAATTTTTGCAAATGTCAGGAAGAGCTGGAAGAAGAGGAAAAGATACTCAAGGATATGTTGTTACATTACAAACAAGATTCGAAGGTGCTAAAGAAGCAAGTGCACTGGCTATAAGCAAACCAAATGCTTTAGAGAGTCAATTCACTCCAAGCTATGGAATGGTACTTAATCTTTTGCAAAGTTATACTATAGAGAAGTCTAAAGAATTAATTAAAAGAAGTTTTGGTAGTTTTTTATATTTAGGTGAATCATTAGGTGAGAATATAATTCTTGAAAATTTAAATAAGGATTTAATTGAGTTAAAAAAAATTACATCTAATGTTTCATGGAAAGATTTTGATGCATACGAAAAGTTAAAAAATCGTCTTAAAGAAGAGAGAAGACTCTTGAAAATTTTAGAAAAACAATCAGCGGAAAAATTATCAGAAGAGATAACCAATGCACTTCCATACATTAAAGATGGAAGCTTAATTTCAATCAAAGCTCCCCAAATTAAAAGAAAAATTGTTCCAGGATTAATTTGTAAGAAAATATATGAATCCCAAAAAATTAAGAGTTTATTGTGTTTGACAATTGATAATTTATTTATTCTTATAAAACCCTCATACATAGTAAGTATTTTTAATGATTTGGATGCAATTGATGTCTTAGGACTTGAAATGCCAAAGATGTATTTTTCTGGAGAGGTATTTAGAGGAGACGATATGTCGCAGTGTTATGCGGATCGAATTTTAGAAGTTTCTAAAAAAAATGATTTACAAACTCCACAATATGATTTGACAACGGAAGTTCTGGCACAAAAGCAACAAATTAATAATTTAGAAGAGACAGTAACTCATCATCCTGCTCACAGATTTGGAGACTCCAAGAAATTAAAGAAATATAGAAAAAGAATTATTGATGTTGAAAAAGAAACAAATATTAGAAAAAAACTTCTTGAAGATAAAGAAAATCATAACTGGAGAACTTTTACTGATTTGATTGAAATTTTGAATCATTTTGGTTGTTTAAATGATTTGGAATTGACAGAAGTTGGACAAACAGTTGGTGCAATAAGAAGTGAAAATGAATTATGGGTTGGTCTCGTTTTAGTTAGTGGTTATTTAGACGATTTAGATCCTCCTGAGTTAGCTGCAATTATTCAAGCTATATGTGTTGATGTAAGGAGGCCTAATCTTTGGTGTAATTTCAAGCCTTCTTTAAAGGTAATAGATGTTTTTAACGAATTAGATGGTTTAAGAAAATTAGTCTCTTTTCAACAAAATAAGTTTCATATTGAAATTCCTATCTATTTAGAAACAGAGTTGACTGGAATTATTTCTGAATGGGCAAGAGGAAAAAAATGGAAAGATTTGGTTTTTAATACTTCATTAGACGAAGGTGATGTAGTAAGGATTATTAGAAGATCAATTGATGTCCTTTCTCAAGTGCAATACTGTATTGGTGTTAGTAATAAATTAAAAAGTAAAGCTAAGCTAGCATTAAAAGCTATTAATCGTTTTCCTGTTTCTGAATCTAATGATCTTGTAAAAGTCTCAGAAGATATTAATCCTGCAACAAAAAGAATTGACAATAATTTTTAAATTTTTTTAATCAAATCATTGAATTGATCTTCATTGCTTCATCAAATTCATCTTCGTTTAAATATCCTAATTTAATTGTTGCTTCTTTTAAATTTAATGATTCTTTGAAGGCAAGGTTTGCAATTTCAGCTGCTTTTTCATAACCAACTTTAGGCACTATGGCTGTAACCAACATTAGTGAATTTTCTAAATTTAACTTCATTCTCTTTTGATTAGGTTCCATCCCATCAACTAATTTTATTCTGAAGTTTTCTATTACATTTTTAAGTAATTTTAAACTTGTGAGAATATTAAATCCAATAAGAGGCTTATATTCATTCATCTGTAAAGTGCCGCTAGAATTTGCCATTGAGACTGCATATTCAAGACCCATTATCTGAGTACAAACCATTGATAAGGCTTCGCATTGAGTTGGATTCACTTTACCCGGCATAATAGAACTTCCAGGTTCATTTTGAGGAATAATTAGTTCATATATTCCTGATCTTGGACCAGAAGATAGAATTTTTATATCATTTGAAATTTTAAATAATGCTCCTGCTAATATTTTTATCTGACTCATTACTTGAGCAAGACGATCATGCGAGGCCATGATAGAAAAATTATTTTTTGATTTATAGAACATTAGATTAGTATCTTCGGAAATTGATTTTATAGACTCTTCACAAAATCCTTTTGGACAATTAATCCCTGTACCAACCGCAGTTCCTCCAAGAGGTAAGAAATACAATTCATTCAGACTCATAATAATTGCATTCTCAGCATCTTTAAGTTGCTCTGACCATCCTGATATTTCTTGCCCAAAAGTAAGGGGAACTGCATCTTGAAAATGGGTTCTTCCTATCTTTATAAGGTCCTTCCATTCTTCACTTTTTTTATCAAGGACCCTAGTAAGTTCTCTGATCGTTGGAACTAAATTTTTGATTATTTCATTAACAACAGATATTTGAATAGCAGCAGGAAAAGTGTCATTAGTTGACTGACATTTATTTACATCATCATTCGGATGAATTGGTTGATGACTACCAAGCTCTGAATTAGTTTTTAAAGCTGCAATATTTGCAATTACCTCATTAACATTCATATTTGTTTGCGTGCCACTACCTGTTTGCCAAACCTTTAAGGGAAACTGGGAATCGTGAAGCCCATCAAGTATTTCCGTACATGCTTCTACAATCAAATCTTTTTTCCTTTTATCTATTAAACCTAAATTGAAATTTGCAATTGAAGCAGCTTTTTTTATGAGGGTCAGTGAATAAATTAACTCAATTGGAATTAATTCTTCTCCAATAGAAAAATTTATTATCGATCTTTGTGTTTGAGCACCCCACAAAGCTTCCATGGGAACCTCTATTGTTCCCATACTATCTTTTTCAATCCTAAAGTTTTTGGTCATTATTCCTCTGAAAACACTGGTTTAACTTAGATAAGGTTTTCAGTAATCTTAGATACCTAACTTTTCCCATATTACACTTAAATTATTAAGATGAATTGAAGGATTAAAACATTCTTCTAAGTCACTTTGATCAATAAAATCCATAATTTCATTATCGCTCTCTATATTTTGTTTGAAATTCCCATTCTGAGTATTCCAGGCCTGATGCGCATTTTTTTGTACTAAGCTATAAGCTTTTTCTCTAGACAAGCCCTTCTCTACAAGCAAAAGTAAAACTTTCTGACTAAAGATTACACCACCATATATATTTAAATTTTTGAGCATATTTTTTGGATAAACTTCTAAATTGCTTACTATATCTTGCATTTCCCTGAGCATAAAATGCAAGCAGATTGATACGTCAGGAAGCATGATACGTTCATTTGAACTATGGCTTATATCTCTTTCGTGCCAAAGTGGAACATTCTCAAGTGCTGTTAAGACGTAACTCCTCAAAATTCTTGCTAAGCCACTTACTCTTTCACTTCGAATAGGATTTCTTTTATGAGGCATTGCAGAACTTCCTTTTTGCCCTTTTGTAAAGCCCTCCTCAACTTCTAAAACATCAGTTCTTTGTAAATTTCTTATTTCAGTTGCGAATCTATCTAAAGAAGCGCCAACTAGTGCAATAGTTTGCACATATTCTGCATGTCTGTCTCTCGATATAACCTGTGTACTTGCTGTATCAGGTTTTAAGCAGAGTAAATCACAAGTTATTTGTTCTACTTCAGGATTAGTATTAGCGTAAGTTCCCATTGCACCACTTATTTGTCCAATTGCTACAGAATCTTTCAGAGTTAACAATCTTTTTTTGTTCCTTATTATTTCTGCTAACCATCCAGCAAGTTTAAAACCGAAGGAAATTGGCTCCCCATGAATTGCATGAGATCTGCCAATCATTAACGTATTTTTATGCTTCCTTGCTAATAATCTGACCTCATTTTCTAGGTTCTCAATTTCTTCTAATAACAATTTGCAAGAATCTACTAACTGAAGAGATAAGCCAGTATCAAGTACATCACTACTGGTCATACCAACATGTATGTATCTTCCTGAATCTCCTACAAATTCATTAACGCTTGTAAGAAATGCTATGACATCATGTTTAACTTCTTTCTCTATTTCTATAATTCTAGATTCATCAAACTTTGCATTTGAACGTATCTTTTTCATGGCATTCTCAGGTATTTTTCCGAGGGAAAAATTTGCTTCACATGCAGCTATTTCAACCTTAAGCCAACTCTGGAATTTTGCGCTTTCAGTCCAGATTTTCCCCATTTCGGGTAATGTGTAACGCTCGATCACAATTTTTATTTATTATCAATTTAAACTTTATAACAAAATCGAATTATTGCCCTATACCTTTAAAGATGTACTTGCCATTGAACATATTTGACTGATTATTATTTTCCTATGTAACAATTTTCTGGCCTATAAAGAAAGCTTAAATAAAAAGATGTTTGCATATATTCCTTCGTAAATCATGGGTAATTTTTTAGTTCTTATTTAAAATTGAAAGGTATTAAAGAATTTGGATCTTAATCTTATAGAAGTTCATTATTCAGTCTTTTTTATTGATTAATATATGATTAAAAAAAGTAGATTAGATCTTTATCTTCTAAATAAAGGTTTATGTGAAACTCGTCAAAAAGCCCAAGGTTTAATTCTTGCGGGCAAGGTTAGAGATATCAATGGGAAAGTATTCGATAAACCTGGACAACAAGTATTAATTGGATCTGAGTTTTTTGTTGATTCCGCCCCTATGTTTGTATCAAGGGGGGGCGAAAAATTATTGGAGGCATTTAAAAAACTTGAAATTAAAGTAAAAGACAAAATATGTATTGACGCAGGAATCTCTACTGGGGGATTTACTGATTGCTTATTGCAACAAGGCGCAAAGTTAGTTTATGGGATAGATGTTGGTTATGGACAAACTGCATGGAAGATTAGAAATAACCCAAAAGTTATACTTTTTGAACGAACTAATATTCGAAATTTAAAACCTAATGATCTTTTATCTAGAAGTAATGAATTACCAAATTTTGTTGTTGCTGATTTGTCCTTTATTTCATTAAAGTTAGTTTTTAAATCTATTGGTAATTTATTAGAAGGTGATGGTATTGAGGGACTATTTTTAATTAAACCCCAATTTGAGGTAGGTAAAGATAAAGTCAGTAAAGGAGGTGTTGTTCGCAATCCTAAATTCCATACTGAGGCTATAGAGTCTGTTATCTATGCTGCTAAGAATTCCCATTGGAATATAAAGAATTTGATAGCCTCTCCGCTGGTAGGCCCTGCTGGGAATCATGAATATCTAGCTTGGATGACCTTAAGAAGTCAACCAAATAAAAGTATTAATAGTGAATATATACAAAATTTAGTAAAAGAAACTCTTTGAATTAAAGAGCTTCTTCGTCTTTGTCGCCAGTTCTAATTCTTACCACTGAATCAATTGACGTGATGAATATTTTTCCGTCACCTATCTCTCCAGTTTTTGCTGCTTCAGCAATCGCATCTATGACTGAATTAACCTTTTCATTTTCTACTACAACTTCTACTTTAAGTTTTTGAAGGAATTCAACAGTAAATTCAGAACCTCTATATCTTTCAACTTGTCCTTTTTGCCTTCCAAAACCTCTAACTTCACTAACTGTCATTCCAACAATACCGGAATTTACTAATGCAATTTTTACATCCTCCAGCTTAAATGGACGTATGATTGCTTCAATTTTCTTCATGATTAAAGATTGAACATTCTTAATTTTAATTGTTTTTTGGGAAAACATCCAACATTGAAATATCAGAAAAACATTCAACATTAAGGCCTGCATTCTTGGCGTCTTCAATTAATAGTTGGGAATTTTCTTCAGAAATTATGACTGTACTATTTGACAAAGCTTCCCACTGATCATTCTCAAAGTGTGTTTGCAGCCATAACATTCCAATTGCAGTTTTTGGCTGAAGGGATTTATTTAAGTTGTTATCGATAGTTATCAAACAAATGTCCATTAATTTTTCATTGAACTAAACACATATAAACCTTTCGGCGCACATTGTGAATGTTACTATTGCTACAAAAATAAGATTTAACATCTTTTGACTTAGTCAATTGTAATACTTAGATTTGTTGATACTTTTGCCAATTTTTATCTTTATATATAGTTTTTATATAGGTTTAGTAAACAAGTTCTACTAAAAATGAGTACTGCTAAATTAGAAGATTCGACTCAAAAACCGCTATATGGTGAGAGAATTATTGAAGAATCAAAAATAATTTGTTTCGATAATCCAAATAAGAAAAGAATTTATGACATTTCTATTCAGTTACCTGAATTTACATGTAAATGCCCCTTTTCTGGTTATCCAGATTTTGCAAAGCTAAATATAATTTATCAACCTAATTTGAAAGTATATGAGTTGAAGTCTTTGAAGCTTTATATTAATAATTTTAGGGATATAAAAATATCACATGAGGAAGTTGTGAATAGAATTATGGATGATTTAGTGAATGAAGGTTCACCTCACTGGATACATTTAAATGCTGCATTTAACCCCAGAGGGAATGTTTCTATGCAGTTAGATATTTTTAGTGGTCAAAAAAGAAATTAAAAATTTTTTATTTCCTCTGATAATTTAAAAAATTCTTTTTTAAAACCAACAAGATTTTTATTACTGAGGCCTCCAATAGATAACTTTTGTGATTCTTTATTTACCAGAATCCATAATTGGTTAGTTGGTATAAGACTTATTATTGTTCCAAAAATTATTAAGATAAATGAAAAGTAAATAAATGGTATAGACGGATCATTTTTAATTATTAATCCACTGCTGGGGATTATTTTTTTCAGAGATACTTTTGAAGAGTTAACTTCTAAAGGATTGTTATTGATATAGAGATTATTCTCGGAAAAATTTTCTATATTCGAAATTTTAAGTGGACCATTTTCATTATCGATTGTTAAAAGGAAATTTTTTTTAGTCTCCGATCCTAATTCAACTAAAACTCCCCAAACTTGATTACCGATTTCTGGAATCTCCTTTAATTGTAATTGATAAAGGATATTATCTATTTCTATAACAACATTTGAAATTGCCCAATCTGCTTGATAAATAGTTAATCCTTTAAACCTGATTGGATGATTAACTTTGGTTGTTTTTATTTCATTTAAATTTAAATCTTCAGAAGAAAAATTTAATTTTGAAATAAACTGTTTGGGCACACCATCACTTTCTCGTTCTATAGAAAAATCTATTAATTTTACATTAGCTTTTGAGTTTGTGCTCTCATTAACAAGATCTATAGTTTCTCCAGGCAGTAAATATTGTTCTTTTGATTGACTTGTGAAACTTCCATATGCTGAACCTATAAGTAATACTATTAATCCGATATGTACAACTAAAGGACCAATTTTCCCAATTAACCCCTTTCTTGCAGAAATATGACTATTAAATTTGTATGTTTTCCATCCTTTTTTTTTAAGTAATAAATCTACTTTTGATATATGTTCTCCATCTTGTTTGATTGTATGACTTGTAGTTAGTTGCAGTTTGCTAAATTTTTTTTCACTTTTATATTCAATCCATTTTAATGAAGCTTTTAATGAAGGAATTTGCCTCCTGAAACTACAAGCTGCCAGAGAAATGCAAAGAAGAATTAATGTAAATAAAAACCAAAAGCTTGTATATATATGATCCAATTGAAGTTTTAAGACTTTTTCTCCATCTAAGAATCCAAAAATGGGAGCACTATCAAAATTATCAATATAATATTTATTATTACTACCTTGAGGAATAAAAGTACCTATTCCGCTGGCAATAGCAATGAAGATTATCAGCGTTATAGCGAATCTTAAACTTGATATTTTTAAAATTAGATTCTTAAAAATATTCATTTAAATCCAATTTGAAAATAAATTTAATAACCCTAGGCAAACTAAAAATATCCCACTTAAAGTCGGAATTATTTGACTAAATTTTCTAAGAGCTAAAAATTGTTTTAAGTTTTCTGCAGTAGCTCCTGCAATGATTAATGGGGTTACTTGGCCTATCCCAAAGAAAAATAAAAAAATAATAGATATTATCGGGTTTTTAGCTTGCGATACCCAAGCCAAAAGAGTTGCTAAAACTGGAGTAATGCAAGGTGAAGAAGCTAGTCCAAAAGTAGTCCCTATGGCAAAAGGCGCTATAAATGTTGGTATTTTATCTTCAATTATTTTTATATCAGGTCCATTCGGAAACTGAAACTTTAGAATTCCTAATAAATTTAAACCCATTATTATTGCTATTAGGGCAACAAATGAAGTGTAATAAGATGGAATTTGTCCATATATTTTACCTAAGAATCCACTCGCAGCCCCCAATGCAACAAGCGAAAAAACTACACCTCCTGAAAAACTAATAAGTTTAAATTTATTTTTCTCTGTTCCGCCTATATAAGCAATAGTCACTGGCAATAATGATAATGAACATGGCCCAAGACTTGTTAAAAGTCCTGCGCTGAAAACCAAAAATATAGTAAATGGACCGGGACTATTAAGACCATTCTGCATAAGCAGATTACCCTTTTGAGAAAATTCTGAAATAACTAAATTAAATGATTCGATAGCTTGAATTTAATCCTTTAAATTTTAACTAATTAAAAGTCTTTCGTGTACTAATCATACCAATGAATCCTGTTGACTCTAATGAACATCTAACTAACATCCCTGCAATAAAAAAAGACGCTATTAATGAATTGCCACCATAACTAATGAAAGGTAGTGGTAACCCTGTAGTAGGCATTGAACCTGTTGCTACAGCAATATGCATTATTGATTGACCTGTCAACAACACACCACATCCGATAGCAACTAATTTTGTATAATTGTTCCTGCACTTAAGACTAATTCTTAGACTTATATAAGAGAATACTGCTAAAAATCCTAAGAATAAAGTACACCCCAATAAACCAAATTCTTCAGCAAAAATGGCAAAAATAAAATCTGTATACATGAACGGCAGATACTGTAATTTTTGTATCGACAGCCCAAAACCTTGGCCAAATAGACCACCTGAACCTATAGCTAATAAACTTTGAACCAATTGAAATCCATTTTCTTGTTGATCTTTCCAAGGATTTATAAATGAAGTAACTCTCAGTTTTTGATATTCGTTATTAAGGATGCTGATACATCCAGTAATTAATCCTATTGAAGCAAATGAGAAAAGAGAGCTAAGTTTTACTCCTCCACATAAACCCATTACCCAAAGAAGAATTCCAGTTAGTGATGCAGTACTTAAATTAGGCTGTTTAAGTATCAATAAAATTAATAAACCAAAGGTTATAATTGAAATTAATTTTTTATCATTCTTTACTAGATTCCAATGTGCGAAAAGATTAGAAGCTTCTAAAATCAGAAAAGGTTTAATTAATTCAGATGGCTGCAGACGTAAATTGCCAAGCAGTAGCCATCTAGAAGAGCCATTAACTGTAATTCCAGTAAGATTGGTAAGGAAAATCAAAAAGAATAAAATATAAAAAATAATTCTTGAAAACTTTAAAAGATTTCTAATGTTTGTATTAAGTACGAAATAAAATAAACCAATTCCTGGAATTGTCCAAATGATTTGTTTTTTTAAGATGTAAGCCCAATTTCCCATTTCCCTACTAGCCACCCACCAGCTTGATGATCCTAGTATGCATATTCCTGATATTGACCAAATTCCAATGAGGACAATGAGGATTTTTGCCTCGTAAGGCCATATCGTCCAAGGTAATGGAAATATAAAATCTGTTAAATTACTTAAATTTTTTTTGTAACTAGAACTAAAGGTTTTTTTTCTTTTAGAAATTCTTTTATATTTTATTTTTTCTTGACTTATCTCCAATTTTTTAGATGTATATGTACTATTGAGACGTTTAATTGAGATTTTGCCAAGTCTTTTATTAACGTTTTAAAGTGTTAAAGCAATTAAAAAGATGACTTTGAATAAATTTTATTTTTGAAGAATAAAGTAAAAAGTGGTCTATAGATTCATCATAAATCTTAAGAATTAATTTTTTATAGAAAAAAACTAGCTAAAAGGCACCTCTCCGTGATAGATTCCGTGAGTTTATATACTTACTTCAAACCATTAAGAGGAGTTTTTAAACTATGTTCACATCAGTGGACTCAAATAGAAAAAAACTTGAGCATCCTTCTAATAAGAATGTTCAATTTCCTCAAGCCCTGAATAATTCGATCATCAAAGAAAGTAAATCTGGCATTGCCAATCAAATAGATCATTTGCTTTCTCAAAATGATGAATACACAAAATTGCAATTAACAATTTTTGGAATTACTTTTATTGTTTCTATTTTATTAGCGTCAATAACTGGAATTTTTCTAGGCTTTACTTTTGGTTTTAGTATTTTTACAGGTGCAATTGCCGGCATTTTTTACCTACGTTTGCTTGCCAAAAGTATAGGGAAACTTGGTAAAGAATCATCAGGTGTATCAAAATTGCAACTATTAGTTCCAGTTTGCCTCTTTATTTTTGCGAGCAAGCTAGGATCTCTACATATTTTTCCAGCAATGATAGGTTTTTTCATTTAT
Source organism: uncultured Prochlorococcus sp. (assembly GCA_902572825.1). Lineage (GTDB taxonomy): Bacteria > Cyanobacteriota > Cyanobacteriia > PCC-6307 > Cyanobiaceae > Prochlorococcus_A. Next base: position 16,444 of record CACGHD010000006.1, on the reverse strand, counting down.
AAGCCTTCACTCATTCTTTATTTTGCACGTTCTTAACTAAATTTTTTAATTCAAAACAAATGTTTTTTAATTCCTTGCTAACAAATTTTGCAGCATTAGAAGTTGGTCAACATCTTTATTGGCAAATTGGAAATATCAGACTTCATGGGCAGGTATTTTTAACATCTTGGATTTTATTGGGAGCGTTATTAGTTTTTATTACTTTAGGAACTAAAAAAATGGAAAATGATCCTAAAGGCCTTCAAAACTTGCTTGAGTTCCTCTGGGATTACATAAGAGACCTAGCTAGGACGCAAATAGGAGAAAAAGTATATAGAGATTGGATGCCATTTATAGGTACTTTATTTTTATTCGTCTTTGTTAGTAATTGGGGGGGGGCTTTAATTCCTTGGAGATTGATTAAGCTACCAAGTGGAGAATTAGGAGCACCTACTGCAGATATTAATACAACAATAGCTTTGGCTTTATTGGTTTCACTTTCTTATTTCTATGCCGGTTTAAGTAATAAGGGTTGGAGATATTTCGAATATTATGTTCACCCAACTCCTATAATGCTTCCTTTTAAAATTCTAGAGGACTTTACGAAACCTTTATCACTCTCTTTCAGGCTATTTGGAAATATTTTGGCTGATGAACTTGTTGTTGGTGTTCTAGTCTTTTTAGTACCGCTAATTCTCCCAATACCTGTAATGTTCCTAGGATTATTTACTAGTGCAATTCAGGCATTGATTTTTGCAACTTTGGCGGCCTATTACATTGGAGAAGCTGTTGAAGAACATCATTAGCTGTCTTCTATTACATTCAGACGCTTTTACAAAGGGTCTGTAATCTGGCAAAATATCTAATCGCGCAGGTCTGAAAATATCAGGCCCATTCTTAAGAGAAAGAATGTCCAAGCGTGAATGACAAAAAAGATTATCACAAGCATTAAGCTCTTTATTTCAAAATTATGGATTCGATTACTTCCGCTGCATCAGTTGTAGCCGCTGGTTTAGCAGTTGGTCTAGGTGCTATTGGCCCAGGTCTTGGACAAGGTAACGCAGCTCAAGGTGCTGTTGAGGGTATTGCCCGTCAACCAGAAGCTGAAGGTAAAATCAGAGGAACTCTTCTTTTATCTTTTGCTTTCATGGAGTCATTAACAATTTACGGATTAGTTGTGGCTTTGGTACTACTTTTTGCTAATCCTTTTTCCTAAAAGTTGATATTGCTTCTAAATCTTATTAGCAATATTTAAATTTAATTTTTTAACTTCAACTAAATCATATGTTGGCCTTTAATTTTTTTGGTGCTACTGAAGGTGGATTATTTGATATAAATGCCACTTTGCCACTAATGGCGATACAAGTAGTTGCGCTTACTTACATATTAAATTCTCTCTTTTTTAAGCCTGTAGGCAATGTTGTAGAAAAAAGAGAAAAGTTTGTAAGTAATAATATTGTTGAGGCTAAAAATAAACTTTCTGAGGTTAAAAAATTAGAAGCTGATTTATTAACTCAGCTTCAAAGTGCTCGTACAGAAGCCCAAAGAATTGTGAGCGAAGCTGAGGATGAGTCTGACAAGCTCTATAAAGAAGCACTAGAACTTGCTAACAATGAAGCAAATGCTTCAAAAGAAAAAGCAAGACTAGAAATTGAAAGTCAGACATCTGCTGCTCGTGATCAACTTTCTAAACAGGCTGATGATCTAGGCGAACTTATTGTTAATAGATTGATTCTAGAAAAATGAATTTAACTCTTTTAGCTACAGAAGGTTTTGGATTGAACTTCAATTTATTCGAAACTAATATCCTTAATTGGGCTGTAGTAGTCTTCGGTCTTTATAAATTTTTGCCTGGTTTCCTAGGTAAAATGCTTCAAAAAAGGAGAGAAGGAATTCTTCTTGAATTAAAAGATGCTGAAGATCGACTCTTAAATGCAACTCAAGCTTTAGAAAAGGCAAAGAAAGATTTATCTTCAGCAGAAGAAAAAGCTTCTCAAATAAAAGCAGATTCCCTTAAAAGATCTGAATCCATAAGAATGGAAAGTGAGAAAAAAGCTATAGAGGAGATGGCACGAATCAAACAAAGTGCAATCTCTGATGAGAGCTCTGAAGCATCCAGAGCAATTTCTCAAATTAGAAAAGAGGCTGTTGAACTGGCAATTAAAAAAGCTCTAGATTCTCTCCCAAATCGACTTGATAAAACAACACAAGAAAATTTGGTAACTCAATCAATTAAAAATATTGAGGTGAACTAATGCCACTTTTAAATTCAGTTACTACACCATACGCAGAGGCATTACTTCAAGTTGTGAATGAAAATTCGCAAACTGAAGAGATGGTCTCTGAGGTTAAACAACTTTTGGAATTAATAAATGATTCCCCAGAATTGGAGAAGGCACTATCCTCTCCCATTTTAGAGACAGATGCTAAGAAGAAAATCATTATTGAAATTTTTTCAAATAAGGTTAATTCTTCTTTATTGAATTTCTTAAAATTATTGGCTGATAGGCAAAGAATTGGAATTCTTACTTCAATTCTTGATAGGTTTTTAGAGATTTACCGAGAAAATAGTAATATTGCTTTGGCAACTGTTACTTCTGCAGTCGAGCTTACTGATGAACAAAAAGGTTTAATTACCAAAAAGATCATCAATATCGCTGGAACAGAAAAATTAGAACTTGTAACTAAAATCGATCCATCTCTTATTGGAGGTTTCGTTGCCAGTGTAGGATCAAAAGTAATTGATGCTTCTCTTGCTTCACAAATCAGAAAACTTGGCTTATCCCTTTCCAAGTAACTTTTAAATCAACCTTAAATTCTTAAATCCATGGTATCTATACGCCCTGATGAAATCAGTTCAATCTTAAAACAACAAATAACTGATTATGACCAATCTGTAAGTGTTAGCAATGTAGGAACTGTTCTGCAAATCGGTGATGGCATTGCAAGAATATATGGCTTAGATCAGGTCATGGCAGGAGAGTTATTGGAATTTGAAGATGGTACCGAAGGTATAGCTTTAAATCTTGAAGATGATAATGTTGGTGCCGTTTTAATGGGAGAGGCGCTTGGTGTCCAAGAAGGAAGTAACGTTAAGTCTACAGGTAAAATTGCATCTGTTCCAGTTGGTGAAGCAATGCAGGGGAGAGTTGTTAACCCTCTCGGTCAACCAATAGATGGAAAAGGGGAAATTCCAACAAGTGATACCAGATTGATTGAAGAAATGGCTCCTGGAATAATCAAGAGAAGGTCAGTGCATGAACCAATGCAAACAGGTATCACATCTATTGATGCAATGATTCCTGTTGGAAGAGGTCAAAGAGAATTAATTATTGGTGATAGACAAACTGGAAAATCTGCAATTGCTATCGATACGATAATTAACCAAAAAGGTCAAGATGTAGTATGTGTTTACGTAGCTATTGGTCAGAAGTCAGCATCAGTAGCAAACATAGTAGAGGTGTTAAGAGAGAGAGGAGCCCTAGATTATACAGTCGTAGTTAGTGCAGGAGCTTCAGAACCAGCTGCTTTACAGTACTTAGCACCTTATACCGGTGCAGCAATTGCTGAACATTTTATGTATCAGGGTAAAGCAACACTAGTTATTTATGATGATTTAACAAAACAAGCTCAGGCTTATAGACAAATGTCTCTTCTTTTAAAAAGACCACCAGGAAGAGAAGCTTATCCAGGAGATGTTTTCTACTTACACAGTAGATTGCTAGAAAGAGCAGCAAAACTTTCTGATGCTATGGGAGGGGGCTCTATGACAGCATTGCCAATTATTGAAACTCAGGCAGGTGACGTTTCTGCTTACATCCCAACTAATGTTATTTCAATTACAGATGGACAAATATTCTTGAGTGCAGATTTATTTAACTCAGGATTAAGACCAGCTATTAATGTTGGTATTTCCGTTAGCCGTGTTGGAGGAGCCGCTCAGACAAAAGCAATTAAAAAAATTGCAGGAACTTTAAAATTAGAACTCGCACAGTTTGATGAACTAGCGGCTTTTTCTCAATTTGCATCTGACCTTGATGAAGCAACTCAGCAACAACTTGAACGAGGCAAGAGACTAAGAGAGTTATTAAAGCAACCTCAATTCTCTCCGCTGAACCTTGCAGAACAAGTTGCAGTTGTTTATGCAGGAGTTAAAGGTCTTATTGATGAAGTTCCTGTTGAAGATGTTACTAAATTTGCAACTGAACTTAGGGAATACCTAAAGCTAAATAAAGCGGAATTTATAGAAGAGATTCTTAAAGAAAAGAAATTAAATGATGGACTAGAAGCGACGCTAAAAGAAGTGATAAATGAAGTTAAATCAACAATGCTTGCCACAGTTTAAATTTATTAAGGAGATACCATGGCAAATCTTAAAGAGATTAGAGATAGAATCGTTTCCGTTAAAAATACAAGAAAAATAACGGAGGCTATGAGGCTTGTTGCAGCTGCAAAAGTTAGGAGAGCTCAAGATCAAGTTCTTAAGAGTAGACCTTTTGCAGATAAACTTGCACGAGTCTTAGAAAATATTCAATCTAGAGTACAATTTGAGGCTGTAGACTCTCCTCTATTATCCAAGAGAGAAGTAAAGAGTATCTCCTTGGTTTGCATAACTGCGGATAGAGGTTTATGCGGTGGTTACAATACAAATATTATAAAAAAGGTAGAAATAAGATACGCAGAATTAGTCAAACAAGGGTATCAGCCAAATTTAATATTGGTTGGGAAGAAAGCTATTGGATATTTTCAAAATAGAAAGGATAGATATGTAATTAAAAGTACTTTCAAAGAACTAGAACAGGTCCCCACAGTTAAGGACTCTGAAGGAGTAACAAATGAGATTTTAGCCGAATTTCTCTCAGAAAATTCTGATAGGGTGGAAATTATTTATACGAAATTCATCACTCTAGTTAGCTGTGCCCCTGTTGTTCAAACACTATTGCCACTTGACCCTCAAGGAATCGCTGAGGAAAACGATGAAATTTTTAGGTTGACCACAAAAAATAGTAAGTTACTTGTTGAAAAATCAAATATTGAAAAAAGTGATTCAGAGAAGTTGCCATCAGATATTGTTTTTGAACAAAGTCCTGATCAACTATTAGATTCCTTATTACCATTATATTTACAGAATCAGGTACTAAGAGCTCTTCAAGAGTCGGCAGCTTCAGAACTCGCTTGCAGGATGACTGCTATGAATAATGCAAGTGATAATGCTAAAGAATTAGCAAGTACTTTGAATCTAACCTATAACAAAGCCAGACAAGCAGCTATTACACAAGAAATATTAGAAGTTGTAGGAGGTTCAGCAGTTTAGAAATAAGATTTAGGATATGCCTGAATACAATATCAAAGTTCAATTTGAGCAAAAGACTTTTAGTTTTTTATGTTCTGAGGATCAAGATATTATTTCAGCGGCAAAAATGAATGGAATAGATTTACCAAGTAGTTGTTGTTCAGGAGTTTGTACAGATTGTGCATCCATGATATTGGAAGGAGCCGTAGATCAAGAAGATGCTATGGGATTAAATGATGATTTAAGGGAAAAGGGCTTTGCACTTTTGTGTGTAGCATACCCTAAGTCAGATTTGAATATTGTTATTGGCAAAGAAGTCGAAGATGATTTATATAATGATCAATTTGGTAAATATCAAAAATGAAATTAAGTTCAGTTGATTATTATTTAGATTGGCCAGTTTCAATAAAATTAAAAAATTTAAGGGAATTCATCATTAAAAATTTAGAAAAAAAAGGAGATTTAATTCGATGGTCAATTGTTGATATTCAAGATTCTATTGACTCTCTTGGAACAAAAAAACTTAAAATTAAAGCTGTCTTAGCTAATTAAAAAATATAAATTGAAATATTTTTAATAATGGAAAATTCACCAACAATATTTATTGTTCCAACTGGTATTGGTTGTGAAGTAGGAGGTTTTGCTGGGGATGCACTTCCTACCGCCAAATTATTAGCATCCGCAAGTGGATGTTTAATTACTCATCCAAATGTTATGAATGGCGGTACTCTTTCTGAAAAAGATAAAAATATTTTTTATGTTGAGGGTTATAGTTTAGACCGACTTGCTAAAGGAGAAATCGCTTTAAGGAGGGTAAAGCAACAGAAAATTGGGATAATTTTTGATTCAGCCATTGAAAAAGAAATATTAGTAAGACATTTACAAGTTGCTGATGCTTGCGTTTCTACTTTAGGGATTAATGTTCATTCTTATGTGATTACAAAAAAGCCATTAAACATAGTTATTGATTCTGATTCTTCAAAAATCAGTGGTGGTACAATTGAAAATCCTGATACTCTAATTGATGCTGGAAAATGTTTAATAGAAAAAGGAGTTACGGCAATAGCAATTGTGGCAAAATTTCCAGATGATTCAGATTCTTTAGAAACAAATATCTATCGAGAGGGAAAAGGGGTTGACCCTATTGCTGGAGTTGAAGCAGTTATAAGTCATTTAATAAGCAAATTTTTAAAAGTTCCCTGTGCTCACGCACCTGCTTTGAATCCAATTGAATTGAATGAAAATTTAGATCCTCGTGCAGCTGCAGAAGAAATAGGATACACTTTTTTACCATCAGTATTAATTGGGTTGAGCAATGCACCTGACATTGTTGAATTGCCTGCTAAGAATGAATCAATCTCACTACACCCCGATCAGATTGAATCTATTGTTGTTCCTAATGGAGCACTAGGTGGAGAAGTAGTACTAGCAGGGATTGAAAAAGGTTTAAATATTATCTCTGTAAAAAATCAAAATACATTAAAAGTGACAAATAAGTTTTTTGATTATCCCAATCTTTTTGAAGTGGATAATTATTTAGAAGCTGCAGGAATAATTCTTGCTATCAAAAGAGGTATAAACCTCGATTCGGTTAAACGACCTTTAAAAAAAATTCAAAAAATTTCTAATAATGATTAATAAGATATTGCTATTGGAACTCTCCAGTCACTTCCTAATGATTGACTGCTTAATTTTAGAATTGGAGGAGCCTGTTTCCTTTTAAATTCTGCTTTTTTCATAAGTGAGATTATTTTTAAAATTAATTCTTTTTTATAACCATCTTCTTCTAGTTGTTTTAAGTCTTTTTTCTCTTCAATAATTCCTTTAAGAATATTATCTAGAATGGAATAAGGTGGGAGAGAATCAGTATCTAATTGATTAGGCCCTAATTCGGCACTTGGAGCTTTTTTGCGTATATTTTCTCCAATTATATCTACGTTCATATCTAACATATATGATTTTCTGTGATTAATTGAATCTTTACTATCAAGCCAATTGCATAATTTAAAAACATTGCTTTTATATAAATCTCCTATTACAGATAATCCTCCATTCATATCACCATAAAGTGTGCAATATCCTACGGCTAGTTCCGATTTATTACCTGTTGAAAGTAATAAATGCTTTTCTTGATTTGCTAAAGCCATCAGAAGCGTTCCTCTTATCCTTGACTGAATATTTTGATTTGTTATTTCAGCCATTTCGAAATCTATATTTTTTATAAAAGACTCTTCAAAAGAGGTCATCAAGTTTTCAATTGGGATGCTGTTGAAATTTATATTTAACCTTCTAGCTAAATCTTTTGCATCACTCTTTGAATGAGATGAGCTCCATTTAGACGGCATTGAGACGCAATAAACATTATCACTTCCAAGAGCAGCAGTTGTAATCGCTGAAACAAGTGCTGAATCAATGCCACCGCTTAATCCAATTAAAGCTGTTTTAAATCCACATTTTTTTGCATAATCTTTAACACCAAGAACTAATGCATCAAAAATAGATGACATCTCGGAGTTTTCAAATTTATTTCTTTCAGGTTTTGTTTGATCAATTTCCCAACTGGAGAGCTCTTCTGAAAAAGATTTAAGTTGCTTTATTTTTGATCCATTCTTATCAAGGATAAAACTACTTCCATCAAAAATTAAATTATCATTTGCTCCAATCTGGTTTACATAAATCAGAGGAACTTGAAGATATTGTGCAGCAAAACTGGAAACTTTGGATCTTAGCTCTAACTTTTTGAAAGTATATGGGGAAGCTGATAAATTTATTAAAATATTAACTTTTTTTTTCTTTAAATCAATAATAGGATTTTTTTTATGAATTCCTCTGCCTTCTATATCTTTGTTGACCCATAAATCCTCACATATAGTAAAGCCAAGTCGCCAATTTTTATTTTTAATTTTTTTTACCACTACGGAAACTTTTTCTTCTGATCTAAAGTATCTTTTTTCATCAAATACTTCGTAATTAGGAAGAATAATTTTACGAGCAATTATTTTCCATTGACCGCCCTCAAGCAAAGCAATAGAGTTATAAAGGTTTGGGAAAAAAGAATCATTTATTATCTCAGCTATCCCTACTGTGATACATAGGTTTCCATATTTTTTATTTATATCAAAGGCTAGTTGATCAATTATTTGATATTGATTTTTGATTAAATTTTTTTTTAAAAGTAAGTCATTTGCAGGATATCCCCATAATGACAATTCTGGAGTAAGAACAAAATCAGCAGAAATTGAGCAAGCTTTCGAAGCAATATATAGTATTTTTTTTGCATTGCCCTCTAAATCTCCAACAACTGGATTTATTTGAGCAAGTAAAAATTTCATTCAACTAATTTAGTAGATTCATATAAATTATTCTTCTTAACTATATCTATTAATGAGGTTGGTAAATTAGAACAATTAAAATTTAATCTAAAATTAGAACTTGAAGTTTCTGGGATTTTGATGGTCGAAATCTTAAATTTCACTTTGTAAGTCTCTAACATTCTAAGAGTATTTGATTCAACAGGATATCCCTCTCTTAAAATTATATAAAAACTTACTTCCAAAATAATCTTGTCAAAATTTTTCCAGTAGAAAATATCTTTAATTAAATCACTCCCAACAACAAAATCTAAATTATTAAATTCATAAATTTCTTTGCATTTTTTGATTGACTCTACTGCCCATTGGCTACTAACACTTTGATTAAATAAAATTTTTGGATTATCTAAATCTTCTATAAGAGTTCTTAATAAATGGCTACGAATTGATATATCCTCTATGTGCTTTTTTGTGGGGTTATTGCTTACATAGCTAATGGTAAAAGCATAAATTTTTGATAATTCTTCAAGTATTTTTTTATGTCCAATTGTAGGTGGATCTGCACTAGTACCAAATAATGCAATTCTTTTTTCCATTTTAAGTTTTAAGGTAAAAAATTAACAAAATTATTTTTTAAATTTCTTTTTGTTAAATAAATATTTATGTGTTTAAAAATCTCTGGTTCATTAAAATTAACATTTTTAAGTATTACATATGGTTCTATAAATGAAGCTTTACTTTTTTTAAATATCTCTTTTGCTGCTAATTTTCCAAGAATTTTTGTAGAATGAATAGCTATTGCTGCCTGAATAATTGCGATAGGCCCATAAGGTAATAATGATAGCCCGTTAGTAAAAGGTGCTGTTAGTAAAATTAGTTTCCTAACAAGATTGAAAGATGTATTTACTCCAACTTGAGTGATGCCCAAAAATAAATTATTAATTGATATGTTTTTGAATATTTTTCTAGTAGATTCACCCTTTAAATTTAAGCCATAAATCTTACTCAATTCGCTAATCAATGCAGTATCTAGAGCATAACTACCAGCAATGTCGAACAGAATAAAAGGATTAAGAGCTACCGTTGATGCCTTTATGGTCGAAAATTTACCAATAGTTGATTGCGCTAATTTCTGCCTTTTTTTCAATCTTTGCTCTTTTATCTGCAGAAACAATTTGTCAGCTGATTGAAGAGAATTTAGTGTTAAAAATATCTCACCATGTTGATTTATTATCTTTGTAATGTAATTTTTTAGATTATTTTCATAATTAATAATTATGGGAATATTTAAATCTTTTGGAAGCTTAAACTTTATACTTTCTAATATTTCTTTTAATTCAATTTTATTTAAAAGATCGATTTTATTTAAAGTTATAATAATTTTTTTCCCATCTTTAATCAAGGAGTTGATTTCGCTTAATTCATTTCTATTTAAATCCCCTGAGACTATAAATAAGATTATATCTGAGTGATTTATGGACGAGTAAACTTTATCTGGGAATTTAATATCGCAGAAATCAAATCCTGGAGAATCTAGGAATTCTACACTATTCAGTGTTTGATCTTTAATATTCCATTCTTCAGCTTGTATTTCTCTTGTGGTCCCATTAATAATATCCGTTTTGAATATATCTTCTTTAAAAAAGGAATTTAAAACAGAGGATTTTCCCACTCCCGATTTACCATATGCGCCAATTCTTATTTTTTTTTCTTTTAGCCTAAAAAGTTGTTGATTAAAAGAAATTATTTCTCTATTAAAAAAACTTTTTTCATAGTTGGTAAGATCAATTGTCTCCCACCAACTTTTCAAAATTAAATAATTTTTATTAATTTTCAATTCTTTCATAATTTATTTTTTCCACCAGCCAGCTAATACAGACAAGACAGCTTCTGCACCAATAATCCCCACGAATCCTCCAAATTCATCTACTACTACTTTTACTCCTTTATGATTCTTGTCAAATCTTGTTAATAATTGATCTGCCTTAATCATTTCTGGAATGTAATCTACAGGTTCGCAGATTTCTGATAATAATTTTTTATTTTCCCTGTTAATTAATTCTGATAACATTTTTTCACGTTTAACTACACCTTGTATTTTGTCAACTTTATCTCCCAAAACGACCCACCATGGAGAGTTGTCAGACATTATAAGTTTTGAAATCTCATCAAGATTAGAAGAGCCATCAAGACATGGTGCTGATACCCTAGGGATCATTAAGTCTTTCGCTTTTAAGTCATTTAATTGAAAAACCTTAAATATCATTGCCGCTTCATCAGCCTCTATTAAACCTTTTTGACTCCCAATTTTTGCCATTTGTCTAATTTCCTCCTCATCAGTTGAAATTTCATTTTCTGCAGTAATAACGGGAAATATCTGTTCGATTAATATTAAGAATGGCCTCATTAAGATATTTAATATTCTCAAGATAGGAACTGATAATAATGCTATTTGAACTGAAAATCTTGTACCAAGAGCTTTCGGAAGAACTTCTCCTACTAAAACAACTAAGATATAAAAAACAATTGAAAATAAGGTTAAGCCGTAACTACTATTAATTATCAATGCTCCGTATACCCCTAAAATAAGACTCCCAATGATGTTAAATCCGTTATTAGTAATAGTAATTACAGTTAGTGTCCTTCCGAGATGTTTTCTTAGTTTAAGTAGTTGATTTGCAGAACTTTTTGGTTTTTGTTTTGAGGCTAATTCTAAAATTCTAATTGAATTGACAGCTAAAAATGCCGCCTCTACTCCCGAACAACATGCAGACCCAATTAAGATTATCAATATAAGCAATATTAAGCCGTAAACACTTGGTTCCATTAAAATAGATTTGTTACTAATTCTGTTTTAATTCATTCTTCCATTTTTTTTAAAAACACGCCAATACATCATTTATGTTTAAACCCGACAGTAAAATTTTTGAAGAAAGAAGAGAAATTTTCCTTAATAAATTAAAAGGAAAAGCTGCTATTATCCCTGGGGCGAATCTCGTAAAGCATCATGCCGATTGTGAATATCCTTTTAGACAAGATAGTAATTTTTGGTATTTAACCGGTTTCGATGAGCCAGATGCAATCGCTCTTTTCTTATCTCATAAGCCAAAAGGAGAGAGATTTATTATGTTTGTTGCTCCTAAAGATGTTATGAGCGAAGTCTGGCACGGCTTTAGATGGGGTTTAGAAGGCGCTGAAAATGAGTTTAATGCTGATAAAGCTCACTCCATAAACCAATTAAGAAATTTGCTTCCAGCTTACTTAGATGGCTCAGATGAACTTGTTTTTTCAATTGGTAAGCATCCATTAATTGAGAAACTAGTACTTGAGATATTTTCACAACAACTTGACAAACGCTCAAGATTAGGGTCAGGTGCAAATTCTATAAAATCTCCAGAAATTTATTTAAATGAGATGAGATTAATTAAAAGTAAATTTGAAATTAAAAGAATGAGAGAGGCTATACAAATCTCAGCAGAAGCTCATGAATTGGTTAGAGAATCTATCTCATCAAAGAACAATGAAAGACAAATCCAGGGTCTTCTTGAGGGGTTCTTTTTGGAAAAAGGAGCAAGAGGACCAGCTTATAACTCTATTGTTGCTTCAGGAGATAATGCATGTATTTTGCATTACACTTCGAATAACTCACCCTTAAAGAAGGAAGATTTATTGTTGGTAGATGCTGGCTGCTCACTAACTGATTATTACAATGGAGATATAACAAGAACCATTCCAATAGGCGGTAAATTTTCTAGCGAGCAAAAAATTATCTATGAAATTGTATTGAGCGCGCAGAAAAATGCAATTAAAAGTGCTGTGAAGGGATCGAATTCTAGTTCTGTTCATAATGTTGCTTTAACAATTCTGATAGAAGGATTAAAAGAAATTGGTTTATTGTCTGGCAGCACTGAGGAGATAATTGAGAATCAATCTTATAAACATCTTTACATGCATAGAACTGGACATTGGCTCGGTTTAGATGTTCATGATGTTGGAGCATACAGAATGGGAGACTATGAAGTGCCATTACAGAATGGAATGATTCTTACGGTAGAACCAGGGATTTATATCAGTGATAGGATCCCAGTCCCTGAGGGACAACCCCTCATAGATGATAAATGGAAAGGCATAGGGATAAGAATAGAAGATGACGTTCTGGTCTCAGAGGAAAACCCAGAAGTTTTAAGTATTGCAGCACTAAAAGAAATTTCTGATTTAGAATTCTAAAATTTGACTTATTAAGTTAATAGTTTTATTTTTTATTAAGTTTAAAGCTCAAAAATGAATAATTCAGATTCATATGATTTGAAACTCTCTCAAGCGAGAGGTTTAGCTAGTCAGCTTGGTATGTTCGCTGAAGAAAACGATATTCCCAAAGATCTTTGGGATTCATTGGAAGCTACAATTTATGACTTTTATGAAGTCTCTCATGATAGATAAAAATCATCTTAAAAAGGTATCAATAACTAAAATCAAGAAATTTTGAATAAATCAATCAAAATGTGACCATAAACTGATAAATTATTTATTAAACGCAAATTAAGTGAATGTCCTCATCAGATAAGTTAAATCAAAATTCAACAGAAAAAAAGGAAAAAAACAGCGATGTACCAAAGTCTAAAAATTCTTCACCTAACTCAGGAATGATGGGTGCTACAGCTGTACTAGCAGCTGCCACAATTGATGAAGATGGAGTACCTACTGGTTATACTCCTAAACCTGATGAAGGAAGATTCATAATTAAAGTATTGTGGTTACCTGATAATGTTGCTTTAGCAGTCGATCAAATAGTAGGTGGGGGTCCAAGTCCTCTTACTGCTTATTATTTTTGGCCAAGAGATGATGCTTGGGAAAAATTAAAAAGTGAATTAGAAAATAAAGGTTGGATTACAGATAACGAAAGAGTAGAAATATTGAATAAAGCTACTGAAGTAATAAATTATTGGCAAGAAGAAGGTAAAACGAAGAAATTAGAAGAAGCTAAATTAAAGTTTCCCGAAGTAACTTTTTGTGGAACAGCTTAAATATTAGTTTTTTGCAGCTTGAATTCTAGCCTCAGCCTTAGAAACCTCTTTCAAGGCTTTAATTTTTGCTGGATTTTTTTCATTTTCAGGAAATTTGCTTATTGCTAATTTTGCTTCTTTAAGATTTTGTTCAGCATTCTGAACATTTATCTCAGATCCAATTTCTGCATTATTTACTAAAACTATTACTTCATCTGATTCAACTTCAGCGAAGCCTCCCATTAGAGCTATTGATTTCCATTGGGAATTCATTCTTAGCCTTAAAACACCAATATCTATAGCAGTGACTAAAGAAATATGTCCTGGTAGTATACCAAGTTGACCAGTAGTACTAGGAAGGATTACTTCTTCAGCTTCGCCTTGATAAACATTTTTATTAGGAGCTAGAACTTTTAGGGAAATTGTCATTACTTTAAGATTATTGAGGGTTAAATATTTATATTCAAATATTTATTTTTCTGATTTTATTTTTTCAGCTTTTGCTTTAACTTCATCAATGTTTCCAACTAAATAAAATGCCTGTTCTGGTAAATCATCTAATTCGCCTGACAAAATCATGTTGAAACCGGCAATGGTATCTTCTAATTTTACATATTTACCAGACATTCCTGTAAATATTTCTGCGACAAAGAAAGGTTGTGAAAGGAATTTTTCAATTTTTCGTGCCCTGTCTACTGTTAATCTATCTTCTTCAGAAAGCTCATCTAGACCAAGAATTGCAATAATATCTTGAAGTTCTTTGTATCTTTGTAAAGTAGATTGCACAGCTCTGGCTGTTTTGTAATGCTCATCTCCTACAACTGATGGTTGTAGCATAGTGCTTGTTGAATCTAATGGATCAACTGCTGGATAAATTCCCTTTGCCGCAAGAGCTCTCGCAAGCACGGTGGTAGCATCTAAATGGGCAAAGGTTGTAGCTGGAGCTGGGTCTGTTAAGTCATCAGCAGGAACATATACAGCCTGAATAGATGTTATTGATCCCTCTAGTGTAGATGTAATTCTTTCTTGTAATTCACCAACGTCAGTTCCTAAAGTTGGTTGGTATCCAACAGCTGAAGGCATTCTTCCAAGTAATGCAGATACTTCAGAACCAGCTTGAACGAATCTAAAAATGTTATCAACAAAAAGTAAAACGTCTTGTTTATTTACATCTCTAAAATGTTCGGCCATTGTAAGCGCTGATAAGCCAACTCTCATTCTTGCACCAGGTGGTTCATTCATTTGTCCAAAACATAATGCAACTTTTGATTGAGTTAAATCATCCGCATTGATAACGCCTGATTCTTTAAATTCTTCATATAAATCGTTACCTTCTCTTGTTCTCTCCCCTACCCCGCCAAAAACAGAAACACCTCCATGTTCCTTGGCAATATTATTTATTAATTCTTGAATAAGAACTGTTTTCCCAACACCAGCACCTCCGAATAATCCAACTTTTCCTCCTTGCCTGTAAGGCGCTAAAAGGTCGATAACCTTAATCCCAGTCTCAAAAACTTTTGGTTTAGTTTCCAAGTCAGTTAATTTTGGAGCAGCTCTATGAATTGGGGCAGTATCTTTTGTTTTTACTGGACCTTGTTCATCTACTGGTTCTCCTAGAACATTAAATATTCTTCCTAAAGTGGCTTCTCCAACAGGTACAGATATTGGTGCGCCTGTATCAATTGCTTCCATGCCTCTTACAAGGCCGTCTGTGCCGCTCATTGCCACTGCTCTAACTCTATGGTCGCCAAGTAGCTGTTGGACCTCTGCAGTGAGGGCTATATCTTGTCCAGCAGGATTTTTTGCTTCAATTCTTAAAGCATTTAATATTTTGGGCAATTTTCCAGCTGGGAATTCTACGTCTAGTACTGGGCCAATTACTTGACGAACTACGCCTTTAGTTTGTGAAGAAGTTGATGGAGTTGCTACCATTTTTATTGATTGGTGATGAATAGCTGATTTTAAGCAGCTCATAATCCGAAAATACTACCACCTCATGGGCCGATTCGTTAAATGGGTTCGGCCACCCGCACAGTTTAACTATGGTTTAATTGCCGCTCTGCAGATTATGTTGTTGATGATACGGATAGAAAATTACTCTTTCCATTTTTATGACGCAAAGCGTCTCAATCATGATCCTCCATTAATCTATGGCAGCTGTTTCACTTACAGTCTCTACAGTAAAACCACTGGGAGATAGAATATTTATTAAAGTTTCCGCATCTGAGGAAAAAACTGCTGGGGGCATTCTTTTGCCTGATTCAGCTAAAGAAAAACCACAGGTTGGAGAGGTTGCTCAGGTTGGTCCTGGCAAACTTAATGACGACGGTTCTCGACAAACTCCAGAAGTGAGTATTGGCGATAAAGTTTTGTACAGCAAATATGCTGGTACAGACATTAAATTGGGAGGAGATGAATATGTCTTACTCTCAGAAAAGGATATTTTAGCTGTAGTAAGCTAAAGTATTTTTTTAAAAATTATTAAAACTTATTACTAAATTACTGCCTAAACATGGCTAAAAGAATTATTTACAATGAGCAAGCTCGTAGAGCGCTCGAGAGAGGAATTGATATCCTTGCTGAGTCTGTGGCTGTAACGCTTGGACCAAAAGGAAGAAATGTTGTACTAGAGAAAAAATTTGGTGCTCCACAAATCATCAATGATGGTGTCACAATCGCTAAGGAGATCGAATTAGAGGATCACATTGAAAACACGGGTGTTGCTTTAATCAGACAAGCTGCTTCAAAAACTAATGATGCAGCTGGAGATGGTACTACAACAGCCACTGTTTTAGCACATGCAATGGTTAAGGCAGGTTTGAGAAACGTTGCTGCAGGAGCTAATGCAATTACCCTGA
>CACGHD010000005.1 GCA_902572825.1 uncultured Prochlorococcus sp. | reverse complement strand
ACCTCATTGCATATGCAACACGCTTTGATAATGCCGATTTTACAGATGCAAATCTTACCAATGGCGAGCTAATGAAAAGTGTTTTTGATGGAGCAATTATTGATGGTGCTGACTTTACTGATGCAAATCTTGATCTTTCTCAGAGAAAATCATTATGTGAAAGAGCTAGTGGAACTAACTCACAAACAGGAGTTAATACAATTGATAGTCTTGAATGCACCGGCTTAAAAGGTTACATGCCTCCAAAGCCAAAAGCATAATATTTAAAGCTAACCAATTTCAGAAGGGAAGATATTAGCAGGCTCTTTTGAGCCTGGTTTTTTGCTATACCACCATTCTTGTATATCAGAAGAAAATTTCTTTGAAAAAAAAGTTATAACTGTCTCAACAGGTTTTGATCCAGGCTCCAAAATCTGAACTGAGTAAGATGGGCATTTTCTTGAAGCCATATCAGCAACGAACCTAGACCCTATTCTTCTCCAGCTAGGCTCCTTACTTCTCCAAGCAAGCCTTGAGCAGGGCCAAGGTAACTCTTCCCTATCATAAAGTCTGCAACATGGGCCAATTACCTTATAACTGTACTGACCTCCATAACTTGATTGAACACTGCCAGTCTTGAAAAATTCAAATTTATTCATTTACAAAAAAAGCCACCTTCATAGAGGGTGGCAGAAAAATAATCAATAATCAACTTAGAAAAGTTAAATTTTTATAATTAGTACAATTCTTCCTCAGCATGAGTTGTAATTGTTACGTCAGATGTTGGATAAGCAACACAAGTAAGAACAAAACCAGCTTCTAGTTGGTCGTCATCCAAGAAACTTTGATCAGACTGATCAACACTACCTGAAGTAACTTTTCCAGCGCATGTTGAACATGCTCCAGCTCTGCAGGAATAAGGAAGGTCGATACCTTGTTCTTCAGCCGCATCGAGGATGTATTGGTCATCAGGTACTTCAATAGTTGAATTGAGGCCTTCACCTTCGCTGATGAGAGTAACTTTGTAAGAAGCCATTTAAATAAAAAATTGTTGGTAATTAATACATTAATACCTATCAAATACATTTTTAACATCGATTAGGTCGATATGTGAGATTTTGAAGTAAAAAATGACACAATAAAATGTATGAAAGAGTATCTATAAGAAAAACTTATACTTAGGTTGGATTGCTGGCTTTTTGCGCAGAAATGCATGCCCAATCTTTTTTAGTTGATACATCCAATAATTTCAAGTCATTCTGAATTAATATTTTTATTATTTCATCCTTTTGTGAATTAAGAATTCCACTAAAGATGACTTCCCCATTGTTTCTCAAGCACTTATAAATATTTGGAATCATTCCTTTTATTACTTCAGCAAGAATATTACATAAAACAAAATCAAATTGTTGGAGTTGATTTTTTAAAATAACGTCATTAAAAGATCCCAAATATGTATTTAAGCTGTTTAAATTGCCAAAATTTAGTTGGAAATTAGATTTAGTTGAATTTATAGCTAAATAATCATTATCCACCGCGCAAACTTCTTTGGCGCCGAGTAATCTTGCAGCTACACTCAAAATTCCGCTACCACTCCCAATATCTAATACCTTTTTATCAGAAAATAAAATATTCTCCATTTTTTCCAAACAAAGATAAGTCGAAGGGTGACTTCCTGTACCAAAGGCTGCTCCAGGATCAATTTTTATAATTTGCTTATCTTTAAATTTTTCATTTAGATTCATCCAACAAGGCAATATTAAAAAATGATTTCCTACTAATTCAGGCGCCCAATATTTCTTCCAGCTCGTCAACCAATCCTCCTCTTTAATAATATCCCAATCAAAAAATTGATTCTTAGGGGCATTAATGTTTAGAAGTTTGTTAATTATTTTTTCAAAATCATACCTAGAACTCTCGCCCCAATCATCGACTGGAAGCCATATATTCACTTCTTTTTTATTTTCATTTTTAATTAAATATTCAAATGAAAAGCTATATATTCCCAGCTCATTTAATTTCCAAATAATAATTTCTTCTGAATCACTTTCTATCAGAAAAGTTATTTTATACCAATCTTTAATTGCCATTATATAGAGCTGGCCTCTTTATAGAGTAACTGGATTAGCGTTGGTAATTCCCTCTACTTCAATAATGGTGTCAAGTAACTTATTAGGAATTGGATCATCAATACTTAGAACCATAACAGCTTCTCCTCTAACAATTTTGCGCCCAACTTGCATCGAGGCAATATTTACATTGTTGCTACCTAATAAAGAACCAAGCTTGCCAATAATACCAGGCATATCCCTATGCCTAGTAACAAGCATGTATCTACTTGGCGATACATTAACAGGATATTGATCAATACTAATAATTCTTAATTCCCCATCAGCAAAAATGCTTCCTGCTACGCTATGGTCGCCATTATCTCCATAAGTGGTTAACTGAAGCGACCCACTAGCAAATTCTGGTCTAGCTTCATCTTTATTCTCCACTACTGAAATACCCCTTGAATCTGCTTCTAGCGAAGCATTCACATAATTAATCCTATCTCCCAAAGCTTTACTTAGGAGACCTTTTAGACTAGCTATTATTAATGGCTGAGAAGGATGTTGAACAAATTCACCTTGAAGCTTTACTTCTAGCTTCTGTATCTGCCCACCTGAAAGCTGGCTTATAAGCAGACCCATTGTTTCAGCCAACTGCAAATGAGGTTTTAGACTATCCATAATATCAGGGCTCAAACCTGGAATATTTACTGCAGTTCTAGCAGATAAACCAAGCAAAACATCTCTTATTTGTTCTGCAACATCAACAGCTACATTTTCTTGTGCTTCCCGTGTAGATGCTCCTAAATGTGGGGTAAGTATAAGATTCTTTTCAACCTTTAAAAGTGGTGAATTAGATTCCAAAGGTTCTTTAGAAAAGACATCTATCGCAGCACCTGCAATCAATGATTGATTTAAAGCTTGTGCTAATGCCTCTTCATCAATTAAGCCTCCGCGAGCACAATTAATCAATTTTGCGCTACTTTTCATACTTTTAAGGACATCTATATTTACTAAATTCTCTGTCTCTGGTGTGCGAGGCAAATGCAAAGTTACATAATCAGATTGTTTGAATAAATCCTCTAGTTCAGATAGTTTAACTTGTATTTGTTGAGCCCTTTCAGTTGAAACAAAGGGATCATATCCGTAAACTTCCATTCCTAATGCATTAGCAACTTTCGCTACATGAGCACCAATTTTCCCTAAACCTACTACACCTAATTTTTTCTTATAAAGCTCATTCCCAACAAATTTCTTTCTCTCCCACTTACCTGACAATGTACTATTATTAGCAATTGGAATATGTCTAGATAAAGCCAACATCATAGCTATAGTATGTTCAGCAGCGGCTATTGTGTTACCTCCTGGAGAATTAACAACAAGAACTCCTTTTTGCGTAGCAGCTTTAACATCGACATTATCTACTCCGACTCCCGCTCTTCCAATAATTCTCAGTTTACTTGAAGAGTTAATAATTTCTTCAGTAACTTGAGTGCCAGAGCGAATCATTAAAGCATCATAATCTTGAATAATGGAAGCTAGCTCAGAGTCTGAGATTCCTATTTTCTGATCAACCTGTGCAACTTGTGAAAGAATATCGATTCCTGTTTGATCAATTTGATCTGTAATGAGAACTTTTGTCATTTAAGATTGGTTCTTTAATCTTTTACTTTAACTTAATCTATAGTGTATTTATCTTATTTTATTAATTTGAATAACACACAAACATTTGAGGATTGAAATTTGACTAAAAGTATCGTGATATTTGAAGACATTGATAAATGTATCCAACTATTTGAAGTGTTTAAAGAAAAATCAGTAATGCTCTCTGAAGCTATTTTGATCCCACCAATAAGTGAGAAAATATCATCAGACGAAACAGAATTACTGAATGCGAAAGCAAATATCTTATTCAGATCTCAAAATTTTGAAGATATAAGAATCTTAAATCCTAAACTTGATAGAAAGATTAGACAACAAGATATGAGTAGATGGCTAATGCCATTTGGGTTTATAGCTGGAATAGCTTTTTCTAATATGACTAATTTATCTACCTTCAGATTTCTTGGTTTAAATAACATCGGGGAATCATTAATTGGAGGTCTTTTGGGAATGGGTTCAGGATATTTAGGAAGCATTGTTTCTTCTGCAAGTATCAACATTAATAGAAATAGAGAGTTAAGATCGATCACTAATTTTAATAAAGAGGGTAAATGGCTTGTTCTACTTGAAAATCAAATTGGAGCTGAATTACCATGGGCTTTGATAAAACAATCAGAAGCAAAAGATATAATTTTTTTAGAAGGCTAAATGATTGACCTAAAAGAGATCTTATTAAATTCAAACTACAAAAAAGAAACTGAGGAATTAATAAATATTTCTAACTTAGCTTACAAGCACTGGGAAACTTATTGGACTGGGTTTAATTCAACTTATGTTTGCGAAGAGATTTTAAAAGATTTTGAAAATTTAAATGATTTCAAATTTTTTATTTATGGAGGATTCTCCTCTTCTCAAAGATCTAGGATAGCTTGCTTTAGAGGAGATAATATTCCTGAAGAGGATGCGCTAAAAAGTAATTTTCCAGCTCAAGGAATAAAAATTATTGGAAATTTTTTATTTGATAATGCTACACAAGACGACTTTAGATCCCTCTTAATTGAAAATGGGTTTAATGAAAGAAAAGTTGGAGATATATGGACTATTGGCGATAGGGGAGCACAAGGGATAATTGATAATTCAGATATTAAGCATCTAAATGAAAAGATTTTTTATTTAAGAGACGTAAAAGTAAAAGTTAATGTAGTAGGTATAGAGGAATTACAAATACCTCCTATAAGATCAAAAAAACTTGTCAATACAGTAGAAGCTTCAACAAGATTAGATGCTATAGCATCAGCTGGCTTTAGGGTATCACGAACCAAAATCATCGAAAGGATAGAAAATGGAATGCTCAGATTAAATGGAAATAAAGTTAATAAGCCAACAATTAATCTAAAAATTGGCGACAAACTAGAACTTGAAAATAAAGGATTTATCGAAATTCTAAATTTAGAAATAACTAAAAGAGAACGATGGAAAGTTAAATTACTTAGAAAATGAAACGCAACCTGCTATTTTCTTATAAGGGGGATTAAAAATTCCTCAATTGGGGCGATTAGCTCAGTGGTAGAGCACTACCTCGACACGGTAGTGGCCACTGGTTCGAATCCAGTATCGCCCATTAAAACTTTTTACGACCTAGGTTATATCCACAAAAAATAATTTCATTTTTTAGATTATTAAAAAAAGATGAAACTTAATCAAATAATTAATCTACATAAGGGGCTCACTGCATTTGTAGTAGTAGGCCTTATGATTTTTTTTGATAATTTTACGATCGCTCCCTACGTTTATTTAGCTCTGCATGGTACTTATGGATTACTTTGGCTTCTAAAAGAAAAGATATTCCCAGACCCTTATTTTAAAGAAAAAATCAATTTTATAACTTCAGTTACTGGTTTCTTTTTCCTTGGGAGTTACTGGGTAGCTCCCTACATTCTTATCTCATCTCAGAAATCTGTTCCAAATATCGTAATAGCTGCATCTGTATCTATAAATATAATTGGTGTGTTTCTACACTTTGCTAGTGATGCCCAAAAATATTTTTCTCTTAAATTTAAAAAAGATCTAATTAAAGAAGGATTTTTCAAAAATATAAGGAATACAAATTATCTAGGAGAAATACTAATTTATCTATCATTCGCCATACTTTCAATGAGTTTCATACCATTAGTAATTCTTGGAATATTTTTCTCTATAGTTTTTCTACCAAGAATGATAAAAAAAGATAAATCGCTCTCAAAATATGATTCATTCGAAGAATACAAAAAGAAAAGTGGTCTTATATTGCCTAAATTAAATGCCTGATAACAACTTACCTAGTTGGAGGCAAGATTTAAAATCTTCTAGAAAAAAAGAGGGCAAATCACCCTCTAATAAATGGATACAGCTTGCAACAGTCAGCGAAGAAAATGAGCCAAGATTAAGAACAGTTGTTTTCAGAGGATGGCATAAAGATAGTTCAATGATTATTTTTACAGATAGAAGAAGTGAAAAAATTGGGCATTTAAAATTTAACCCTAATGCAGAAATATTATGGTTCTTTTTAAAAACCAAATCACAATATAGATTCAAAGGAAAAATACATGAATTAAGTGATAACAAAAATTATTGGGATTTATTATCAGAAAAATCAAAATCTTCTTGGTATTGGGGATCTCCTGGAGAGAAAATAAACCCAAAAGTCCTATCTACTTATGAAATATTATCGAATCTACCCAAGTCAGAAAATTTTGTAGTTCTAAATTTTGAAATCGATTCAGTAGATCTTCTTAAATTAGAACAGCCTGTTCATAAACGATATCTTTGGGAAAAGATTAAGAAATGGGAAAAAGTTGAAATTAATCCTTAAATATTTCTAAATTGTATATTTAGGTTGAAAAACATATAGTGATCAGTCAGCTTTAAAAAAGAAGTATTATTCATATGAATTTCTCAGAAATTCCAGAAAACCCTTTAATTTTTTTATCTTGGGTAACAGCTATAGGGCTATTTATAAGTCTTTCTGAAGCAACAATTAAGATAAAACTTGAGAAGAGAAACACTTATCGAAAAAGGTTAGAACTAATCAATAACCTTTATCCTAAGAAATTAGCTTGAAGTATCTGAAAGTATGTTCGCTTGCAAAAATTGAAATAAGCCACTTTTACTTGTTTCTTCTTTAACTTCAACTTGCTTGGAAATTTTTGATTTTGTTGAAGGTATAATTTCATCCTCATCTTCTGATTTCAAAAGTCTGATAATAACTTCATCTAAGGAGAAATTACCAGGACCTGTTAATGCAATTGAAGTTGCTGAAGCGAAATATAAAAGTAAAAGCTCTAGTAAGAAAATATTAAAACCTGAAGTAACAAGTGCGTGATATATAGCGACAGAAATTGTTCCAACAATTGCCAAAGCCCCGAATCTTGTGGCTAAGCCGATAATTAATAACCAACTACCACCTATTTCTGAGAATGCCGCTATGTATGATAAAAATATTGGGAATGGAAGATGCAATGGTCTTACAAAAGCATCAGCGAAATTTTCTATGTTTGCTAATTTCTCATAACCGTGATGTATGAGAACAGTTCCAGTTATGACTCTAAGAATTAATAAAGCAGTATCTTTGCTAAACGACTTTGTAAGAATTGTTGAAAGCACTATTAAAAAATTATCCTTAAGTAAAAATAACTAGTCACAGTATTCATCGTGGATTAAAGAGCAAAAGTCACACCTAAATAAGTATTTATACCTACTAACTAAAGGGGTTATTTTCTGAGTAGGAATTCAACTAAGTTAAAAATTATATTTTCAAAAATTTTCTAATATTCTCTGATTTATTTTTGGAATATTTTCTTTAAATTTAAAGAACCCTCTTTTAGCAAATTTCCAAGCAAATAAATCTTCATCCCTCACAAGATTAAAAATTTTTTTATGGTGTAAATTTTTAAACTCAGTTATGAAATCATAATTTTCTCCCACTCCAGGATAAATAATGTCTATTTCGTTAGTATTTTTAAAAGTATTTTCCAATGAATAAGGCTCAATCTGTTCAACATTATCAAATTGCGCTACAAATTCAGAGACCAAATCTTGTTTAAATTTCAAAACAGATTCAGACAATTTGATTTGTCTTTGTTCATTTTTTAAAAGGATAATAAATACTTTTTTATAGCTTGGAAGTAAATTTTTAAAGGTTGCAAGGTGCAGATCATTTTCAAACATAATAAGATTATCTGATTTAGGATCCATATCATTTTTATAAATCTCATCTTCAAATGGTATTTGATTAGATTCTTCAAGAAAAATTTGTTGATTCCTTATTTTTTCTACTCTAAATCTATTATTTGAAAACTTTCTGAGGTTTGATGATGAAAAAAGATATTGTTTTCCCTTCGTTTGCAATCCTCCGACCCATCTCCAGCTAAGGAGATTAGATGAAGCATCTCCATCAAAAAGATATTTAAAGAAAAACTTTGCTCCCAATTGCCATGGGAGGCCTAAATTAAATATCCAAGTACTCGCAAACCACATTCTTGTATGGTTATGCAAATAGTTGTACTGCTTTAATTCATGGACCCAAGAATTAAAAAAATCTAATTCTGTATTGCCATTAATTGCACTTTCATATAGCTCATAATCAAAATCGAGATTGTTTTCTGAAATAAAATTTCTCCAAACTTTTGGTCTATTTTCCATCCACCCTTTCCAGTAAACTCTCCAAAATATTTCTTCAACAAATTTAGTTGAATTTTTGATTTTGTACTTACTTTTAATATCATGGATCAGATCATATTCCGATAATATTCTATGTGTAATGAAAGGCGATAATTTTGAAACTGAACTTTCGTTATTTGGCCCAAAATCAAAATTTCTTAATTTTGCATAATCATTGATTTTGTATTTCGCAAAATTTTCCCAGGTGTTTTGAGCTTTTAATAAAAATGACATTTTCTCATAACTTTAAAAAATTTTTTTTGTATTGATAGAAATTTCAAAAATTTGCCTTCAAATTAATTCTTAAAATTTTCTATTTCACTTTTAAGTAAATATGTTTGGTTGAAGTATTTAATTTAAACGCTTTATCAGTCCATTTTATACTCTTAAATCGCTCTCTGTGTAGGAGGATATTTAGTGGTCAATTACTTTTTAAATCTAACTTTTAATTTTCAAATCTTTATTTAAATGATTTTTTCTAAAAGATTTTTAAATATTTATCAAAATTATTATGAATAATTTATTAGTGAGAGATGTTAAGTATCTAGATGAACAATACAGAATAGGTGAAGGATTAATTTCGGATGATGCATTTAAGCAACTTGAAAAGCTCTTTATCCCTGTTGATCCAGAGCCTGATTACTTTAATCAAAAAAATAATAAACTTTTGCCAAAATTAGCCAAAGAAAAATATAAAGAATTTTTGGAAAGTTTATTAACAAAAACCAGATTAAGCATTCAACCAAAAATTGATGGCTGTGCTATTGCAATTAGGTATATAGATGGCAAGTTTAATAAAGCAATTACAAAAAAAGGATTTGATGTCTCAAGCAAAATTAAACAAATTAAAAATGTCCCCGATTGTATTCCTATCAAACGAGATTTTCAAATTAGAGGTGAACTATACCCTACAAATCAAGTTGCCGGCATTTCCCAAAGAATTACAAGAAAATACCTCAATGATAAGAAAGGGATTGGAGAAAGTCTCCGCTTTTGCTGTTTCCAAATACTTAATGGAAGACTTAATCAATACGAAACCCTTAACTATCTTAAAAAATGTGGCTTCAGCACCCCTGACAGTTACTTCACAAATCATACAAGCGAAATCGAAATATATAAAAAAAATTGGTTAGAGAAAAAAATATTTACGAAATATCCAACTAATGGGATAGTTATAAAAATAAATAGTAGGAAATTACAGTACCTTAGAGAGAAAAGTTTATCTCAAAATAACGAATGGCAATATGCAATTGAAAATAATATTAAATAGTACCTTCAATAAGAGCTCACGATACTGACTTCCTGTATTTAAAGTAGAAAAGTAATTAAATTTTGGTTTAATTCCAAAACAATTTGCAGGATTACTAAATGACTGCCACTATTTCAAGACCTAAAATCTCTAACTGGGAAACATCTAATATTCCAAACCTTACAGGCAAAACAGCGCTAATTACTGGTGCGAATAGTGGTCTTGGATACTACACTGCAAAGGCCTTAGCAGAAAAAAATGCTCATGTTGTTATAGCTTGTAGATCGCTTGAAAAAGCCAATCAAACTATCAAAAAACTTAAAGGTCTTAATCCTGAAGGATTATTTACACCTTTAGAATTAGATTTATCAGATTTAAAAAATATTGTTGAAGTTCAGTCCAAAATTTTTGATAATTTTGAAAATTTGGATTTACTAGTCAATAATGCAGGCATTATGCATCCGCCTAAAACTCTTAGTGCACAAGGATATGAAATACAATTTGCAGTTAATCATCTAGCTCACATGCTTTTGACTCTAAAGCTACTTCCAATTATTGAAAAAAAAGAAGAATCTAGAATAGTGACGGTGACTTCCGGAGCGCAATTTTTTGGCAAAGTTGGTTGGAAAAATCTGAAAGCAGAGAACTATTACAACAAATGGGAATCTTACTCCAATAGCAAATTGGCAAATGTAATGTTTGCTTTGGAACTAAATGAAAACTTAAAGCACAAAAATATACTTTCTTTAGCTGCTCACCCAGGAATTGCAAAAACAAATCTCTTTACTGCTCAAAAACCTAACCCTGGTCCATTAGAAACATTCTCATTGGAATTATTTAGTCCTATTTTCCAAACTGCTGAGATGGGTGCTTTACCTCAGCTTTTTGCAGCTACTTCACCAGACGCAAGAGGCGGTGATCATTATGGTCCTAGATTTAATTTCAGAGGTCATCCAAAACTATCCCCTACTTCTCCTTTCGCCATGAACAAAAAAGAAAGAAAAAATTTATGGGGAAAAAGCCTCGAAATACTTAAAAACTACTTATAAATTTTTCATTTTTACTAACTTTAGAAAATACTTCAAGATATGTAATTCACTCTCTGAGAGTTTCATAAATTCTATTAAGGCATCATAATTTTTTTCATCAATTTTTTTTGACAATTGAATAAAACTATCATGGTTTTCATTAACAAAGCGCTCAGCAATCTGAGACGGAGTTAAACCCTGTTCAATTAATTCACCCGGAGAATTTTTCTCCCACTTTTCATAAAACCAAGAGAACCAATATTTTGCAGTATTATCTTCCATTAATTAACTTTTCATGGGCGAATACTATAAATACTGAAGAAAAATCTCATGATTGAATTACCCTTTAAACACAATTAATATAAATGCAATTATAAATTTAATGATAGATAATTATTCAAGTAAAAGAAATATTAATCTTGTAATAGGATTAGGCAAATCTGGATTTTGGGCTGCCAAGTATTTGAGAAGCATCAATAAGAGAGTAATTGTTTGGGAAAGTAAAGATGGGATAGAATTCTTAGAAAGAAAAACAGCATTAGAAGAGCTTAATATCATAGTTTCTCTAAATAAAGAATTTGTATTTGAAGAAATTCAACCTTTTTTGAAAGAGATCGAATCTGTTGTTGTAAGTCCATCAATACCTTATGACCATATAACTATTATTGAATTAAAAAAAAAGGGAATTAAAGTAATTGGAGAAATTAATGTTGCATGGGAAATTTTAAAAGACACAAATTGGATAGGTATTACTGGCACTAATGGCAAGACTACTGTTACTCATCTACTAAGCCATATACTCTGCGATACTGGATTATATGCTCCTTTTGCTGGAAATATTGGTACACCTTTATGCAAATATGCTCACTCCAAAAAACATGAAAAAATTGATTGGGTTGTAGCTGAATTAAGCAGTTATCAAATAGAAATATCTCCAGAAGTAAAACCTAATATTGGAATATGGACAACCTTCACAGAAGATCATCTTGAAAGACATAAAACACTTGAAAACTATTTCAACATAAAAAAAAGCTTGTTAGAAAAATCTGATTTTAGAATTTATAATTATGACGATAAAAACCTTAGAAATCACTACAGTTCGCTATCAAGAGGGGTTTGGATAACAACTAGTTTCGATAAATCAAATTTTATCCATTGCGATTATTGGATTGATGATCAAGCTTACATTGTTGAGAAAGGGAAGAAATTATTCAAACTTGATCATTTTACTTTAAAAGGAATGCATAATCTTCAAAATCTTTTATTGGTAATCGCAGCAGCAAGAAAAGTTGGATTATCTGGCAAGAAGATTAAAGATTCTTTATCTAATTACAAACAATTACCCCATAGGATGGAAACAATTTATAAAAATAATGATATGGAAATCATTAATGATAGTAAAGCTACAAATTTCGACTCATCTATTGCGGGAATAAGTTCAATTAAAGGTCAAATAATAATCATTGCTGGGGGTAGATTAAAAAGCAATGAATATAGTGCGTGGATAAAAGTTTTAAAGAAAAAAGCAAAATGTGTTTTCCTTTTTGGAGAAAGCTCAAAAGTCCTAAAAATGGCGCTTATTAATGAAGGATTTAAAAAAAATATTTTTGTATTTTCAGATTTAAAAGAGCTTTTAAATTTTGTTTTTGATTATTTACAAAATAATAGGGTTGGAACATTATTATTCTCACCTTCATGCTCTAGTTTTGATCAATTTAAAAATTATGAAGAGCGTGGAGATTATTTCAAGAAACTAATAAGTCAAAAATTAAAGGTTAATAAATCCATTTTTTGTTCAAGTATCATTTCATAATTTTCAGGTCGGTCATCACAACCGTTTACCCCCTAGCAAATATTCACTTGATTAGTTAGATTTTGACTATAAATAAATACTAGCAATGAGTGAATCTAACAATTTACCTCAGGCAATAAGTCATAAAAAATTAAGTTACTTGATGCTTAAGGCTCAAAAAGATGCTCATTTTTCTGATGAATTAGCAGAAATAGAAAGCCCTGAAAAAAGAGAATTTGAAGAGTTAATAAACAATTGGGAAGCTTCAACTAAAAAGGTAGTTAATGAGTTATCAAAAAGAAAAGAGACTTTACTTAAAGATAAATCACCAAATTCTTTAATTGCACTTGGTGCTATGGAAGTTCACCTTAATATGGCTTTGCAAGCCTTAAATGCATTTAATAAAGGAGTTGATGGGTAAAAGTAACAGAAAAATTATAAGGAAGGCATCGAAAATAAGAGAAAATCTAAGTCTTTTTCAGTATCTATAGAGACATCATCATAATAATCAACTTCAAAACCCAAGCCATCTCCAGATTCGAGGAATATATTTGAACTAGAGTCTTTACTTTTTAATAAAAGATTACCTTCTATTATTTGTATCCAATTATATTTATCGATTTTTAATGGCAATTTTTTTTCTTTAATTGGCTTATATTTACAACGCCATAAAGAGATACTTTGATTTAGAAAAAGCTTATTATTTTTAACGTCTTTGTAATTAAAAATAAGATTGTCCCACAACTTTTCATTTAATGAAATTTGATCATATCGAGGTTTGATATTTTCTTTTTGAGGGTAAATCCAAATCTGGAACAACTTACAGTGCTCATTTTCTTCATTCTTCTCGCTATGAGAGATTCCAGTACCTGCAGACATAACTTGTACTTCATCTTTGCGAATTTTTCCAAGATTGTTTAAAGAGTCTTTATGAGTAATTGCTCCTTTTGTTACGACAGTAATTATTTCCATATTTGCATGAGAATGTGTATTAAATCCTGCATTAGGAGAAATAATATCTTCGTTTATTACTCTAATTTTCCCAAAATTATCCCATTTTGGATCTCTATGCTCTGCGAAAGAAAATGAATGCATCGAATTTAGCCATTCTCTAGTCGATCTAAATCTTTCTTGCGATTTCCTTATTTTAATTATTTTCAAAGACATAAATACTAAGAAATAAATATAGTGTATTTGTTTAAATTCAATATTTTTGAAATTATAAATTATGAATAAGCGAAATTACTTTTAATTTATTTGTTGATTTTACTTTGTGCTTTATTTGCTTTATTAATTATTTTTTTTGCTTCTTCTCTTGTAGAACATTTTTCTGCCTCAACATTCAAGTTTTTTAGTTTATTTAATTGCTTTGAAATTTTCATATTAGGTTAACTTAACAAATAGAAATTAACACATATTTAATGGAATAGCTAAAAATACTGGTTTACATTTTAGCCTTACTGCCTAAAAATAAGATTGGAGGATGGAATTATCAGAACAATATAGAGGGTGTATTGGATTATCTTTGATTGTTTTCTTAATTAAAAGCGGTCCAAGAGGATTAGCAAAATTATTTTTCCTAATTGAGTTATATTGCATTATTTTTTTTGATATTCTTTTATTTCTATTTAGAAATTTACCTTTGTTACCCCAACCTAACCATAAATCACAATTTTTACTTTCAGCCCAGTGTTCTAAGTTTTTATAAATATGACTATTGTTTAGATAACCCACAGGGTTTTTATGTTTAAAAAGTTTTTCTGGTTTGCTTGAAATAAGAGCAAATAGATTTATTAATTTTACTTTGCCGTAATTATTGTTTTTCGAAATTTTGATTATCTTTTTTGTTGTGTTGTCTAAGAAAACTTCATCCGATAATGAGGGATTTAAACCAATAAAGATAATCTCTTTTTTAGATTTAGAAATCTTATAACTTAAACTCCATCTATATAGTTTGTTAGCACTTATTAAACAATTTCTTTCAAGAAATAAATTATTCAACCTAAACCAACACCTCTAGCCATAAGAGTGGCAAAGAAAGGTATTGTTGCAAAGCCCACTAATTCAGTAGTAATGATTAGTCGGAACCTCTTAACTAGATTTTCTGATATTTCAGGTAATTTATTTTTACTTAATGGAATAGCCCATAAGATATAGGTTGTTGTTGGATATAAAGAAAGTAATCCCACCAGAATGTAAAGAGAAACTTTTATCCAAAAAACAGGATTACCTGTATAAAAATCACCTCCTTGACCAAAATACTTAACACGCAAAATCCCAGTAACCAATATTGCAACTCCTGCCAAACCATAGACCACATCTGCAATTATCATTGAAATCGTCTCATTTCTATTAAGTCCTACTTTGAGAGTCAATCTTTCAAATAAAAGAGAACCGAAACACAATATAATTCCTAAATAATGAACATATGCTACTAATGCACTTTTAGCAATTTCACCCGTTAATAAAGTTCCTAACAACATTTTCTAATAAAATTTAACATAATGCTAACCACCAAATAAAGAATTTGTTTAGAAAATAGATTAAACAATAAAAAGCAAGTTACTGACTTTAGGACTCTAAAAACCTTTTTTGACCATCTTCAAAAAATTCCTTTTTATTCCACACTTCGATTACATCTGGGAAATGTTTTTCCATACAATTATCACAAACCCCATGACTGAATCTAATATCACTAATTTTCGAAAGATATTTTTCTAAATGCATCCAATCGCCTTCCTTATTTTTGACTTCTCTGCAATATGAACATACAGATAAAATTCCTTCCTGTTTATGCAAATTAGATAAAGCATCTAGCAAATTTAATGACTTTTTTCTAAGCTCTAAAAATGAAACTATTTGCTTGGACAATAATTCCATAATGTTAAATTGTTGTGTAGTAAGATTTCCTGGCTTTCTGTCTATCACACACAGAGTTCCAAGCTTATTACCATCACTATTTCTAAGGGGAAACCCTGCATAAAAACGAATCTTTGGATCTCCAGTTACCAATGGATTATTTATAAATCTTTCATCTTGGAAAGCATCATGAATAATTAATGGACTATTTTCTTTTATTGCATGAGTACAAAAAGACCAATCTCTTCTAGTTTCTGATATTTGAAGTCCTATTTTGGATTTAAACCATTGTCTATCTTTGTCTACCAAAGTCATTAAAGAAATAGGCACATTACAGGTTGTAGCAGCAATTTTTGTAATATCGTCATAACATGATTCTGGCTTGGTTCCCAAAATCCTATATTCTGCTAAAGCTTTTAATCTTCTTTCCTCTTCTTCTTTTTTTGATACAAGATTCTGCATTAATCTTCACCAATAATTAAAACTTTAAAATTAAAGTTTCTCCAAAAAACTTTTTCCGTCTAATACTTAATAAAAAAAAGATAAACTTATTGAATTGTTACTTACTGATTTATTACTTATTAATTTATTATTGATTGATTTAACTTTGATACTGCCATCCCAGCAATCCATCCACTTGTCCAACAATGTTGAAAATTAAATCCACCAGTGATCCCATCAACATCCAAAACTTCTCCAGAAAAAAATAACCCTGGACAAATTAAGCTCTCCATACTTTTAAAATTAACCTCATTAATTTTTACGCCTCCGGAAGTAACAAATTCCTCTCCAAATGGACCTTTGCCCGAAATTATATATTTATCCCTCATTAGAGTATTTATCATTTTCTCTCTTTCATCCGCCAGTAAATCAGCCCACTTTTTCTCTTGATCAATACCTATTTTCTTTAATAAAAAAATCCATAATCTTTTTGTTAAAAGTGGAACAGGTCTACTATTAATAAGATTCACCTTGCCTTTATTTAATCTAAAATAATTAACTTTTTCTTTTAACTCCTTATAACTTAAAGAAGACCATTTAATGATTAGATTAAATTTATATTTTTGGCTATAAAGTTCCCTTGCTGCAATTGATGAAATTTTTAATACTGCTGGCCCACTAAACCCCCAATGTGTTATTAGTAAATCGCCTCTATTTTGAAAATTCTTATTGTTTAATTTAATTTCTATATCTACGCCCTTTATCGATACCCCACTACATTCATCCAAATTTGGTTCTTTTGTAGAAAAAGTAAAAAGCGATGGCACAGGTTTAATAATAGTGTGTCCAAGATTTTGAGCTAATTTATATCCGCTTGGATTACCTCCAGTTGAAAGAATAATATTTTTTGCAGTTACCTTTTCTTTTTTAAGACTAGAAATATTGAATATATTATCTGGAGTTTTTGAAATTTCTTTTACAAAAAATTTTGTTAATATCTCTACGTTTTTTGATAAAGCACTTTTTCTCAAACAATCAATAACATCTGAAGAAGAATTAGATACTGGGAAAACTCTTAGATCTTCCTCAATTTTTAATTTTAACCCTTTTTTCTCAAACCAATCATATACATCTCCAGCAGCAAAACGATTAAATGATTCCAAGAGCTGAATTCCACCTCTGGGATAATTCTCAACTAGTTCATTCGGTATCCATGTCGCATTAGTCACGTTACATCTTCCCCCTCCACTAATCCTTACTTTCTCCATAAGTTTTGAAGTTCCTTCAAGAATTATTATTCTTTTTACTCCATTTTCAGCAGCAGTTATTGCTGTCATAAAACCGGCTGCTCCGCCTCCAACAACTGCTAAATCAAAAGGTTCCAAAAACTTATTATTTAATATGCTTCAATCTGATAATAGCAAGTAGTTATAAAGAAAAATTAGTCCAAAAACCATAAAAAAATAAATATAAAACTCTAAATCTACATAATAAATAGCTACGATTCGCTAATTTTTAAATTTCTAGAAAAATCTACACATTCGTTATTTTTATGCTTTAAGTTAATTAAATGGGTTTGTTATTTTCTTACGTTAAATATTCTGAGGCCAGTTTTCCTATGACTGGTCAATATACTGCTCTTCTTTTGATAACTTCTGTTATTTGGGTTCTACTTTGGTTTGGATATAGACAAAATAAGATAAATGATGAGATCAAGAAAAAAGAAAAAGAAGAAAGAATTAATGCGAAAGTTCAAAGAAGAAAGAAGTTAGAAAGTTTGTACCCTACTAATAAAAAAACTGTTTAAAATTAACTATTTTAGAAAATATGAAAAAAAATAATTTCAAATCACTAATTCAGTACTTGCCAGGGGTTTTGATTCTTATTTATGTATTCTTTTTAGCATTTACTCAATTTATAAAATAAAATTTTTAAAAATTATTCGTTTTGATTGGAATCCTTTCTGCTTTTGGAGCTGCTACATCTTGGACATATGCGTGCTTTATTTGGCGTTCGCAAACTCAAAAATATAAATCAATAGATATTAATTTAATAAAAAATATAATAGCTTTTTTAATTTTTATACCTGCTTTTATCAATATAAGTTCTACAGCTGAAGTAAAAAACATATTTATCCTACTTATTAGTGGAATAATAGGCATTGGTTTAGGTGATACTTTCTATTTAAAGTCACTACAAACAATTGGCACAAGAAAAACTTTATCTATAGAAACTCTTTCTCCGTTAATGGCAGCTTTATCAGGGGAATTTTTTATTAATGAAAATTTAAAAACTAAATCATGGGTTGGAATAATTATAGTAACTATTTCTCTATTCATAATTCTCAGAAAAGATAACGATTTTAAAGAGGAAAACTCCTCTTTCTCAGAAAAAAATAACTTTAAGATTTTTGCTTTTCCTTTTTTTTCAGTTTTATGTGCTGTTCTTGGAGGTCTTTTATCAAGAATGGTTTTCCTTCAAAGCAATTTATCTCCTTTCCTTACAACTGAAATAAGATTATTAGGTGCAATAATTTTTTTAATTAGTCTCAAAGGATTTAAGATTAATTTTTTCTTAAAAAGCATAGACAAAAAACAACAAAAAAGATTTTTTATTTCAATACTTCTTGGAACAAATATAGGAATATTTCTGCAACAAGTTGTATTTAAAACGCTTCCAATAGGAGTAGGGTGGGCTTTATTAAGCATATCTCCAGTAATTTCCTTATTTTTTGCTAAGACAGAGGAAAGAGAAATTACCAAAAAAATAATATTTTTTACTTGTTTTTTATTTTTTGGCTTGACATTAATAGTTCTTTAATCTCTGAGTTAATGTAAAAAATACTCATGTTAATAAAAATCAAATTAAATAAAATTACACTATAAACACTCAAAACAATGAAAACATTAAAGAAAAAAAGACTCGGTACATTGGAAGTTTATGTTATTTTTTTAAGCTGCATTTATGCAGGCTTTATAGGTTATAAATCTCTATTAAATGTTTTATTTACTTGAAATTAATTAATTCTTTCTAATGATTTAATTAACTTACCTCCATCTTGGTCATCATCATCATTTGAAGCGAAAAATAAAAAAAATATTCCTAAAGAAGCTATAGATAGCGAAATTGACAATACAGAAAGCTCATCCATAAATTAGAAATTTCTTTTATGTTAAACGAAAAAAAATAAAAGACAGTAAAGAAATACACATTCTCGAAAATAAATATTTCTTTTATTTGTAAAATGAAAAAATACATCCGAACTATTTCGTGAAAGTTCTAATAACCTCCCCCTGTAGTGCAAGCGTAATAATTCAGTATGGAATAAAAAGTTGGCCTATTTGGGAATGTGAGCCAAGCAAATTTCAATGGAATTACGATGATAAGGAAATTTGCTTAATTATTGAAGGACAAGCGAAAATAAGTACCCAAAACGGTGACATTTACTTGATTAAAGCTGGAGATCTAGTTGAGTTTCCTGCTGGACTTAACTGCGAATGGGAAGTAACCAAAAGTATTAAAAAACATTATCGATTGGATAGCTAAATTTAAAGAAAAAAGATTTTTTCTTCTTTACTGTTTAGTCAATGTAGATAAGATATGGTTAATAAATAATTTTCAAGAAGGAAACTAATATTATGCCTTTTACTGATCAAGAATATTTTGAGGTTATTGAAAAAAACGAAATAGTAAAAAAGGCCTTTGAAAATATTAAGCAAATTTGCATTGATTTACAAAAACAAACAAATTGTCCTGAAGAGGATCTAAAAGATTTTCTTGAATTTATTTCTAAACAATGGAATAAGTAATAACTAAAAAGCCCTTTTAAATGCTAAATTTAGAATTGCAATTTAGTTTTCCTAGACAATAAGTTCTAATCTAATTTCTTTTTTGGTTTTGTATTGATACTGGAAGTTCCCTTAGCAGCAGAAACGAAGAAAAAGAAGCCTACAATTCCTGATATACCAAATATCGCAGCCAAAGGATCAAAAGTGAAAGAAAACATAGAATTTATAAAATCAAGATAAATAATAGTTTTTGAATCAAAATTGTACAATTATTGTTAAGTATAAAAAATAACAATCGCGCGATTCATTATGTCATTATTAGTTTCTCAGTAGGCTCAAATAAATTATTATTCAAATTAATTTTAAGAATAAATATATCAATACATACCAAAGATCTATTCCTGCTAGAGAAAAGTTTTTAAAGAATATTTATAGAAATATTGAATAAAACACTACCCAAAGAATCCACAATTGTTTTTTCTTTAGATTAATATCAATTTATGACAGAATTTTACTCGTCTTCTTCCTCAGTAAGTCCTTTGACAGCGATATTATGGTGTCTTTATCCAGTAGCTGTACTTGTAATTATTGAATTACTTCTGGGTGGTGGGTTTGATGATGACAATAATGACGATCAAGATGGTGGAATGCTAATACCTGCTTACTCTAGATCAGACGTTTGAAATTTTTGAATTTAATTTAAAATCTCTAAAAAAATTTCAGTAAATTGAATAACAATTTTGATACAACCCACATTTCCTTAATAACCCTTACCATTCTTATTATTTCTTCTCTGTCTTGGCTTGTATTAAGAACCCTCAAGGAAGGCAGAAAAGCTTTAACAGAAATAAATAAGGATAGATCGTAAAATACAATAAAAATTTAAAAATGTAGAATTTGATTAGATTTATAAAACGCTTAGATTTATAAGTTTTACTAACTAAATAGATTTATTCCAAAAATTTTAAAACTTTTCCTTGTAAAAGTTTGGGAAAAGCATAAAAAACTGAAATAAATACTAGAATTTGTCTAATTGTTAAGTCAAAAATTACCAATCTGTTGAAATCCCATTTTTATGAAAGGCCCTCTTTGTTATTACTTTAATAAATAAAAATGCATCTAAATTCTTTACTTTATATTTGTTCTATATCTTTTTTCATTTATATAATGGCGCTGTTTTGGAGAGACTTGCCAAATCAAAAAAAGTAAATAAATAATTAATATTAAATTTATTGCTTATCAAAATAAATTGAGTTATTAATTTAATATTGGATTTAATTTTTTTATATAAATGCTCAATGAATCTTCAAATAACAATAACAAAAATATTTTCTCAGAAACTAAAAGTATTGAAAAAGAAAAGATGATTTGCAAAGACGGATTCTGTTCATTACCAAATCGAGATGAGCTCCCAAAACAAGATTCAAATGATATGAATTTATTTGATCCTATTTAGTAAATAAAAAACATTTTGAGAAATTGAAGATTAAATTGATAGTATTAAATTCTTTGAATTTTTAATATATGCTTAATAACTTTTTTAATGCATATAAAGAGTTTTGGATTAAAGCTACAGAATTCAAAGGATTCACATCTCGATCAGACTGGTGGTTAGTTCAATTAGCGAATCTTATAATTTCTTTACTAACTATCCCAATATTTTTAAGAACGTTTGGATTCAATGCTTATGGATTAGTTTGTGTCATTCCTCAAATAGCTATTGATATAAGAAGAATCAGAGACTTTGGTAAAGATTGGAAATGGATCTTTATTAATTTAATACCTATCCTAGGATGGATGTTGTGGTTCATCTGGCTAGGCTTTGGTAAGACTGGTAATGGGAAAAATAAACTTATATAGAAATTAACTCCTCATCTTTTTCTTTTTTTTAAAATCTACAAATCTTACCTTGTTTCTTAACTCTATTTGTTTTTCAAGAATTCTAAACACATGCATCTCGCATTCGGTTAATTTAAGAAACTGATCGAGTGTATCTTTATCTTCTTCATCAAAATTCTCGAAAACTTCTGAAATAGCAGTACTATTTCTAGAAACAAAATCCTCTGCTACATCTTGTGGATTCTTGCCTGATTCGAAATCCTGAAAAGCTTCATAAGAATTAAGTTCTCTTGTTAACCATTTAAACCATGGTTCATTTTTATTACGTTTTTTATTTATGATTTTCTTCATGAAAAAATTTTTACTAGTTTAATCATTATTAGTTATTCATTCTTTGACAGCTGTACAAATACTTATTTTTAAAACCAATTAAAGATTAACCTTATTTATTTTTTACAAAATAACTAGCATAATTACCATAAAGCTTTTTAAAGAATAAGTATTTATTACTCATTTTTTTGTTTATGAGATGGCTAGAATTTACTTTTAGTAAAGTACATTGTCAATTCCATTTTACGACTTTCCTTCATCTCCAATTTTAATAATTGGTGCTCTTGGCATTGCAGTAGCGATAGCAGTTTTTTTTGTCTCTTACCAAAAATATTTCAATTCTCCTTTAAACAAAGAGCGTGCAGAAAAGAAAAAATCCTTAATTAAGGAACAAAAAGAATTAAATGAAAGATTAGAAAAAATAGAACAAGAATTAAAAAATTTATAAATAACTCTTAAATAGATATGAGTGAATGATCTCGAATTCAAGACCTTAATTTTTTAAACAGGAATTTTGGTCTATAAAGAATTATGGATAAAGATCATCTTATTGAGTTAATTTCCAATAGCCTTCTTTACGAGAGCAAACATCCTGACTCTAATAATAATCTTAGTGACTTTAAAAATTACTTAGAAAGATTAAATCTAGATCAATTGAGAACAATGTCTAAAGAATTTATTCTTTAGTATGATTTTAAAAATTTTATTGTTTATTAAATAATCAATACTTTTTAAAAATTGTTAATATCATTAAATAATGTGTGTAATATGTTTAAAGCAAATAGAAGAGATTTTTTAATAAAACCATTTTTAAAAAGAAATAACACTAGAGCTTGCTATCAAATTATATCTACCATCTTCCCAATAATTTCTATTTGGTTGATTGTCCACCAAATAATAATCCAACCTTTTCCATTATTGATTAGAAGTTTCCTATTGGTGCCTTTTATAGTTCTTCTAACTCTGTTCTCTTCTCGAACATTCTCATTAATGCATGATTGTGGTCATAATTCTCTTTTTACAAAACGGAAATTAAACCGCTTTTTTGGATTTTTATTTGGCTTGGTTAATGGTATTCCCCAGAAGTCATGGTCTATTGATCATGCATTTCATCATAGAAATAATGGAAATTGGGAAATTTACAAAGGGCCGATAGATGTTTTAAGTCTTGAAGACTATGAATCTCTAACAAAAAGAGAGCAAATATTTTATAAAGTAAGTCGAAACTGGATGATGCTTTTCCCTGGAGGTTTTTTTTACTTAGTTTTAAAACCTAGATTAGGACTATTTATTATTATTTTTAATTTCATTAAAGATATATTGGAAGAGACTTTTATCAAAATAAAAAACAGAAATATTTCTCAACTATTAGTTATTAATTCAAGAGTTAAGCCACCTTTTTCTGATTATGGAGATAATTTTAGTGAACTTTGTGAATTAATAATCAATAACATATTAGTAATAATAGGGTGGATTTTTATGTGTAAATGGTTGGGGGTAGTTTTTTTCTTATCATTTTATTCCATTATATTAACCTTATCAGCAGCAATTTTAATATGTGTTTTTTTTGTACAACATAACTACGAAAATGCATATGCTAAAAATACAAAAAATTGGGATCTCATCGATGGAGCAATTTTAGGTAGTAGCAATTTAGATATCCCTAATTGGCTAAATTGGTTTTTAGCAGACATATCCTTCCACAGCATTCACCATCTCTCTGAGAGAATACCAAATTACAACTTAAGAGCTTGTCATAAAGCAAACATTCATTTACTCCAACAATCAAAGTTCTTAAAATTAAGCGATTTTTCAAATTGCTTCAAATATATTATTTGGGATAATAAAAATGAAAAATTAATTCCAATAAATTAATACCTAATTCAACCTTCTTCTCAATTTTCTTTTTAGAGGAATACTGCTATATGCATGTGTACCAATAGAAGGAGGCAAGTCATTCTTTAAAGGATGCATAAAAGCATTTGCCATACTCTCTAACATTTTCGAAAGCCAAGTAATTACTGATTTCATGTGAAAATCTAAAGTATACTTTTTAATCATCTAACTAAATTACTGAAAAGTAAATCAGTCTTTATGCTGATTTTTTAAGAATATTACCTTATAAATTAATATTAAATAATCAAAATTATTTTTACTTTTGTGTTTTAAAAGAAGAATATTACTACCTTTTTCAAGGTAAAACAGTTGCTAAAAAATTTAGTAAATAATACTTATTTTTTCTGATTCACTTAATAAATTCAATTATTGAACATAAATTCGTGCTATATCTCTATTCCAAATAAATCCAACAATATTATGAATGATTCAACTGTATCTACCAACCAGAATACAGAAATAGATTCTATTAATTCATATTTCGAATGTATTACTGAATGCAGTATTGTGGATGGTCATCAAGAATGTATTACTCGTTGTTTAGAAGTTCATTTAAAGGGAGGTGAACAAAATGAATAAAAAAAATTCACCTCAAAGGAAAACAACTTTAAAATGGAACTTGAATGGAGAGCTTTCCGAAATTGATATGTTAAGAATTTTAGAAAAGATATCATCACATGATCTTAATCAATGTGAATTAACATGCGATCCTGATACAAATTAAGGTATGTTTTTCAATATATTTCTAATACTGCTGATAAAAAAGAAGCTTGTGTGATTTTTGTAGGATTCTAATTAATCAGATTTCAATCAATATTTAGAATATTTTCATAAAACTATATTTTTAGTCTAAAAATTAATTTTTAGAACTCCTACCTTTTTTTAAGAATGTTTTACTAATTTCTTTTTTTGTTAGTTGAATCGGTTTTACTAATCCTGAATCACCATGAGTTGGACAATAATAAGTCATAAGCATCCAATTTTTTTCTTGATCCATAACTAATCACTATTTAAATAATGTTAAGTTAATAGGATGAATTTTGAAAAAATTGCTTTTTTTTAAGCTTTTTTTCTTTTTTACTTAATAATTTATAAAAATTTTGAATCTATTCTCACAAAATAGATATAAATACGCATGACTTTAAAAAAAAATACTGCTATTTATTAATAAATTCAAAATTATTAATGTCTCTAGAATCTATATTGATGGTAGTTGCTCCAATCTGTCTTTTTACAGTAGGTGTTATTGTTTTACCTATCCTAGTAAAGCCGCGTAAACAATCTGGTTTACCTAAGAGGTATATACGCGGTCTTTAAATTAATTTCTCTTTAAAAAAGAGCAAAGACAATCAGCATAAAAAAGAAATCAATAAAAAATTTTTGGCAAAGATAGTTTTATTTGAAGATGAAATTAAAATCTAAAAAACTTTATCGAAAAAAAATTTAAAAAATTCTTTTCATTATGAGATCCTGTGAGGGATAATAGAATTTATAAATTCACGTTTATTTAACAAAATTCTTAACCAACAAAAATTTGAGTAATATAAAATTTTCTGGTCTTAAAGGCCAAGCGCTTGTAATAAAGGATAAAGATATTCCAAGCATTAAAGAATTTCAGGATGTTATCCCAGATCACTACTTTAGGTGCAATACCAAAACTTCTTTGAGGTATCTTTTACAATCAGCTCTCATTCAATCATTAGTAGTTGCAATAGGATTATCTATTCCATTTACCCCAAAAATGATCCCAATTTGGATAATTTACGCATTAATATCAGGTACCACTGCAATGGGATTCTGGGTAATTGCCCATGAATGTGGGCATGGAGCATTCTCTAAAAACAAAACATTGGAATCTGTAACTGGTTATTTACTACATTCATTACTTCTGGTGCCTTATTTTTCTTGGCAGCGTTCTCATGCAGTTCATCATCGATTCACAAATAACATAACTAATGGAGAAACTCACGTCCCTTTAGTCATTAAAGGGAACGGAGTTACAGAAAAAGTTGGAGGAGAAAAAGAATTAAATTTTTCAAATACCTTAGGTAAGAAAA
This sequence comes from uncultured Prochlorococcus sp., assembly GCA_902572825.1. Classification (GTDB taxonomy): domain Bacteria; phylum Cyanobacteriota; class Cyanobacteriia; order PCC-6307; family Cyanobiaceae; genus Prochlorococcus_A. The sequence goes on along the minus strand of CACGHD010000005.1, from coordinate 34,451 downwards.
ATTATGGAATTCTTCAACTTGTTTTACATCTAATATTTGGCTGGCCTGCTTATTTACTTACTGGAAGTACAGGAGGTCTTAAATATGGCACTTCAAATCATTTTTGGCCAATTAAACCATTTTCTAAAGCATTATGGCCATCAGTATGGGCCAAAAAAGTTTGGATATCAGATATTGGCGTAGGTTTGACATTAGTGGGCATTGTTTATTTAGTTTTCAAGTATGGATTATTTCAAGTGATTACTCTGTATTTTGGTCCTTTATTAGTGGTTAATTGTTGGCTAGTAGTTTATACATGGCTTCATCATACAGATTCAGATGTGCCTCATCTTTCAAATACGGAATTTTCCTTTATGAGAGGAGCATTTCTATCTATTGACAGGCCTTACGGTAGAGTCCTTAATTTTCTTCACCATAATATAGGTTCTAGCCATGTCGTTCATCATGTATGTCCAACAATCCCTCATTATCATGCAAAAAAGGCAACTGTCTTAATTAAAAAAGCCTTTAAAAAAGCATATCTTTTTAATCCTGATCCAATACACAAAGCTTTATGGAATATTGCTTGCAATTGCGTTGCTGTTGAGTCAGACATCAAGAGAGGAAGATATATATGGCAATCTTCATACAAAAATGATGGATTAAAAACACAATAAGCATCAATTCTTTATCACTTTAATTTACGCAAATCTGAAAAAAATATAAAAGAATTAGCAATAACAAATTTTTCATCTTAGAAAATACTTACAAATTTAGTAATTCTATGAGTGGCGACAATCTACATGGTAATCAGCCTATTAAATTTTATTCGGAAAAAATAACACTTTCAAAAGTTGAATTATTAGAAAGACAGTTGAGTTTAGGCGAAAAAATTTCAGATTTAGATCAAAAGCATAAAGAATGGAGCAAAAAACTATCAGGTTGATCATCTAATAAGATGAATTTTAAAAACTTATTGATATTTGTATTTGCCTTATCAAGAAACTTTTCTGTAAATTATTGAAAAATTATTTGCAGGCATACTAATAATATCCTCTTGAGAAAAACCATTTTTCTTACTCTCATCACAAACTTCCTCAAGATTTTTAATACCCCAAAGATCATTTTGCATTTTTAATGAATTATCGAAAAAATAATTACTTTCACTTGTATGCTTATTACAAATTTTAAATGGCCCATACAAAATCAAAAATTGTCCTTTATTGAGTAATTTTCCTGACTCTCTAAAGAGTGCAACAGTACAAGGCCACTCTGCTACATGAATCATATTTATAGAGACTATTCCTTGCAAAGAATTAGCTAATATCAAAGGAATTTTCCACGGAATTTTTTCTACATTAATCTCAAGAGGCTGTGGCATTTTCTTAGTTAGGTCTTCATACTCAATCCAAGAACTTATACTCTTTCTATGCACTAAATCTGGGTCACTTGTTTGCCAAATAATTCCAGGAAATCGTTTTTGAAAAAACACTCCATGTTCTCCACTGCCACTCCCGATTTCCAATATTGAACCTTTTTTTATAATTCGGGATAGCACATTACCAATACAGTCTCTATTTCTTTGAGTTGCCGAAAAAAAAAGTCTATTATCCAAAATTAAAAAAAATTGGGTGCTTCAGTAAAAATAATTCTAAAATTCTTGATTATTTAACCTTTCTCAATTTAGGAGTCTTAAAAAACATTATTTTAAGGCTAAAGAGTAATATTGAAATTGTAAGAGCAGGCAAAATATAAAGTATTAGATCAGAACTCATTAGAGAAGAAATCCTTCCAAAAATTAAATGCATGTAATAGGTCGCGAATGACATAAATTCATATATATCTAATTCATTAATAGCAATTATTTGAATTCTAAAACCAGTTTTATATAAAAGCCAAAACTTCTCAAAAAAAAGAGTCAGCCTGTATCCCTACTAGCTGACTCTTGTAATATATTAATTTAAATTACCTATAAATGAGGATACACCTCTAAAAAAAACTAGGTGAAAAGCTTATATTTTCTTTTCAAATTTAAAAAATCAGAACAAAAATAAAAAATTGATAAGGTATACTTCGAAACATATTTGTAGCAGTTTTTTAAATTTTCCTGATAAAGCGAGGAATAATCCCTAGATTTCTTTACATTATTAAATAATTATGTTATATTTGTTAACAAATTACATTAACAAAATGACTCCAGAAGCAGAACGTTTTAATGGTTGGGCAGCAATGTTAGGTTTCGTTGCAGCAGTTGGTGCATATGTCACAACAGGCCAAATCATTCCAGGTTGGTTCTAATGAAAAATAACGAACCTAAATTAGTTGAAAAAGAAAAAATTGTTGCTGAAAAACTTAACGGTAGATTCGCCATGTTAGGTTTTGTTGCTCTTGTTGGAGCATATCTAACTACAGGTCAAATCATTCCTGGTTTCATCTAATATAAATTATTTTTTATTTTCATAAAAAAGTCTAATTTAATTTTTAAATTAGACTTTTTTTAATTAAAAATTTTTGATAATAAACAGTATTTATTAATTAAGGTTTGAATAATCCTACATGCAACAAAAAATTATGCTAAAAATCAGCATAAGAAATCTATCTCATTTCTATAAATTAGATTTGGAGTTTTTTGTTTATTTTCATAATCTAATATTCAGGGAAACAGATCAAACTAAGAAAATTTATTAACAAAAATTATAAAGAAAACAATTTTTTCCCAAAAAAAGCTGTCTTAGGAAATGATTAATTTAAAATCATTTAAAAAAATATTAATTTGATTGTGTTTCTCCTATAAACTTAAATTTAATGTTTATATTGATGCTATCTTAATCGAGTTAATTCGAGGATTTAATGAGAGTAAAGCTTGAACCAGAGACAGCATTTATTGGCAAAAAGTTTGCTTATATATTTCTAGGAATAATATTTAGCTTGAATGCAATAACTTTTATTTGGTTTTTCTTATTTTCAAATTTAAAATAAAATTTAAATTTATCGTTATAAGTATTAAATAATAAATATAAAACTAAAAAATTATTGCAAAATCTACTCAGAAACTAAAAAATTCCTGGAATGATTTGTCCAGAAGTTACATATGCTCCTAATAAAGCAACGAAACCAACCATAGCCCATCTACCATTTACTTTTTCTGCATTTTCAGGATATCCATCGTAGGACACAGTTTCATCAATATAAGGTCTAGTTTCTGATGGGAACATATTCTGTCTTCCACCTGATTCTGTTGTGACTCCTGAATTTGACATTTAAAAATATATAATTGTGAATTAATGTAACACAAATATTAATTTATGTAAAGCAAATGGAAGGAATTTTTAGCGGCATAAGTTCATGGGTAAAGCATGGCATTTTTATACAAAAGATTGGTGTCTAAAAAAAATTTTTTAATTAAATTAATTCTTGCAACTTTATTCACAGAGATAGCATCAACAAATAAGCATTTATACTCACAATAAGTAATTCTACTTAGTATGATAGTAAAGCATTTAGGAAGTGCTGAACTGGCTAAATTCATGAAACTGAATTTAACTAGGTCGTCATGAGCTTGCCGGTGGGATACTTGCAAGCTCTTTTAATTTGTGTAGGCAAATACAAAAAGAAATACATTATTTTTTTATCAAATAAACAAGAATTTGGGTAAATTCTGAATACTGTCAAGAAACTAATTTATTGCTAAACAGAAAATAGACTACAAAAATAAGTTTTATGTCTATAGATTTTGTTCTCATTCCTTTTTGTATATTTATTATCCTTTTTCTTTTAAATAGAGAAAATAGAATCTACAAAAGGGATCAAAAAGCAAAATAACTTTACTAGTTTTAAAGGGGTTTAAGAGAACTAGTATGACTTTATTTTATTTATTCCCAATAGATTTTTTAAAACTGAAAATTTAAGTTGCATAGTTTTTTTAAAAAATAAAAAAAATATACTTAATTCTTTCTTAAAACTAATTTTTCCCAATAAACTTTTGATCGATTTATTTGTTCTAATTTTTCTTGGCAATGAGTGCACTTACAATCCCTTAAGACGATTTTTGAGTACATGGATTTATAATATTTCTTTTAATTAAACAAATTCCGTGAAAAATACAAGGACAAATCAATACAATAAGCAAAAATCTAACTTAAAAAGATTTCCTTAAAAAGGATACAAGAGTAATTATTCGCTAATCATAAATTTATAAGGTTCTAAAACCAAAGTATGGAATATAAAAAATTCTTTTTACAATATGTTGTTGATAAAATGTATTTAATATCACATTAAAGTTCAGGAGGCTTTTTTTAATAAATAAAGTCCGCCAGCAAAAGATATCAAAACTGGAAGCCAAGCTGAAATAAATGGGGTCAATACACCTTTTACACCAAGTGAACTTGATAAAAAGGAAAGTACATAATAAAACAAAATCAATATTACACTTAAACCAAATCCTTGGCTTTTTGATGTTCTCAAGTTTTGCTTAGAACCTAAACTACTTCCTATCAATCCAAATACTAAGCAAGCGCAAGGTAAAGTAAATTTTTCTTGAATTCTTACCGACATTTTTCTTGCTTCCCTCGCATCACCAGTCTCTTCATAAAGATTTTTTGCTTTCAGGGCCTCAGATAAAGTCATTTTATTAGCGTCATCAGGAATTTTGGAAACTCTCAAGGGGCCATCTCCCAAAGGATACAAGTACTTTGTAAAACCTATAGTTGTTGTTTTACCACTTTCGTCTAAGGTGATAAGCTTTCCATTAGTAAATATCCATGCTGATTTTTCTCTATCAAAGATTCCTTTATCAGCTGATAGAATTTGTTTATAACCTAAAACAGAGAAGTCAATAACAGTAACATTTTTCATCACGTTATCTTCAACCATCCTAGAAAAAAATATTTGATTTAAAAAAGTATTTCTCTCGGTTGATTTATTAGTATTTGGATCAGTATATGAACCATATCCTTTAAAAAATATGTCATGTCCCCTTTCAATAGAAACAGATTTCCCTAAACCATCTCTCAATAAAGTCTCAGAATATTTATTGGTTAAAGGAACCAGATTATTGTTAAAGTAAAAAGTTAATCCAGTCATAAATATTGCAAGTATTATAGCTGGTAAAACTAGTCTAGAAGTTTTAACTCCAAGACTTCTCGCTGCCAATATCTCAGAATTAGAAGACATCTTTCCATAGGCCAATAAAGTTGAAAGAAGTACAGACATTGGAAATGAAAGAACCAAAAATCCAGGAAGTTTTAAAAACATTACTTGAATTGCCAGTGTAATTGGCAATCCAAATTCAACAATTTTCCTTATCAAGTCAAACATTACCCCAACAGAAAGAGAAACCACTGTAAAAGCAGAAATTGCAAATAACAAAGGGGGTATAAGTTGACCAAATAGCCACCTATCTATAATTGGAATATTATTTAGCAATTTTAAAAAATATTTAGTATTGTTTTCAAACATTATCTTGATTGAATTCCAGTGTAACGATATCCATAAAATAAGGAAATTATCTTATTATGCCAATTATTAATATTAAAACATTTAAAAAACAATTTACACGTCACAAATTTTCTAAATTGAAAATTACTATTGAAAGTTTTTTGATTACTCTAATAGTATTAGGAATCCCATTAAATTTATATAAAAATAGATTATATGATAATTCGTGGACTGTGGGGGAATGGCTCATATCATATGAAGGAGGTTTTATAAGAAGGGGATTACCTGGTCAAGTTATTTTCTATTTATCTTCAAATTTAAATATCAATCCAATATTTTTCACTTGGTTATTTAGTGTATTTTCAATTTTATTTCTTTTTATTTTATTTAAAATTTTTGCTTGGGGGAGCTTTCAAAAGCCCTTTCTATTATCTAGTTTAGTTTTACTAGGTCCTATTTCTGAGAATTATCTTGTAAGAAAAGATGTATTTTTAGTTCTAATATATGGAACATGTTTATTTACTCTTAAAAAATTATATTTAAAAAAAATAAGCATCATACCCACAATATTATTAATAAATTTCTTCTCAATTATTGCACTGCTTTCCCATGAAGGCTATGGAATCTGGGCTCTTCCAAGCTTATTTTTATTAATCTTTTTTTATATTAAAAAATATTTAAAAAACACTTTAAGATCATTATTTATAAGTTTTGTTTTAATAACACCATCTTTTGTAAGTTTTTTATTTTGCATTGCTTTTAAAGGCAATCAAATTAGTGCTGTTGCTATTCATAACAGTTGGCAAAATTTTAAAGATATTTTGCCATCAAATGGACTTCTCGATTCAGTTTACCCTGATGGAGCAATAGCTTGGATTGGAGAAAGTTTAAATTCTACATTTCAACTATCAATATCCAGTCTTAGCAAATTCAACCTTTTTATTTTCTGGCACCCATTAATGTGGGGAATAACAATGTTTTTTGCAATCCGTTTATTTTGCGGTTTTAAAAAAGATCCATTCTTTAATTTAAAAAAAATTTTTATATTAACTCAATTAATACCTTTCATCCCATTATTTATAATTGCTCATGATTATGGAAGATGGATATTTATTTGGTTATCTTCCTCATGTCTCCTCTTTAGTTTAATAATTACAATATTCAAAAAAGACTCCCTCAATCTTGAGGTGAGAATTAAAAGATTAAAAATTTTTAATCAATTGATTCCAAGTATCAAGAATCAAAAAAACTACAATACTATAATATTACTTTTAGGACTTCCCCATTGCTGCTGGTCTTTGGGAAGGTACTTAATTTCTAACCCTATTGGATTTTCTATAAAGAACTTGATTTTTTATACCTCTTTACTTTTAAATTAAGAAATCTTAAATTATCTAAGTATTCCATACAAGTTTTGATGAAGCTGCATAATTCCAAATAAATACAACAATAATTCCAGCAAGTTGTGAAAATAATGTATTTGGTGATACTAATTTATAAAAAGACGAAGCTAATCCTACATTGGCAAATATTGGTAAAGAAGAAACTAATAAAAATTTGAGAAGGCCTATAAAGAGTGCTTTATTTCTCAATCTTTTTACACGAAATGTAAGCCAATTATTAACTAGATAATTTGAAGTTGCCGCTAAAACAACTGCAATTGGTAAAACACTCTGAAAAGTAAATCCTAAAAACCACATAAAAGAATATGATATTGAAAGTTGTACTAATACTCCAGAAATGCCAACTAAAGCAAAACTTATTGCTTTTCTAGGAATCAATCTTTTGGATAAAGAATGAATTAGTGATATCAAGAAATCCCATACTATTGCGATATCTAACTTTGATTCGCCAAACTTTCTTGGCAAAAAATTCAGAGGAATTTCTTTACAATCTAAAGTTCCATCGCTTACAGAGAGTAATTCATAAAGGAACTTAAATCCATTAACATCAATTCTTTCAACAAATTTTAAAACCGTTAACGATTTAAAGACGATAAATCCACTCATGATGTCAGTTAAGTTAAAATATTTTTTTGATAAGCTATATTTTGCAAACGTATTTGCTAATGATGAGCCTTTTTTGCGCTTATCACTTAAACCTTTGATAGAGGAATTATCTAAAAAACGGCTCCCAATTATTAAATCTTTATTTGTAATTAAAAGCTCCTCTATTGCTTCATATAAACTTTCTACCTGATGTTGTCCATCAGTATCCATAACAGCAATTAAATCTCCTGAAGCAGAAAGGCTGCCCTCTTTGATAGCGCTAGATAGCCCGTTTCTTCCATATCGGTTGATTAGCCTAATTCTATTATCTTCTTGAGATAATTTTTTCACCAATGAAGTTGTCCCATCAGTTGATGCATCATCAACTACAATAATTTCTATTAAAAAATTATTAGAAAGATTTATTATTTTTCTAATAATTGAACTTATATTTTCTACCTCATTAAGTGTTGGAAGAACAATAGAGATATAGTAATGATTATTTTGCAAAGTCAATATTTTTTTAGGAATATAGTAATTAAATTAACTATCAAATTCATAATTTCTAGTGTCACAACAAATCTTATGTTATTACAAAATAGATTTCAAATAAATTTATTAAAAATCATATTATTCAAATTTAATTATTATCATTAATTAATTAATATTGTACCAATACTTAAATCAGTTAGATTTAATAAATGTTGAACTTAAAAATATTATTTTTAGATATTTATAAAAATGAAGGCTTTAGAATAAATAAAGATGTAAATGGTGGCTTTGGTACAGGAAATAATTATGCTGGCGGTTTTTTTACAAAATTATTAGCTAAATACCAAAAAGAATCAATATTTTGGCCTCCATTATATCTTGCATCTACAATGGGCGTAGTAGATAGTTTTGGACATAAATGTAAATACACTACTAATTTAAAAGATGCTAATTATGATTTTGATATTTTCATCTTAAGTAGCTCTATTGTTGCTTGTGAAACTGAGATAAAGGCTATTCAATATTTAAAAACTTTTGATGTCCCTATATTAGTTATTGGACCATTCGCATCAACCTGTCCAACAAAATATATTGAAAATGGAGCGAATGTTTTGGTTGGTGAATCGGATACAGCTTTACTTACTAATCCTGAAATATTAAATAAATTAAAAACTAAAGGTGGATTAATTTATCCTTCTAATAAACCAGGATCAATTGAGAAATTACCTCTGCCAAGCTGGGGAGAAATTTTTAAACATAAAAAATGTGTAATGGGTTTTCTAGGATCAGGATATAGCTTGCCAATTTATGCAAGTAGAGGGTGCCCTTATTCATGCTTTAATTACTGCACATATCCATTACAACAAGGAAGAAATTTAAGGAATGAATCAATAAAAAGATTAGTTAATCAAATAGAGTTTTATATAAATACTTTAAAAGTGAAGAGCTTCCTCTTTAGGGATCCCGTTTTCACAATTAATAGAAAAAGAGTTATAGATATATGTAAAGAAATTATTAGACGAAAATTAAAAATAGTTTGGGGAGCTGAACTTCATTTAAAAGATATCGATAATGAATTAGCAAGTATTATGTCTAAAGCAGGATTGAGGATAGTTTTTGTTGGTATTGAATCAATTAATCCTGAATCTATAAAAAGAACAAAAAGGCAAAATGCTCCAATTGATAAACAACTAAGTTCCATTAAGATTTTAGAGAAAAATGGAATTTCTGTTAAAGCGATGTTTATTTTTGGATTTCCTGGAGATAATTTAAATAACGCTCTTAAGACTATTAATTATGCCCTGAAATTGCCCATTACTTATCTTCAATTTAGTGTTTTTACTCCTTATCCTGGTACTCCAATTTTTTCAGAATATAAAAATAAACTCACAGCCAAAAATTATGAGCAATATACACAATGGGATTTAGTTTTTAATCATGAAAATATGACAAATTATGATATTAAATTTCTTTTAGATAAATCATACAAAAGTTTTTATTCTTCATTCTTTAGATTGTCAAAAATATTTTATAGGATTGTAAAAATTGAAATAAGAAAAAAATTTGGCTTACTCTAAAAGTAAAGAAATTATTTTAATTGGCGAAAATGGTCTCCTTGCAAGAGCATTTAAAGAGAGTCTCACAAGCCAAAATATCCCATTTTCAGTTATTAAGATTACAAGGAAAAATAATATTAAAAATAAAAAAGAACTATATAAAATACTTAAAAAATATCTAAATGATAGATCATCTTATACTCTAATAAATTGTTTAGCCTCTTTAAAACCAAAAAATAAATCTGATTTTTATATTAATGAAAATCTTCCTAAAGATTTAATAATGTATCCTACTGGGAGTGAAATATTTTTAATCCACTTTAGTACAAATAATATTTTCTCAAATCAAATAAAAGATAACTACACAATTCAGAAAAAAAAGGGTGAAGAAAATATTCAAAAAATTAGAAATTCAAAATATAATTTAATAAGACTACCGTTTTTATTACCAAAAAATAATTTAGATAAAAATGATTTGCCAAAGCAATTTAAATTACTCATGAGTTTAATTGATTTGCCTCTTATCTCTTTTGTTCCTCCATCAAGAAATATCTATAGACCAATAAATGTTCAAAAAGTTGTTGATTTAACTCTCTCAAAAATCAGTAAAAAGCATAAAAAAAGTGAAACAATAAACATTAATGGTCCTAAAGAAATGAATCTACTAGAAATATCGCGATTTATTTTATCTAAAAATCAAAAAAGAAAAAAAAATATTTTATTTAAAATTCCTTTTCCTTGGAGAATTTTAGATTTTTTTCTTTCTAAATTTCCTTATTTATCAAATTTGTTTGAAAGAAATACAATATTACAACAACTTCTTCCTATAAAAAGATAATAAGAATTAAGATTCTATTTCCCAAGGGGCATCAAGATATCTTTTTAAAAGTGCATTAATTAAATCCCATGAACATTTTTTATATTTTTCCAAGAATTCAATAAAGTTTTTTTGAGCAGAATTATCAGCCCCATCAGATATAACTCTTATTATCAACCAAGGTATTCCCTCTTGGACGGCTACTTGCGCAACCGCTGCACCTTCCATTTCTACCGCAGAAAGACCTGGCAATTCCTTAGAAAGATTTTCAATAACTATTTTACTTGCTATAAATTGATCTCCCGTTGCAACCAATCCATTTCTCACCTTAAGAAATGGCCTAATTTCATTTTTAGCAATTGATTCTTTTAATACTGCAGTAGACCATTTAACCCAGCTTGTAGAAGATTGTATTTTTGCTTCTTTAAGAGCTGGGATTTCGTATTTGTCGTAAAGAGGCCTAGCATCCATATCATGTTGAATTAATTCATTAGGTATCACAATATCCCATTGGTTAATGCTTAAATTTGCTGAACCTGCAACTCCAGTAAATATAAGTAGATCAATAAGTTTATTTTGAAAAGGACTACTAATCAATCTTGTAGCTGCTCTTGCAGCACTAACTTTGCCCCAACCACTCCATGCAACTGATATTAGTAAAGGAGAAGTCTCATTTTGATCAAAATATAATTCCCCTGAAAAAATCTTTAAATCCCCATATATTTTTTCAGATAAATTTTTTAAGTTTTTTGTGGTCGAACCTATTTCCTCGGGCATCGCACATAATATTCCAATATGCAATTTTGTCATCGATGAATTTGAGAATATAATACACTTTAAGGTTAGATACAAAGAAAAGAACTTGACTGAAAATCTTAAACATTTAATTAAAGATCACATAAATTTTCCTGTAAAAGGAATTATCTTTAAAGATATACTCCCTTTGCTTCAAGATCCAGATATTTTCGCAAAAGTAATCGAAGAAATGTCAAATAGTCCAATTTTCAGAAATGCAGACGCGATTATATCTATAGATGCTAGAGGTTTTATTTTTGGTACTGCAATCTCTTTTTACTTATCTAAACCTATGGTAGTAGCTAGAAAGCCTGGTAAGCTTCCTGGGAAACTTATACAAAAATCTTATGATCTCGAGTATGGGAGTAATTCTCTTGCTATCCAAGAAGAGTCAATAAAGCCATATAAATCGTTCGCTATAGTTGATGATTTATTAGCAACAGGGGGGACAGTTAAATGTGTTGCTGAAATTCTCAATGATTCTTGTAAGGAAATTAGTGGATTATCAGTGGTGATTGAATTAGGAGAGCTTTGTGGCAGAGATAAATTTAAATTTCCTGTAGAGTCTAATATTGTACTTTAGAGAAGTTTATTAGAATTTTAAATTTTATCTAAACGTCTATAAATCGAATTACTCTCTAATAAAATTTTTAGCTAAACCAGCCTTTCTTCTTCGATTTAAGTTCAGGAACTGTCTTTAATTTTGGAGTTTCATCTTTTCTTCCTTTAATAATCATTAAAGGAACTATTGCCCACAGAGCTAAAAATAATATCCAGAATAAGTAAATGTTCATAACAAAAAACTAATCATTTTTATGATAAGGTCAATTAAATGTCAACTGTGAATTTCTTTTTAAAGTACTAATTAAAATGTATAATCTTTATCTTCTAAATAAAGATAAATAAATTATTTATAGATAAAAGCTATATATATTCCAAGTATGAATATTAGAAATTAGAAATTTATTATTGATAAAATTAAAATATTTGCACTCAAAATACCACTGCTTTGCTACAGGATTTTTAGAGCGCAAATTCACCATGACATGATTAAAAGCTTTTCGTGAATTTTTCCAAATCAAAATTTTTTTATTTAAGATTTATCTAGTAAATTTTAAATTGAATGAAAAAGTGTGATTTATGTCATGAGCAAGATAAAATTCATTACAGAGTTAAATCAATACTCTATACAGACTGGATTTTTTGTTGTAAAGAATGTTGGAGTGTTGTTTCTAGACAATATAATTATTCATATGGTGGGACAAGAAAGTTAAAGTAATTAATTTTTCAACAAACTAACTTGCAAAAATAATCCAGTTTTTTAGAAAAAGTTTTTTAATTTTCTAAAAAAATTCATTAATTTCTTTTTTTATAGATTTATATTCTAAATTAATATCTTTAATAAAGGCATCTACCTCTTTTTTTATATTTTGATATTCATTTATTTTTTGTTTGCTTTTCATATAAAAAATCGATTCAAATTTTCCTGGTTTTGCTAGCTCAATCCAATATCCTGCTAGACAATAAATTTGGTTTGGAACAAAAATTACAATAAATAATTTTTTAGATTTTTTATATTGATTAATTATCTTATTAGCTAATTTACCTTTTGTTTTGTCAGTACCAAATAGAACAATATCTTTTGCTAGAGGCTTAAAATTCTTTGATAGATTCATACTTTTTTCTAATGAATTTCTAGAAATTATTTTTTCTAGAGAAAAACAATAATCGAAAATTTTTGTATTTTCTTTTTTTGAAGGATATATTGTTATTAGAGAACTAAAAAGTAAAAAAGAAGTTAAAAGTAATTTCTTAAACATTTTTCATTTAAGTTAAGTTCACTATTATATAAAAGTAAAAAGACAAATCATAAATTACTCTTAATTTCCTTTAATAGATTAATAAGAATTAGATAAATTTATATTAATTGAGAGAAACCCTTTTTAAAAAATTTAAAAGTATTTTGAACTTATTAAGACTTTATAAAACAAATGAAATATTTTTCTTATAATTAAATAATGAAAAGTTCTTTTTTGAAAAATAAAAGTATTAAAAATTTTTTAGACTTTTTTTCAAGAGTATCAATTTCTGCAATATTTATCTCAGCCATACCAGGCAAAATAAATGATTTTGAAAGAACTGTTGAATATATTTCTTCAAAAGGTATTCCTGAACCAATTTCATCTATTCTTCTAGTGGGAGCCATTATATGTCTTATATTAGGTTCGGGATTTTTTATATTTGGAAAAAATCAAAAAATCGGTTCAGTTTTTTTATTACTATTTCTTATTCCAACAACAATAATTTTTCATGTATTTCCTTTCCATCAAAGAGTAGTGTTTATGAATCTCGGATTGGTAGGTGGATTAATTATTGCTGCACTTAGAGAACAAAAATAAAAAAAGCTTAATAAATGAAACCTAAATAATTTTTTATTTTTTCTCTCTTAATTCTGGGAAGCAATTCGCAATATGAATTAATTCATAAACCTCTTGGCTATCGTATTTTTTATTAGAAATTCCACTTCCTACCTCTATGCCTCTCTCTTTCATCTTCTTTAAAATCAATTCTTGTCTTTGGATACTTGACATAGACTTAAATCTTTTAATTCGTTCTTCTTTGTTCACTAGATTTTAATTTAAATAAATTTTATTTTTAAGGTTATTTCAATTAGCGATTCATTAAATAAGTAAGAAAGCCAGTAAATGTAAGTAATTTAAATCCAATAAAGAAAGGCAAATATTTTTTGACCTTTCTGCCAACGGGCAATAATTTGTTTAATGAATTTATCATGGTTAATGTTAAGAATTTAATTATTTCGATCATACTAACGAATTTTTTTTTTAAATTACCAAATTTCTATTTGTACATTTCAAACAGTAGATCTAAAATTGAAGGATTACTTCCCTTATTTATTATGAATGATGAAGAAACAATAATGTCATTATTGGATGAGTTTGCTAATCCAAAAAAAATGGCCTCATTTTTTGTTGACAATGCGACTCCAGATTTTTTATTCATAAGACCGAGTGGTAATCCTATAGATGCAAAAGGGTTCGAACAGATGATTAGTGGTGATATAGTTCAAGAACAGGCAGAAATAACCAAAATTCACCGATTCGAATTTTTAAGCGAAAATATAGTAATGTGCATTTTTACACTAGGTTCAAAATTCACCTATAAAGGGACACCAAATGATGACCTACCAACAGTCACATCTATTTTTAAAAAAGTAAATAATATTTGGAAAATCCACTGGATGCAAAGATCTACAGGAAATTCGGATTTATCTTTATGGGATTAGCAAAGTTAATAGCCCTTTTAATGGTGCTATTACTTATGGGAAGTTCTTTTATTGGTTTAATTTTTTATTTTATAAAATAAATAAATTAAATAAAGAATACCCAGTAATTATTTTTTGTTTTAGAAAACAATTGCTTCTTTTATGCTGAGGAAATTTGATTTTCAGGTGAAAATAAAAACTTTAGACAGACTAACACCTATATCTAAAGCCAATAAAGCAATAAGTAACTTACTCATTTTTTAGAACTCTCAACTATTTTTTTGTAAAGTTCCTCAGAAATAGGTTGCATAACCTTTTAAAAATCTAAGTACAAATTAATTATTTTAAAAATAGTTTCTCGTTACTAAATATACGAATATATAAATTTTTAAATAGGCAAAAAATATATTCACCATAAGTTCTTCTTATAAAGTATTAATAAATACTTAATCCAAAAACGTCAATAAATGTCCAAATTTTTTAAAAAAGAAATTTGAAATCTTATTTCAAGTAAATAGATCCTCTATAAGTAAGCTTTATAATCTTTTCTTCTTGTTTTCTACAATATACGAATGACTTGCCATTGAAATACATGTTTACCATGATGCAGCTCCTGAACTTGCTCAAGTCCCCGTCCTATGGCTTGAGTCGTACTGCGGTCTATCAGATGGTAGATCGGACGATTTTGTAGTATTCACTACAATCTATTTATAAAGTATTTATACTTAGATGTCAACAATTAATAGAAACTAAACTTCAATTTAAAAGTAGATTCGGCTCTCAAAAACTCCTGAACAAGAATATAGAACATATAACTACGAGTAACTCCCATAAAAACTGACAGAAATGCTAGAACTACACAAATAGGGCAATGTGGGAATCCCATTATTTATTTTCCAATATAAATTTCAATTCAGTCTCTGCACTGAGAATGTCAATTCTTCTCTTAAGTAGTTTAAAAAATTTAATTATTTTTTTCACAATTAAACCTTCTTTAGGCATCAATAATAATATTATTCTAAGAATCAATATATCAATGAGCAAAAATACTGAATCCATTGATATAACTAAATTTTTGTAGCACTTCTATACAAAAAACAACCCCAACATCTGCTCAGATACTTTGGATCAATTAACCTGTAAATGCTTATTCAGAATAAATAGAATATTTGGTGATCTAGAAACTTGCAGTACTATTTTTCTTTTGCTAAAAAAATAGAGCGGGCTAAAGTCCAATACTCCACGAGGATTTAGTCCGCTGCCTAAAGTCTTAGGGTGCAAATTTTACTTAATTTATATGCAACTATGTTTTATAAGGTAAATATCTTGATTGCGTAATAAATTTATTTTGTATATTGCTATTACAAAAATGATGAGTTTATTTAAATTAGTTACTAAATCCTCGTGGAGAAAGCTTTAGTAAATTTCTTCTTCTGGTTACTGATTAGATCAGCCGAATCTCATTATGGAGAATCTTTTGTATCTGTAGAAGTTCCATCTAATTCAATCAAAAGTTTTTCTTGATTTTAGAAAGTTTTTAATACTTGAATTCATAGCTTTCTGAAAATTGAATAACTAATTTGATTTAGGTTGGTTAATTATCTCTATTGCAAATAAAGATAAGGTTGTTAATCTTGCACTTAAAGAAGAAACTTAATTTCTTAAACTGATGCAATTTGATCATTTAAATTTCAATGACGATGATGGCCTCATGTCCATAGAAGATTTAAGGGCTTTACGTCTTCGAAAAAAGAAAATTGAAAGTGATAAGAAAGCTAGAAAGTATATCTTGGATATAAATCAAAGATATAGAAAAATTAGTACCCGCAAAAGTAATAACTTTTTAAGGAATATGAACCCTTTTAAAAAGGCCGCATAAATTGTTAATCTTGATTTTGTTAATTTGTTTAACTTTGCAACTTTCAGAGTAAGATTTTAATGGTGTTTCTTTGGAAGAGTTTCACCAAGAGGGGTCAATTTTTGGCCCCTTCTTTGCAGAGATATTTTTTAATTGAAACTCGTTATAAAATTAAAGTAATACTTTCCTAGAAGGCGAAAGTGATGTAAATCTTTTGTTAAAAGTTTTTTATTACCATTTAATGAAAACTCTATATCTTCAACTAAATCCTCTTATTAAAAAAAAAAGTTTTAGCTTATGTACCATTTCCCATAATTTATTGAATTTTTTCATTTACGATTTTTAATGGCTTCACCTACAAATTGGGAATTCTACAAAGAAGTTGAAACTAAAACTCTATGGGTCAATATTTGTACCCTAAATTTAGAAGGAGTAGCTATTTCGATTAATAAATGGTGGAAGACAAGATATCCAGCATACAAAATAAGAATAGTTTCTAAAAAAGAATTTGAGCTAATAAAAATGCAAGCTAAGAAAAAGAAGCAATAAAATTATTCTTTGGTAAATATTGATGCTAAATATATAATTTTTGCAGCTATTATAAAATCAATAAATTAAAGAATAAATGAACTCTGCATTTGCAAAAGTCTCAAATTTGAAAGTTAACAGGGCTTCTAAAATAGTTATTACTCTCGCATCATCAACTTTCTTTTTATATGCCTTGGGTCAAGCACCAATTTTTAAAAATATTCTTGCAGGTGCCTTCTCTTGCTCTGGCTAGATAAAATACTGTTTTTTTAGAGAAGCTAAAAAGCTAAAATAGACTGTGATTGACAGTCGATCTAAACTTAGAGCGATAAACCCCTCTTTTTTAATGATTAATAGATTTATTTATGAAAAGATAATGACTCTTCTTATTTCTCTTTTCAGCTGATGAATATTTCCCCGCACCTATTAATTGATGCTGTGATATTAAGTACTGCCCTTACGATAACTTTGGTATTAAGAGCAAAAGGTAATGCTGCCAGAAAAGAAAAAGAAAATAAATGATTACTAAAGAAGAAGAAAAAGAATTTAAAAAACCTAAACTATATAGATTTTGGAACTTTCTTATTTATGGAAGTTCAATAGCTATTGGAGTTTTCTTAGTTTATTTATATTCTGCTTATGTCTTTATAAATAAATGACTTACATGTACGGCATAGCTATTATTTATGGGGTTGTGAGTCTTTTATTGCTTGGTGGGTTTACATACTTTACTTTTAAAATGAAACGCTGATTTTTATGTCATCTTCAATGAAAGATTTCTTAGATAAATTTTTTGATTTATGTAGAGAATATCAAGAAGAAATTCCACCTCAAAAGATGGCTGAGATTTTAAGAGAATATGCAGATAGATTAGATGAATGATACATACTGGCAGACCTGAGAAAGTATTAAGAAAATATAATCTCTAAGCAAAATTTATACAAATTTTTTTTAAAGTTAGAATAAAATCTTTTAAGATATTTTCCTTGCAATCATTACTAATTTGAGATTTTTTTTTGATCCTTAATCCGTACAATTTTGTTCCTCTTACCGCACACATACAACTTGAAATTTACCATTCAAATGAATTAGAACATAGTTGTAGTCAAGGGGTAAGTCTTATGGCACTAAATGACACATTTACTATCCAAGAAATTAATTTGGATAAAAAAAATCTTTCATATGACAATAAGTCAGTAGAAATTGAAGCTTATTGGAATAACGAATGTGCAGAACATCCGAGTAATAACCATTGCAAGATTTTTTGTGATTAAAACTTTAATTTTTAGGTATTCTTACGCTTGATTTTTACATAATACCCGTACTAAAGAATAATCAAACAGAAAGGAGGCCAAGCAAATGACTAATTTAGGTATAGAAATTTTATTTTGGACAATTTTAATTTCTTATCTGGGATTAAGGTTTTCTCAAACTTGGAATGGATTCAAAAAACAGTATTAATTAGGAGAATAGAAAATGAAACTACAAACTCAGTTCACGGTTCCAAAAAAAGAATTAAAAGATCTTGATTATGTTAAGAAAGTAGATTTCTTAGAAGAAACTTTAAACAAAGAATGTATAGATTATCCAATTCAAGAAGATTGCTTGGTTTGTTGTAATTAGAAATCAAAAAATAGCTGTTTTTTAAAAGTAAATAAATTTTATTAGTATTTATAAATTTTCTAAAAGGGAGTTAGCACTATGGAATTAAGATTCTTACCAATAAATATTTTTAGAGAGACTCCAAAAGTCACATTCTTTGATGCAGGCATAGATAGTTCTAATAGTTCTGATGTTGTGATCCATTCTGGAGAAGCTATATCTCCTCCAGATGATTTAAAAGATGAGCAATATTACGTTCACAATCATCAAATTGACAACAATTTAGTTATCACTGGAGAAAGGAAATTTGTTTTAATAAATCCTTCCTGGGATGAACCTCATCATGTGATTTATTTAAATAGATCTATGGGAGCATTAGAAATTCCTATAGGAACTTATCACAGATCTATCTCAGGGAAAGAAGGTAGTATTGTTTTAAACCAACCCAAAAGAGATAAATTTTTTGATCCTGCTAAAGAATTTATTCCTCAAAAATTAGACAAAATTAATTTAATTAAGGCAAGAAAAAGTCCACCTGTTTATTGGATTTACGAAAATAACAAAATCAAAAGAGTCAATTTTAATCCCCTAGAAAGAAAAGTTAAAACTCTTGTTTGAAATGAAAAATTATATATCCCATAGTAATAATTTAAAAAACCTGAATTTAATTATTAATTCTGATACTTATAAATTGGCTCACGAAGATTTTGGCCTACTAAGCCGAAATGAAATGCGTGGAGTTAGAATGCTTCTTGAAATTACTAAACCAGATTTAATCCTTGAAGAAAATAAAATCCTTTCAACCATAATTATTTTTGGAGGCGCAAGCATTGCAGAAGAATCAAATACAAAAAAGAGAATTGAAAATATAAAAGAATTAATTAAAAAAAATCATAAATCGATACTTCTAAAACGAAATTTAAATAGATTAGAAAATTTGCTTCTAATGAGTAATTACTATCAATCTGCAAGGGAGTTTTCTAAACTTGCTTCAATTAATAATCAAAATAAAAACTGTAATTCTCATGTGATTGTTACAGGTGGGGGGCCAGGAATTATGGAAGCTGCTAATAGAGGTGCATTTGAAGCAAATTGTAAGTCTATAGGGTTAAATATCAGTCTACCTAACGAACAAATACCAAATGCTTTTATAACTCCTGGTCTTTGCTTTAAATTCAATTATTTTGCATTAAGAAAGATCCATTTTGTTATGCGATCAGTAGCTGCCGTATTTTTTCCTGGAGGTTTTGGAACACTAGATGAATTATTTGAATTATTGACACTTTGTCAAACAGGAATGAAAACTAAAATCCCAATCATACTTTTTGGTAGAGAGTATTGGAATAAGATAATTAACTTTGAATATTTAGCTGATCTTGGATTAATTGAAGATGAACATTTAAATCTTTTCCAATATGCAGACACTGCATCAGAAGCATGGAAAATTATCAAATCATCAAAAAAGTCAGCCTATAAAACTACAAGCTGACTTAATAAATGTAGAAGAATGATTAATAAGTATTTGATATTTTGTTTTTCATGCTTTCAATCTTATTGATTAATTCATCTAACCATTCTGTATTATTTTGCTCTTGTCTTTTATGGCTTTGGCTTTTTTGAGTATTCATCAATTTCTTACTTTTATAGTTTATTTAATATATCTTCAGAAATTAAAGGAATCAACAAGCAATATTACCAAATCGATTGATAAAACAAGCTTTAGTAGCATTTCATACAAACCTAACCAACGCAAATTAACTAAAAAAATCTAAATCTCTTCAGTTAAGTATTTTTTACGATGTTTTTATTTAGGATTTTGATTTGAATTAGTAAAGGTATAGATCTTCCTATGGAAAAATCATTTCTGAATTTTATTTATTGGATCCTATTAAAGTCAGCTGAAAGTTACTACGGAGATTCATTAAAAACAGAAGTACCTTATACACCTTATTTTTAGTTTTACTGGACCTTAACTTCTAAGATTATAACTCTATTTTGAGAGTTATTAGTTTGGAATTAATTTATTAAAAAACACAATATGGGTTACTTATAGATTCACTACAAAATAATCTCTTACGTTGAATTTCTTTTACTGATTGTGAATAAATTTTAGCGGTAAGGATCGTTCCAAAATTAACTAAAACTATAATTAGAAGAAGTATCTCAATTGCAAGGTTGGTCATAAGATTACCCTCCTTAAATTTATATAAAAACCTTATAACGGCAGAATAGGTATCGAATAGAGTTTAAATTCCTATTTTTAGCCATCAAGATTCTTTGGTACTGGACTAGGTTCACAAATTTCGACGCATTCTTCTAAAGACTTTTCAGAATTAATCTTAATTTCGCAACTACGAAGACAATCATAGAAGGCATACTTGGGATCTAATTCATTTTTGAATTGTTTATTTCTAAATGTATTCATGATCAAACTCCCTTTGATTTTTTTTCAAGTTGATTAATTAATTTATCCAACCAAAGAGTGTTATTGATCTTTTTTGTCTTTTTAAAGTATTTCCTTTTGTAAGTACTCATGAAGTGAGACCTCCAATCAGTGGATCTAATTTAAAGGTGATGATTCAAATTTCCTAGAGCAAAAATACTGATTATGAATTTAGTGAAATATTTTAAAAACGATTAATTTATAATTTGTATTTTAGGTATTAAAACTCTTGATTCTTGAACATAACTAATACTAAATAAGTTCTACAAAAGGGGGTTAATGATGACTTACGGAAATCTAATTAAAAATAAAATTCAACATGTAATTGGTGGTTTGTTTGATACGTTATCAATTGAAAGAAAACTAACTGATGCGCAAATGGAATGTATGCAATTCGGTATTTGTGATTATGCCCAAGACAAGTAGAGAAAGTTTCCTTTTTTCATTATTAATTTGAATTAATTTTAATCTAAGGGTAATTAGCTCCTCCTCACCCAATCAGGAGATCCACTAAACCAATCAGCAAGATCATCATTTTTAGGATCGAAATGATTTTCAGTCTCTAAACCATCAAGGCCAAGATTCTGGATAAGTCCATTTATTCCATCAGTTTTTTGTTTGCCATATCTCCTCAAGCTGTTAGCTTTCTTAAGCCATGTCCATATAGTTGAATTATGTTTTGCAAACTTTTCTACATAAATTCTTTCCTCTAATGCAACTGGTTCATCTAATGAAATCCTCTTTACAATATCCTTAATTTTTAAACGAGTCTTGTTAGTTAGAAACATATTCATAAAAGAAGTTAATGTTTTATAAAAGTTTTTTTTATAAATGTCTTGTCAATCTTTATTTCAAGAAAAAGTGTTTTCTAGGAGCTTTTTAAGGACAAATATATTTATTTAAAAACAGGTATATTTAATTGGTAAAAAAGACTACTTAATTAGATTTATATAACTTATATGAAAACGAGTTCTATATAAGTTTCCCTATATAATTTAAGATTTAATTTACAAAAAAGAAATAAGAAAAATTTACATTAACAGTAGATTTAAAATAAGGAGCGCTAGTTCCTCAATAAAAGATTTATTCAAAAACATAAAAAGTTAAATCAAGTACTGACAGATATTGAAAAAATAAATACTATAAGTCTAAATAATTTTATAGAAATTCAAATTCATGATCAAGAATTTATTCATCGCATTAGCTTTTGCATTAATGCTTATCAATCCAAGCATTTCTATAGCTGCAGAATCTCCTGTTGATGTACAAGAAATCTTCACCTCTTCAGAAAACATTGATGGAGATAATTTCAAGTATCCAAAAGGAAAAGCTGAAATGCGTTTGATTAGAGTAGAAGTTGAAAATGGAGCGACGATACCAATGCACTCTCATCCTGTACCTTTATTGGGTCATATTGAAAGTGGTGAATTAACGCTTGCTGAAAAGACGGGGATTAGTAAGACCTTTAAGGAGGGGGATTCATTTGTTCTTTCAGCAAATACTCCTGCTCATACAATGGCTAATAGTGGGAATTCATCTGCAGTGATGTGGGTTGCTGTAGCTTCAGCAGAAGGTGTACCTACTTTGAATCCTGAAGAATAAATCAACCTGATTAACAGTCAATCTAATCTAGGGAGCAATTAGCTCCTTTTTTTTTATCTTGCTATATAAATAATAAAAGATGATTTAACTTTTCCTGCTTTTATAGAATCTTGTGGAATTAACTGAGCTAATCAAAGATTACGTAGCCACAGGATTATTATCAAGTATTGAACTTGATTTTCTTGAAGGAGAGTTATGGGAAACTACTCAACATATTGCGGAAATTAATACAGTTTTTAAAGCCCCAAAAAAAATATGCAAGAAATTAGACCTAGATGAAAAATCTTGTTGGCAATTATGTTGTGCAGCTGTACTTGACTCTTCTAGACCTTTAAAGAACGGACAAAAAAGGGTTGATAATTTTAAAAAATTAATTAAACAAAATGAAATTAACTTCATATAAAAAACAGTAGAATCGATGAAACATTTACTTATTGCTTCAATCCTTTTTTTTATACCTTTAGGAGCTTTTGCTGATGAAAGGCAAAGACAAATTGAGTACGAAGCTATAAATCTTGTTATTAAAAAATATGGAAAAGGCTTAGAAAATAGATTAAAAGGAACGGAATTAAATCCCAATTATCGAAGTTGGTATGAGAATGATTGTTTTGCAAGTGTTGCAGCAGGTACATACCAAAAAAGTAATTGGTCCTCAATGGAGTGGTTTAGCGTTAATGTCTGTTCTGATTATGTTGAAATAATGGAAATTGAATGAAGAGAATAAAACGACTATTAGTTTTGCAACATTTAGAAATAGAGGGCCCAGGCCTTTTTGAACAATTTGCTAAAGAAAAAGATTTAAAAATCGATGTTGTTCGTTTAGATAAAAAAGATCCTCTACCTCAAACAAAAAAAGGTGACTTGATTTTGATTATGGGTGGACCAATGGGAGTGAAAGATATTGGAAGCGACAGATATCCATGGCTTAAGTTAGAAAGAGATTTTATAAAAAAAGAATTAGAAAATGAGAGGCCTATGATCGGTGTTTGCTTAGGTGCTCAGTTGCTTGCGAATGCTGCTGGAGGAAATGTAGAAATTTTAAAATATGGATCACCTCCAAAAGCATTACCAGAAATTGGATGGTCTCAAATTTTTAAAGATAAATCAAATAAAGACTTAAACGAACTCTTTGAAGAGCCATTTCATGTCCTGCATTGGCACGGAGATAGGATTTTATTACCTAAAAAGGCAGTGCTCCTTGCTAGTAGCGCTCGTTGTAAGGAACAGTTATTTAAGATTGATGATTTTGCCTACGGATTACAATTCCATATAGAGTCCACTGGGGAAATTATAAATAAGTGGCTTAAAGAAGATAGAGAATTTATCCTTGAAGGGTTGGGCGCAAATGGTCAGGAAATTCTAAGAGAAGAGAATAAAAAATATATTGATAAAACTTTTTTAAAAAGAAAGCTACTAATAAGTAAATTATTTGAATTATTAGATAATTAAAAAAAAAAAAGAGCTTAATTAAGCTCTCAAGAAATTTAAAAGGATTTTCTTAGAATATTCCTGGAACAATTTGACCAGTAAAATAATAAGCTCCCACAAGAGCAAACATTCCAAGCATTGCAG
The DNA here is from genome assembly GCA_902572825.1 of uncultured Prochlorococcus sp. Taxonomy (GTDB): domain Bacteria; phylum Cyanobacteriota; class Cyanobacteriia; order PCC-6307; family Cyanobiaceae; genus Prochlorococcus_A. The sequence continues at coordinate 10,500 of CACGHD010000005.1, read as the reverse complement.
CTTTTCCGTTCAGCTTTTCAGCTTTTTCGGTCATGAATTTTTTTGCGAATTCCATAATTAGTAAATTAGATTTTATATCTATAAACTATTCACTTAAATCTTCAAATGATGTAGTTTTTTGTACCAAATTTAAATCTTCTAAAAATAAAATGCTTTTAGCGAAATTTTAATTATTTAAGAACCCAGAAGAGCTTTACACTCCAACATTTCTTTAGTGGCAACTGATTTATTTGATCTCAATGAAATAATATCTCATTTGTAATGGAAAAATATTATTGGTTTTAAAGCATTAATAAAAAACTTTATATAGCTAATTATATACTTCCAAAAAGATAGATTTAAAACTTTCTTGAGTGCAAAAGTAATTAAATAAAAAATTAATAAATTACCAAAGTTTTATCAGTTAAGGTAAATTGATTAATCAGAAAAATAATTATTAAAAGGATTTCTTAATGAAAAAAGCATTAGCAGTTGCAGGAATACTAGCTCTATCTATTACACCAACAGCATCTTTTACTGACCATATAGAACCTAGAAATAATCAGATAAGAAGAAGTGGTAACTTAGCTCATACAAACCTGAGTGGTGCCAGACTGAATGGTGCCAACCTGACTGGTGCAGACCTGAGTGGTGCCAGACTGAATGGTGCAGACCTGTTTCGTGCCGACCTGAATCGTGCCGACCTGTTTCGTGCCGACCTGAGGGATGCCAGAATGTTTGGTGCCAACCTCAGGGATGCGAACCTGAAATTTGCCGACCTAAGTGGTGCCAACCTAATTTATGCAATACTGAATGGTGCCGACCTGAATGGTGCCAAAATAAGTGGTGCCGACCTGAGTTATAGCATACTGAATGGTGCAGACCTGAGTGGTGCCGACCTGACTGGTGCAGACCTGAGTGCTGCCATAATGAGTGGTGTCAACCTGAATGGTGCCGACCTGTTTCGTGCCGACCTGAGGGATGCCAGAATGAGTGATGTCAGCCTGAGTGGTGCCAGACTGAATGGTGCCAACCTGACTGGTGCAGACCTTAGTGGTGCAGACCTGAATGGTGCCAACCTGACTGGTGCAGACCTTAGTGGTGCAGACCTGAATGGTGCCGACCTGAGTGGTGCCATAATGAGTGGTATTAATGCAAACAATCTCAGAGGTTGTCCATCATTCTTACCAAGCGGATGGGTCTGCGAAAACAACTCACTAATACAACGCTAATTTATATATCTAAACCCATACTTCTGATTACTGATATTTAGAACTTACTTTTAGAAATCCAAAAAATATTATAAATCTCTCTTGGGGTCTACATATACGCGCCGCACGGAGATACCCCCATGCCACCCATTACTTTCCTAAATAGAGACTTTGATGGATAATAAATCTAATAAAGCAAATCACATAAAATTATGTTCACGATTTGTTCACAATTAATAATTTCCCCATAATCAGTTGGCATGACTAAAGAAAATTTTTGGCTAATGAAAAGTGAGCGCGACCAGCTATTACTAGGATCTCAAGGATTAGTAATTTTTTATCCAAACTTTATCCAAACTTTTAGCGATTGAAAGTCGATCTAACCTCGACCCTACTTTTTTAGATAAAGTACCTATATTTTCTTTTTGATTTAAAAGTTATTATTTTTGCAAATAACAGGATAAAAAAAATGATGAAACTTACGATCATTTTCTTACCAATTGTCTTTGCACTTATATGGGCTTTGTTTATTGGGTTAAGAATAAATAAAGTAGAAACCAGAGATGGAAAGAGAAAATTAGTTAATTATTAAAAATAAGATCTAAATATAGAAGTCTTCTTCCATCCTTCCTCTTTCTTGCTTTTTTCTTATATCTTCGTAAGTATGCGTATATAGGCTTTCAAATAGGGGTTGACGATTATGAAAATTCCAATCGAAATGATGAAAGAAATTAGAGAAAGTGGGTACGATAAAAAGCTTGTATATACCTACATAAGAGAGCTACTAGACAGCGATAAAGAAATTAAAGAAAATAACAATCTAGACCCTGTAGATAATTACTTATTAGATAAAAATTTACAAGAACCTGCTCCTGAGATGCTGATGGCAGCAGAGCTTTTAGACGATTACTTATTAGATAAAAGATTTATGAGAGAGCTTGAAGATGAAGAATATGATGCTGCTTAAAAATAACTATTAAATAGGATTGACATTCGATCTAAACTTAGAGGGATAAAACCCTCTTTTTTTTGATGAGAAACAAATTTAAAAGATCAGCTTTTTTTGATATGTCTGATGACCTTTTCTATCGAATATCATTAATAGGATTTTTAGTTGTTTTTAGCTCAATGGTATTTTTCCTAACGAAATATAGAGAAAAAAAAGTTAATAATATAAGCCAGATTTCCATAACTGAACAAATTTAATTTTTAAAGCAGTAATGCAAAGATTTATAATTTCACCTTTATTTGCTTTATCTAAGTTTTTTATAAATATTTACGGAATATTTTTAAAGTTTTTTCTTCAATTAAATGGTGGTTATTGGTCAAGAATTGGTTTAGCCGAAAATATTACAGAGGAAAGAATAAAAAAAAGAAGATTTTATATCCTGCCTTTTTATATTCTTCTAGCTTTATTGTTTGGATTACTATCTGCTCTATATTGGTATTTTGTTATTCTCCATGTGCCACTTTCAATAGAAAGATATTTAAGTCCATTGAATAACAATATTGCTTTAATAATTGCTTTTGCTACTTTCTTTGGTTGGCTTTATATTCTTTGTAAAACAAACAAATAAAATGCTTACTGAGAGATGATGTGGTCCGCGGATTAAAGATTTAATTAATCATGATTAAATCATTCTTAAGGATTCATGCAAAATATTTACGACCGATTATTTTATTTTTACGACAGTTCTGGTGATCGACTCGACCAAGGTTGACCAACTAGATCTTCACTAATCCATGGTCTGCAACACCAAGGTAAATTAACTTATCTAACCTTTATGGTAAGAAAGTTAAGTGATCAGAAATTAATCTTTCGGGATTAATTCTGAACTATCTTAAAAATAAAGTCGTTTGTAAAGCATGAAGAAGTGAGTAATCACTTTTACATTCAAAACTAATTTCTAAGAAAATTCTTAATCTGATTATTAAATAGATCTCCTTTCTGTCGTCACCATTTAAAAAAGACCTGTAAAAGGGTCTTTTTTTATGTCTTAAATTTTATTTATTTACTTTTAATCCACAAATAATTAAATATTTTTATCTCGCTCTTTCTCGATCAGTTAATGCTTTTTCAAAAGTAAAAAAGAAAGTACAAATGCTATTCAATGCAACCAACAAAAGAACTACTGATCTTCCATGTTGATTTAATTGAAGTGATCTTTGAGTCATACTTTTAATAATCTTCATTGTAATCGGATGGACTACCAGTTAAAGAACAAACAACTGATTCCTCTTTTTTCATTTCTTTTATTTCCATTATTGGTCTGCCCATTTTCTTAAGAACATCTATATCTTCTTTAGTCTGACAGCGAGCAATTATGTTTCCTTTTTGATCAAAGCAACTGTAGTAAGTCATTTTATTAAATGCAATTTAAAGTTCATGGTTGATTTCAGTTGCAGCAATGCAACTGACTCATGACAACCATATTTCTAATTTAGGTCAGTCATAGATTTAAATGGCTAAAAAAACATACCTCTTTCCGTACCTAAATGTTCCTCAAACCGCACACATTAGATACGCAGTGTTTTAGTCAAATCAATTAGAACAAAGAGGTAGTTAAACGAACATACAAAGGAGAATTTATGAGTGGAGATTTTGAGACTCTTGAAATTAATCAACCAAAAATTAAATATTTAAAACCAGAAGATAATACAAAATGGTTAGACAAATTAATTAATAATATTGAGGACATGAAGAAGAAGATATCAAAAGATTCTTAGAAATTTAAGAAAGAAACTTTTTTATTTGATCTTAAGTTTGAATGAAAAAAAATTCAAAAAAGAATTTAAATTTTGTATTTAAGGTAACCGCTTTTTTGTGAGCATTATTCAGAATAAGAGTCCGACTATTTTTTTATGCAAAAAAATTTAGATGAAAATTCTTATGATAAAAGAATTGAAAATATAGAAAAAGGAAAATCTTATTTAAAAAGTAATGGATTTTTTAAATCAAAATCTAATCTATTCGAAGACATACAAAGATTTATCTATAAAAGGTAATTTAAAAAATATTTTTTACTTTTGATTAATTAAATCTCTCCATAAGCAAGCCATCACATAAAAGAAAGAAAGACTTGAAAAGGTAAAGAGAAAAAAAGAATGGGTCAATTTTCTATAACTAAATTAGACCAAATAATCCTGCAGTAAAACCAACAGCCGAAAAGAATGTGAACTCAATCAAATCTCTTGGGGCAGAGTTCATAAATAAACCGATTTGAGTCATGATTTTATGACTTGAGAGAATCTTTTAAATCAAACTTTTCAGCTTTTTCAATTTGACACTCAGTATCATCTTCAGCACATTTGATTTCAGCTTTTTTGTTCATGTGGCTACTACAACCGCCTGCTATAACTGGTAAACCGGTCGTAGCCGTAAAACCAGTTAAACATGCAAAAGCTATATAAGGAAAAAGTCTTTTCATTTAATTGTTACTTTATGTAAACTTATTATGTTACATAAAAAGCTCAAGTGTGAGTAGCTGATAATTCGCGTGCACCCTATACCAATCATCTAAAGTGATTTAGCAAACCTATGAGTTTTATATTTATCTGAGTATTTTTACTTATATGTTGAGTTGAAGACTTTAAATAATTAATGTTTGTTTTTGGTTTATATATAAGTCATGGATAAAGAACATTTAATTGAATTAATATCTAATAGCATTATTTCTGAGATTAAAGATCTCGAAATTAATGAGGAAAAATTGATTGCAAATAATTATTTAAATAATCTGAATTTAAATCAGCTTAGAATAATTTCTAAAGAATTTATTTTGTAATTTTTATTGAATATTTATTTAAATAAATGAGATTTTCTTTACTATCATTTGAATTTTAATAAGTTAATATCTTTTAATATGAATGATTCAGAAGAATTTAAACCTAGCCTTAAACAAATAAATGAGGATATCAGACCTACATGGGAAGATATCAAAAAACAATCAGAAGTTTTAGTTAACAAACTTGGTTGCCCTAGATCATTTGTAGGAGGAATGCTTCATGCAATAGCAAGCGACTTCTCTGATATGAAAACTTGGGAATAAATGAAAAACTTATTACTTACACCACTTTTCAAACTATTCAAAAAAAGCACTTTCCTCTTATCACTAAATCAAAACTCGTGCCCTGTTTTAGATGCTGAAGACTTAAAAAAGCAAGAACAGAACGAAGCTATTGAAAGGTTGTACCCGTAAACTTTTAACAGAAATGTATCAGATCATATATACGATGCAGCACGGTCCTATGCACCCCCATGCCACCCATTACTTTCCTAAATTGTGACTTTGATGGATAATAAATCTAATAAAGAAATCACATAAAATTATGTTCACGGTTTGTTCACAATTTATCATTTCCTCATAGTCCCCTGATATGACTAAAGAAAACTACTGGCTAATGAAAAGTGTATCCGACAAGCTATTACTGGGATCTCAAGGAATCGTAATTTTTTATCCAAACTTTATCCAAACTTTTAGCGATTGACAGTCGAACTAAAATAAGGGGCATTAGCTCCTTTTTTAATGTCAAATACTAAAGCCATAGAAGATTTAATTAATGGTTATGCAACCAGTGAAGATTCTTCTTTTCTAATACCAAACGTAACTGAGGATTTTTTAGCTGTAAGACCAAGTGGAAATCCAATATCTGCTAAGGGATTAGTGGGAATGTTTGATAGTAAAGACTTAGTTGCAGAATCATCAGAACTAATCAAAACCCATAAAATTGAAATTTACGGTGAGATGGCTTACGCAGTTTTTACTTTAAATGAAATCTTCAGTTATAAAGGAAATCAAAATAAAGATCTTTCAACTTATACTTGCATTTTTAAAAATGTAAATGGTATTTGGAAGTATTCTTGGATGCAAAGATCTCAAGGCACTACTGATATGACCACATGGGAATAAATGAAACGCTTACTACTCCCACTACTAGCTGCTCTCGCCTTACCTTCTTATGTAATCGCTGATGATCATAGCTTCGAAAGCTGGAAAGAAAGTTACTTTGAAAATTATCCATTTGAATGCGTTCCAACAGGAGCAACTCCAGAATATACAAGATGTGCATCAGAAGATCTACTTAAAAGTGATTGGGAGTTAAAAAAAGAATTAAATAACGACGAACTTTGGAAGCAATGGAGAAAAGCAAGAGGTGGAATTTGTTATCATTACCAGAATAAATTTTTTGGACAAGGAACAGTTAAACCTCTTATGACTATTAGTTGTGAGCAAAGATTAAATAGTGAAATAAAAAGATATTGCATCACGGGAGAAGATAAGCAATGTGGATAAAAAATGGCTAAACCTAGAAAGAAATTATATGGGCAAGCTTTATTAGTTGCATGGAATAAATATTGCGATGGTAAAGCTGAATATGATTTTTTAAGAAGGTCAGGTTGGGTATTTGGTGCGGGTAAAAATATGAGACATGACACGATTGGTTTCAGCAGAGAGTTATCAAGAGCAATGAAAGCAGAAGAGAAGGCAAGGAAATTAAGAGAAGCAAGAAAAAATCCAACCATCCATCAAGTTAAAGCATCTGATCCCATTGTTAGAGAGAGAATAGCTGAGGAGGTACCAAAACGAAATATTTCTTCAGGGAATCCATCTGCAAGTAAAAAATGTGCCTTATACTTGATCAAAGATTTGAATAGTAATGATATAAAAATTGGAATTACAAATAATCTAGATTCCAGATTTCAAGCCATCAAAAGAGACTACAACGTTGGAGAACTCAAATTATTAGATTCAACATGGTTTTCAAAAAGAAGTGATGCAGAGTTATTTGAAAAAGAAATACATATTCTTTATCAAGTTTTAATTTCTTCCAAAAGAGGAGGGCAAGAATGGTTTTCTTTAAGCAATATACAAGTCAAATATCTACAACAGTTTTTCCGCAGGAAAGAAAAAGAAGAAGTATTTAATGCAAGAACTACAATCACAAAAGTGTGGGGGATGACAAGTCAAGAATATGAAAAAGAAAGACAAAGAGTATTTAGGATCTATTTTCTAAGACCCTTTAGCCTATTATTTCCAATTCTTTTAATTATTACAGGTGGTTTAGGACCAAGAATTGAAACTATTATGCTTTGGATTTTCTCGCTAATATTTTGTTCATTTATTGGGACAATTTTCTCAGGGAAAATCCAGCGATATAAATTGTTTTATCGCACATATGGAGAGGATGGAAATGCATTAACAGCAGATTTTCCAATTAAGCAATATCGACGTCTAAATTTATGGAAAGAAGAAAAAATATTCATAAATGATAAAAAAATTACATCTGTTGAACAAATACCGGAAAAAATATCCCCTTACTTTCCTAAAAAGAAACTTTGATGGATAATAAATTTATACCCAAAAAAGTTTGGATAACACGTCCTCCAAGCATTAAAAATCGCCGAGATCCCTTAATATGACTGAAGAAAAGTTTTGGCTAATGAAAAGTGAGCCCGATGCTTACAGCATAGATACTCTAAAAAATGACGGGGAGACTTTATGGGATGGAATAAGAAATTATCAGGCTCGGAATTTTATGAGGAAGATGAATAAAGGAGATAAGGTTTTTTTCTATCATTCGAACTGCAAACCTCCAGGTATCGTCGGACTTATGGAGGTAATAGATCTAAATATTGTTGATCCTACTCAATTTGATAAAGATTCCAAATATTTTGATCCAAAATCGAAACCTGAAAATCCTAGATGGGATTGTGTAAAAGTAAAATACAAACTCAAGTCTGATAAAATTTTAAGTTTACCTGAACTAAAGATTTTATTTAATGAGGATGAGTTATTAGTTGTAAAAAAAGGAAATAGATTATCTATACTACCTGTCAAAGATGATATAGCAAAAATACTATTAGAAAAAATATAATAAATTTTTATTCTTTAAAATTCATTGAAAACATATTGCCAATATAGAGTCTCGTTAAATCCCTATTTTGGAATCCTTTTTGCATCAAAAATCCTGCAATAGCAGCTTGTAGTATCCTGTATTGATCCCAGTTAGGATGCTCCTCAACAAATTCTTTCATAGCCTTTTGAAGATTTTCTTGAAGTTCACATTTAAAACTTATTACTTCATCTTTATGATGTAAAACTTTTGAATTTTCTTGATAATTTAACTCTTGCATATTGGAAATAATTTGTTGAAAATTAAATTTATAAAACAAGTTTTCTCCAAAATCACTAAATAGTCAACAAGTATTATTTAGGAGCAGTCTCAGGTCAAAGAACAATAAGAATCCAGTCATAAGAAAGGGAGTCATAAAAATTAATTTTGTAAAATTAAATCTTGATTAAATATAAAGATTTATATAAAATTAAGAGTTTTCCACACACCTTAAATCCACAGATATTTTTCTTAAAAAAGCTGTGGAAAAATTGTGAAAAATTTTTTTTTGGAGGGGGAAATATTTTCTAAAATTTCCAATTTTATTTATTTTTAATCCATTGATTCCCACATGTTTTTTATTTCATAAAATAAATTTTGTGCGATTGGTATCGGCCAATACATTTCGAAGGATCTAGTTTGGTCTTGACTTTCAAAAACAAACCTTAAACTCCATTCATTTTTTTTTCCATCTAAGCAAATATGCCAAGGTAGTTTTTCTATTTCTAAAGTAATAGATTCCTCATCCATTAGTTCATCCTTGATAACTAATAGTTGTTCATTAATTTTGATTAGTAGAAGGTAGAGAGAATAGAATTCACTCTTTTGTAACTCGATTGACCAATTATCAACACTAATCAAAAAGCAAAATTTGCCTTTTTTAAAATCTCTAAGTAATCTCCATCCTTTTTGGTCTTTTACCAAAATTAGCCTGGAAGTAAATCTGGTTGATCTTGTTCATCGCTTAATTCAATAATTGACCTTTGGACAGGTTTAATAGTTGACTCCTCTAATAAGCCATCAAAATCATCAAATCGTCTTTGTTTAGCTCTGAAAGCAATTTTGACAGTGGTTAAATATCTATTAGTTGATTTTCTTATTAAGCTTTCACCTCTTTTCGCAAGATCATTAGAATCAATTCCTGCATTATTTGATATTTTCATTAAAAAAAATTTTTTACTATAAAATACATCTTACAGTTTATTCGACCGTTTCAAAACATAAATTACAAAAAAAACTTAATTGATTCTTACAATTTCTTATGGAAGAAAATTTATCTGGAACACTTGCTATTGATTTAGGGAACACAAATACTGTAATAGCTTTTCAAGATCAAAAAAATATCAATTCAATTTTAGTTGAAATACCTAACATCACATCATCTCCAGGAGTTATTCCTACAGCCATTTGGTTCGAGGAACCTTCGAAGACTCCTAAAATTGGTCTTAGTGCTCTAAAAATGAGGAACAACTCAAATTCTGATTTGTTTTTTCATTCGAATTTTAAAAGATTAATTGGAAATTCTATTGAAAAAATAAATCAAAAAAAAATTTTAAACCCGAATGAATGTGGCGAAAAATTTTTTCAAATTTTATGGGCAAACATTCCTCGCAAATATGAAATTAAAAGACTTGTTTTAACTGCTCCTATAGATACATATAAGGGTTATAGAAAATGGTTAGTAAACCTTTGCGAAGAAATATCCGTAGATGAAATAGCCCTAGTTGATGAGCCTACTGCTGCGAGTTTAGGTATAAATTTACCATTTGGCTCGAAAATCATGACATTAGATATTGGGGGAAGTACAGTCGATATGAATATAGTCAAAATAGAGGGCGGAGAAGGAAAATCTGGACCAATAGCTGAACTACTAAAATTTAAAGGTAATAATGTAAGCTCAATTTCAAAACAAAAAATAAGGTGTGCAGAAATAATTGGAAAAACAGGCTCAAAAATTGGTGGGAAAGATTTTGATCAATGGATAGTTGATTATTTTATTCCTGATAATAATTATGTTACTAATCTTTTTAAGGCAGAAGAACTAAAATGTAAGCTCAGTTCACCCGCAATCAAATATGAAAATAAATATCCAATAAAATTATTAACTGAACAAAATCAAGAAAAAGAATTTTACCTAAGTAAGGAAATATTTGAGAAAATACTCATTGAAAATAATCTTCTTAATCACCTTAATTCTTTACTAAAAGATTTATTAAACCAAGCAAGAGGAAAATTTTGCACTTTTGACGACTTAAATTCAATTGTTTTGGTTGGTGGAGGAACTCAAATACCATTGATTAAAGAATGGATAACAAAAAAAATTTCAAAGATTCAAATAAAGTCGCCGCCTCCTGTAGAATCAATAGCCTTGGGAGCTTTAGCAATGACTCCTGGGGTAAAAATTAAAGACATATTA